>CAZAFU010000117.1:0-2669 GCA_964484475.1 uncultured Caulobacterales bacterium | reverse complement strand
GCGCCACATTTGAGACGCGGACGCCCAGACAGATCATCCGCCGCTCGGAGGATCGCGGTCATTTCGACCACGGCTGGCTCAAATCCGCGCACAGCTTCAGTTTCGCAGGCTACCATGATCCGTCCTGGGTGCATTTCGAGGCCCTGCGAGTCATCAACGACGATATCGTGGCGCCGGGCCGGGGCTTTCCCATGCATCCCCACGCCGACTTCGAGATCTTTTCCTACGTCCTCGACGGGGCTCTCGAGCACCGCGACTCGATGGGGAACGGTTCCGTGGTCGAGGGCGGCGGGGTCCAGTACATGACCGCCGGCACCGGAGTGCAGCACTCGGAGTTCAACCCGAGCCGCGAAGACCCGGTACGCCTGCTGCAGGTCTGGCTGATGCCGAAGGTCAGGGGCGCAACCCCGCGCTACGAGACCCTGGACCTCGCTCCTGGGTCCAAGGACGGAAAGCTCAAACTCTTCGTTTCCGAGGACGGACGCGACGGATCGATAAAGACCCTGGCCCCCGCCGACGTCTACGCCGCCACCCTCGACGCCGGTCAGGAGATCAGCTTCGCTTCCAGGCCGGGCCGCAGCCTGTGGCTGCAAGTTGCGAGGGGCAGCCTCCGGGCGAACGGCGAAACCCTGAGGCAGGGAGACGCCCTTGGCTTGACCGAGGAAGGCGAGCTTTCCCTGACGGACGGCGAGAAAGCTGAAGTCCTGCTGTTCGACCTCGGGAAGCCCGCCTAGAAACTGTAGCCGATCGATGCGGTCAGAAGCGTGTCGGTCGGCTCACGCCCAGCGGGGGGCTGGGTTTCGTGCTTGATCGAATAGGCGATCCGGGAGCTGATCTTGTCGGTGATGTCGGTCTTGAGCGCGACCTGCGATGCCAGGGTCGTGTTCTGCTCGGCCAGTGTCGCATCGAAACTCTGCTCGATGGTGACGTTTTCCCTGAGGACCTGCCGGTAGTCCTGGCCCAGGAAGAAGGCCGCGGAACGCTGGACGCGCTCGAAATCGGGACCGGGGGTTTCGGGCCTTACCCTTTCGGCATACTGATAGCCGGGGCCGCTCAGGATCTTGAATTCGCTGGTATCGGTGGACCACAGCGTCAGGCCCATCCCGGCGCCGACGAAGACCCGCCTGTCGAAGCCCGAGAACTGGTCTTCTTCGTAGCGGGTGCGGGCGAAGGCGAAGCTCCGGTCGCCCGTTTCGTACTCGGCCCGGTACTGCCCGAACCACTGGTTCTGGGTGACCTCGGTGTCCACCCTCCCGTCGTCGAAGCGCTTGGTCGTCTCGGTATAATTCCCGCCCGCCTCCAGGACGTGCTTCAGCCTCAGCCGCTTGTGCGCGAGCCGGATCCTGCCGCCGAGGACGGTGTTGTCGGTGTTCCCGCTCGCCGATGACAGGTTGAAATTGACCGCCCCGGACAGCCCTTCGCGGTCGACTTTCAGTTGCGTGTCATCGAACATCGAGTTCGACAGGAGAAGGATCAGGGCGACGCTCATCTCGCACCCATGAGCCATGCCCGTTGAGACTTGGTTAACCTCGATGAACGGAATGTCCCGAAACTGGCCAAGTGGCCTGCCGACGTGGGGCAGGGTTCACCAATCCGGGCAAGGGTTTGGCCCTGGCCCGTGACGGCTCTACATTCGCCCCGCATTTCCAGGAGGCCTTCCATGCCCCGCCGCCGTATCGCGCTTCTTGCCTGCCTTGCGTCCGCAATGTCCTCCGCCTCGGCGGAGAACGTCCTGGCTTCGTTCTTTCCGAACCATGACGGCATCATCGGCAGGCTGAGCTGGGAGGAAATCGAACGGAGAACGGCGAGGAAGGAGCACGGCGCAGTGGTCGCCGCGGCGCTTTTCCATTCCGAAGAGACCGGCGTGAGGGGACGCGGGGTCCTCGTCTGCGGGGAGGAGGCGGCGGAACGCTACCTCGTCCTCCCCCGCCATCTCCTCGCGAAACGGAAGGCGGAGGGCCCCGTGGTCGCGCTTCGGATCGCGCGGCCGAACCTCAACTGGTGGGCCGAAGCGACACTTCCCACCGACAGTCTTTCGGAACCCGAAGACAGCCGGCAGGGGTTGCGGGATGACCTCGTTGCCTTCCGGGTGGACCTTGCGGGCACGCCCTGCCTTCGCGCGCACGCGGCCCTGCCGCCCGGCGGTGCGCCGGCGCTTCCGATGCGAGCCGTCTTCGCCGGTCGGCAGAAGGGCCGGCCGCTTCACGCCCAGCAGCTCATCTACCGGATGGAGCCTGCCCACCCTCTCAGCACCCGGCTCTGGAAAGCCGATCTCGATGCGAGTCCCGGCCTCTCGGGCACGCCGATCATCGCCGAGGACGGGAAAAACCGGGCCGTCTTCGGTATCCTCGTCGCGATGCAGAAGACGCCCTCATGCGCGCACTTCGACAAGGACAGCTGCTACTCCCACATCGTCGCTCTCAGGCAGGGTGACCTTGCGCGGGCGGAACGGCTGGAGATGACCGTTCACGAGGGCGAGGGGGCACGGCAGGCCTTCGGGCGAAAAAAAGGCCGGAACCTCTAGGGCTCCGGCCTCCTTCGTTCTTCAGGTCACGGACGCTCAGGCGTCGTCGGTATCCTTCAGCGCGGCGCCGAGGATATCGCCGAGCGACGCACCGGAGTCGGCCGAGCCGTACTGTTCGACCGCTTCCTTCTCCTCGGCCATTTCG
>CAZAFU010000116.1:0-8506 GCA_964484475.1 uncultured Caulobacterales bacterium | reverse complement strand
TCGGGCGGGCCATGGCCTCGTGATCCTCCTTCGCATCCAAGGGCGCCCCCTTGGTCGTGGTTGAGCGGCGACACGCTCTCCAGGCCCCGCAGGGGCCTTCAAGCTGGGGTGTTGGGGGGCGGCGCTAGGCCCCCTGACCGAGAGTTTATGCATAGCATAAACATATCTCGCTGATTTTTATAGTGTGACAACCATACCTTAAGAGCTGGTTAACGCATCCTGCCTGACCTCTAAAACCACGCTGCCAGTCTCCGACCGGCCCTACCCTGGCCATCGGTCAGTCAACAAGTTATCGCACCTGTTGACCTCCTGGGAGACATCACATGAACGGAAGTCTAGCCTCCGTCTACTTCGCAAGCGACCAAGTAATCTGTGCCGTCGCCCACCATGAAGGCCTGAAGATCGGCGCGCAGTTCGAGCGCATCCGGCATAAACCATCCAACCAACCTGGACGGGTTCCCAAAGCTCACCATGCCGACATACGCTTAGCCGTGCGTCAGATCGGTGAACTACTCGAAGGAGAAACGCTCGACGGCGTTATGCTCATATGCCCCGGTCCGCTTCGCAGTATCGATAGGCACAGTAAACATTACGGAAAAGTTGGCCGGAATTGCGAAGCGGCGCATTGGCGCGACGACACAAATATAATTGATCTTTTTCGCAATGAAATGGGCACCAAGTATGCAAATTCTATCACTGAGAATACGGTAATTCGCATGTACGGAAAAGCTGGAGCTACGTCAATTGGTGATTACTTAGGTCGACATGCGGACAGCATCCGCGAAAGAGTCAAAAATGAGGAATTTGAAAGGGATATCTATAAAGATATAGGAAACTATCTTCACATTACCGCCGACAGCTCAATTCGAGCAGCGCTCGTTGTTGAAGGTGAACCTTTCCATGGTGAAGCCGCTATGGAAGTTGGCCACCATGCAGTGCTACCCGCAAAGATTGATCAAGAACACCGAGATCGTTTAAGTTGCCCTGCGCACCCTCAAAGGCCATGTCTAAACAGTTTAGCATCTCTTCCAGCCATCAAACGTCGATGGAAAGAGCTAGAGAATACGGCCTTCAAAGATATTAAAGACACAGAAAAAGTGTCGCTTGTATCTTGGTATATATCTCAGATGGTATCTAATGTGATTCTCTCTACGTCTCCGGCTAAGGTCGTAGTCGGAGGACGAATAGCCGATAATCAAAAGTTTTTAGAGTTACTTCGAAAGCATGTTTTCTATCTCCTTATGGATCGCGAATATCCAGGAGAAGTCTACCCAGGATATACGGAACTCCAAGATATGGAAGATTTTATATCGTGGCAGACAGACAAGGATGCCGGGGTAAAAGGAGGGATATATCTTCTATTTAGACTCCTCCTGAAAGAAAGGAAGATAGTAGACCTTAATAAGGCAAAACAGGTGTGGCCGCTATGAATTCTAGGCCACGTAAAGAAATTATAGATGCGGGCTACTACTCCGAGGGAGAAAAAATAGAAGTTGCTCCATATGAAAATGGATATTATAATAATTGGGATTTGGTAGAGGAGCTAGTATATACATTTAAAAGACATATTGAGAGTGAGCTTGCAGCTCTCAATATTGACGCAGAAGACAGAACGAAGTTTGTCTCATTGTTAAATGCTGCACTAAGCACACCTACTATCGAGTTACCGTTAAAAGCGCCTGAACTGTATAAAGAGCGTACAGACCGGAAGGAGAAAGCAGAGGCCTTCGTCCGAAGGGTTTACGCGCCTTGGCTCGGCAAGGGCCTGCTTCGACCACACCTCAAGCAACTCGATGAGCCTGCCTACCGTGCGCTCTACAAGGCGGGCTTCCCGGATGACTTCGAAACGCTTCTACCGACCGCTCAGGGTCGTTCCCAAGAGAGTCTTTCCCGATCAGACGAAGAATCTATGCAAAGAAAACGGACCCTTACCAGGGCTTCAGTAGCGAGAGTTAGAAACATGTAGCGCTACATGTTTACCTCTGCGAAGGTACATGCTACGTCACCTGCACAGGCGGCCGAATTTCCGTGCCGTCTGACATGCAGGAGAGACCATCATGACCACGCGCAAAGACCCCGCCGGGAACACCTACCAGACGACCCGGCCCGGCGCGCCGAGCTGCGGCTCGCCCGTCACCGTCAACACGCCGAACGGCCCTGTGCCCGGCCGCATCACCGCGGGCGGTTACGCGACGCCGGACTCGTGACTTTCGGCCCTGAGGGTCCGGCAACTCATACCGAAGCGGCTCAATTTGCCCGGTTCCTCAGGGCCATCTTCGGTCGCCGCCGGACGCCTATCGACACAAGGCAATGGTCTAACGCCGCCAAGCTGTCTTTTTACTTGCACGGCGGTTGGTAGCCCCATCTCACAGACGGTCCCGCATTAGTCGGGTCCGTCACCCTCAATCCAAAAGATCGGTGAAAACTGATGCTGCACCTGACGACTGTCGGGGCGGTCGTGGTCGCGCTCGTCCTGTTCCAAACCGCCACGCTCGTCATCGGCGGGCATATCGCCAAAGGCTTCCTGGGGAGCTTCTACGAAATGGTCCCGCAGCGGTGGCTGCGAATGCTGATCGTGATCGTGCCGCTGTCTGGCCTGGGCAACCTGTTCGCCGCCTACGCCTTCCAGTCCCCCATCGTCGCCGGTGTCTCGTTCCTGATCCTCGGGCTGTGGGCGCCAATTTGCGCGGCGATCCTCATCGAAGGACGGACCTTTGCCCCGACCGACATCCTCCTCATGCTTGCGATCTCGCTGTTGGGCCTGTGGCTCGGCTTCCGCCTGGTGGGCACCGCATGAGCGGTCTCGACTTCACGGACCTCCCGCGTGGCCTACCGGAGCGCATGCTTTCGACCAGGGATCGCCCCGCACGCGGCATCTGGATGGACCCGGCGCAGCTCACGGGTTCCCCGAAGTGGCAGGATACCCCTTCCAGTGTCATCGTCGGCCGGGATGCCCACGGAGGGCTCCTTAGTCTCAATGACGACCGGCATCTGCTGACCGTCGCCGGATCGCGGGCGGGCAAGGGCCTATCGATGATCCTGCCGAACCTGGCGCGCTATGGCGGCTCGGTGTGCGTCCTCGATCCCAAAGGCGAGAACGCCACCCTGACGGCCGAATGCCGGGGCCAGGGGCGCGGCATTGCGGCGACGGGTCTGGGCCAGGACGTGGCCGTGATCGACCCCTTCCGAGTGGCCGACGTGGCCGAGGATCTGCGCGCCGGGTTCAACCCGGTGGCGGATCTCGACCCGGCCTCTCCACGCTTTATCGATGACTGCTATAGCATCGCCGACGCCTTGGTGATCGCGACCGCCAAGGACATGAACGATCACTGGAACAGCACGGCCCGCCTGGTGCTCCGGGGGTTCGTGGCCTGGGTCGCGACCGGTGACGACCGGTCACGCAACCTCGTCGAGCTGCGCCGCCTGCTCCATCAGCACCCGGACGATTTCAGCGACCTGCTCGACAAGATGATGGAGGCCCCGGAGCGGGCGGCGGGGGTTCCGGCCGAGATGGCGGCCGCCCTGGTCGGCATGGGGCCGGACGAACAGGGTTCGGTCCTCTCGACCGTTCGCCAGAACACCCTGTTCCTGTCGTCGCCGCCCATGGCGGAATGCCTCTCGGGGAACGTCAGGGCGCCTGACCTGAAGGCCTGGAAGTTCGGCGGAAGCTCGATCTACCTCTGCCTCCCGGCAGGCCTTATGACCCTCCATGCCCGGTTCTTCCGGCTGTTCGTGAACCGCCTCCTGGCAGCCGTGGAATCCACCCCGGAGAAGGGATCGATCCCTGCCCTCCTGCTCCTCGATGAAGTTCACGTTCTGGGCCACATGGCGCAGCTCGAGACCGCCGCAGGGCTGATGGCAGGCTATGGCCTTCGCATCCACACGATCTGGCAGGACTTCTCGCAGGCAGAAGCGATCTATGGCGTCCGGTGGCAGACCTTCCTGGGCAACGCTTCGCTGTTCCAGGCCTTCGGCCTGAACGACCTGAAAACGCTGCGATACGTGTCCGACCGGCTCGGCTCGACCCTCGCGCTGACCACCTCGACCAACCAGATCAGCGTCGGGCAGGCAACGCAGGGCTTCGACGGCAAAAGCACGGCGATGACCACGACGCCGCTCCTGACGGCCGACGAGGTGGCCTACCACTTCTCGCGGCAATCCGGCGCGCAGGTGATCTTCTATCCAGGTGCGGCCCCGATCTGGATGCGCCGCGCCTCATGGCTCGATGACGATTTCAAGCAGTATCGGAGGCAAGATCAATGAGCTACGCGCATCGCGATTGGTATGAGGCCTTGATGATCCGGCTCACGCCGGCCATCGAGGTGACGCCGTCGAACGTCACCATCCGCCCTCTCCCCCGCTTCGCGGTCCTGGAGCATTTCAAGGCGGGCAAGGGGTTCAAGGCGACCATCCCGACCGCCAGGCGGACCTGGTGGGCGCTCGGCTGGGTCGGACAGGTGGTCCTGTGGCTCGGCGGCGTGCCGCTCGCCTACGTCTCCTCCTGGGCGGGCGGGGACTGGGACCGCCGCCGGGCAATGTTCATCGAACCCTACTTCGTCGACGTCCTGTTCCTGTTCTTCCTGGCGGTCATCGCAGCCGTGAGCTTCGTCATCTGGCGCGTCACGCACCCGAGGATCACGGTCAAGGCCGACCAGACCGGGATCATCGTCGGCGGTCGTCGCTACGGCTGGGAACGCGCGAGCGGGATGCGGATCGGCTATTCCCTCGGCGGCGTCGAGCGGTCGTCTCAGCAGATGGTCTATACCGGCCTGCGGATGGCCTACGGCCAGTGGGGCGACGATCTCCCCTACATGGTCCGCAACTACTACGCCCCGGCCTATGTGGTCTGGCTGAACGGCCTGCTGGAAGCCGTCGCACCGCTCCCGGCCGATCAGGGCAAGGTCAACGCGGACGCGGGGATCAAGCCCGCCCTGTTCTAAGCGTCACGCCCCGGCACGGGGACCAGACCCTCCGATATTTGAGGTTGGAGGGCTTGGTCCCCCTGCCCCTGCAACGGTCGCATGTGACCCGATCCCCGCCTGCTTGCTTGACTTCGTGAATCTGGCACACTGGACACCATGACCGGCAACGACCGGCTCCCGCATCCAGTGGGAAACACCAAGAAAACAAGGCGGAAACAGGCATGAAACTCACATTGAACCAAGCGGCTAAGGAGTGTGGCCGCGCGAAATCCACACTCTCAAAGGCCATAAAAAGCGGGAAGTTGAGCGCCGAGAAGGGCGAACGGGGCTCGCTGATGATCGATGCGTCCGAACTCTCGCGCGTGTTCCCCCCGACCGGAGACGACCAGTCTCCGCGTCCAGTGGGAAACACCTTGCAGAAGGGGGCGAACACCGACGCGGAAAACCTGATCGAGATCGTTCGCTTGCAGGCCGAGCTTGATGCGGAACGGCGCATGACCGAGCGGCTATCGAGCGACGTGGACGATCTGCGCCAACGCCTCGACAAGGAGGCTGAAGATCGGCGGGCAACACAGGCCCGGCTCGAAGACCTCCGGGAGAGGGCGGCGGACGGACAGCAGGCTATGCGAGCGCAGCTCGAAGAGCTTCAGGCCAAGGTCGCCGTCATACCCCCCCAGGAGGCCCAGAAATCGCCCCTGAGGGGCCTGTTCGGGTTTCGGTGGGGCAAAGGGGCCGCGTAGTCGTCCGCGGCCTCACGGAGCCGCTATGGCGCTTCTAGCGTGTGCGCCCTTTGGATCGACCCCGCTTCTCGGCGGCGATCTCGCGCGATGAGCGACGTGGACGATCCGTCTTCGGCTTCTGCTCTTCGTCTCGATCGACCATGGCGAGCTGTCGGTCTCGGGCTGCGCGGCGGACCTCCTGCTTGACTGCTCTGGCCATGCCGGGGGGCAGCTTCCCATAGATCATGCGATCCGGGTTCTGTCGGTTGATGGGTCGTATGTCGTGACCCGGCCAGGTGAAGTGGTTCGCCTGGTTCGTCACGAGCCAGGACCGTTCGTGGTCTAGGCCGAGCTGCTGCTTCACCTGGGCCGGTATCTCGATGGCTTCTGCGCCCTTGGGCGGTGTGTGGGTGATCGGCGCGACGGCTACGCGGCCGTTCTCGTGAGCGAGGATGACGGCGCAAGGTCGATCCTTGCGCCCCTCCTCACGGCCCTGGTCGGCTTCGTGCTTCCAGAGGAAGCTGTAGTTGATGATTAAGCCTTCTTCGGGCTTCGGTAGCTTCATCTAGAATTTCACGACGGGCATGTCCCAAGCCTGAATGCCTGCGGCCTCGTCGCGCTCGATGCTAGCGTCCAACTCGTCCAGCATCTCCTGGGGTAGGTCCGCCGGGTGACAGGCTACGCGATCCGAGGGCTTCACCGCCTTGTCCTGATCGTGGCGGATCAGGTCTCGAACATACTCGCTCGCGTTGTCGTACCGGCCGGACTGGGTTTGCTTCTCGACCCAATCCCGCATGGGGTCGGGCAGGGATATGTGCATGCTTGCCATGTCTCGTCCTCCTGTCACCAGAGTAACATAGGATGTCATATAATGGCATAGGTACGTATTCCTACGGCCTGGACAGGGACGGCTCCCATGCGGTCGCCCTCGATGCCCCTCGAACCGGTGGCGGGGCCTCTCGGCTATCCAGACCGTGTGCCACGGAGAGCAGGGGGTTGGTGCTTAGTGCCTTCCCTTCGGAGCCGCTGTCGCTGATGCCGTCTCGGAGACGCCCCATGGTTCTCGTGCAAGGGCGCGAAGCGGGACCGGACCCACGCGCAGGCGAAGCCGAGCATGGGGAGGACCCACCCCTTGCGCGAGGTTCTGGGGTGGCTCAGGCATCAATCAGCGATCTGCGGCCTCCAAGGGATCAGGCACGGGTGCGCCTTCCCTTTGGTGAGCTTGAGCGAACCCGCCCCGCGCAGCCCGTAGGGCTGCATATCGGGGCGTGAGCATCCGCCGTTAGGCGGATTCCATTTAGGCGGACCTGTCCGCCCTCTCACGAGGGCGAAGCCCGAGTGTCGTAGTGTCGAGTGTATCGTGTGAGTGTCCTCACACTCTCCACTACGACACTGACACTATGGCCTTAAAGCGGAAGACAAGGAGGGTAAAAGTGGAAGACAGGGAGGGTACAAGCGGAAGACAGGGAGGGTACAAGCGGAAGACAGAGAGGGTAACGACGGAAAGCAGAGAGGGTACAAGCGGAAGACAGGGAGGGCGATAAGCGGAAAGCTTAAGCGGAATATCGTCCTATAGCTTCCGCTTAAAAATCCGTTAGAGTTGTCTGATGGACTCTCTAACCGTCTCAAGCTCGATGCTCATACCCTCGGCGTCCAACGTCGAGATCACACCCGCCATGCTGACAGTGCTGTGGGGCATCGCGCACGAGATCGACCGCCTACGCCTCCCCCCAAACTACCCCGATGCGAAGTGGTTGGAGATACCCACGCGCCTGCTGCGTAACCCAGACGGGCGCACCGACAACGTGTGGCTCAAAGCCTGCTTGAAGCGACTGATGGGTATTGAACTGGAAGGGGAATGGAAGGATGGCGAGTGGGGCGCGGTGATCCTCGCTCAGTGGGAAATGACGCAAGGCGGGTCGGTCGTGCGGCTGCTTGTGCCACCTGCGGCCATTGCCGCGATCCGCGCACCGAACACCTTTGCCAAGATCGAGATCACGGCGGCCTACCGCCTCAAAGGCCACGCACGCCGCCTCTATGCCGCGCTCGCGGATAAGAAGCGGATGACCCAGCAAACATGGTGGGAGTATTCGCTTGCTGACCTCCAAGCCCTATTTGACCTCAAGGGAAAATATGGAAAGTGGTACGACTTCTCGCGCTACGTCCTGACCCCCGCCCTCGATGAGATCAACGACTTCGGCACGGTCGAAGTGACGGCCACGCCGAAGAAGTCGGGCCGCTCTATCGCCTCGGTTCGGTTCGATTGGCGATGGAAAGACATTCGCGCTGCCGAAGTGACGGACGAACAGAACGAGCGGCACGGATCGGCACGGCACAAGGGCAAGGGCGATGGTTCCGCGCCTCCCCTGACGGACGAGGCCATGGCTCGATGGGACAGCCTGTCAGAACAGGAGAAGGCGGCGCAGATCGAGCGCGCGCGCTCCTTGGAAGCGACTCACGGGTTCTGGCCTCAATCGGTGCCTCGGAAGGCCAAGTAAACCGCCGCTCCAAACGCGAATCAGGGTGGGGGTCGAAGGTCTACCTACCCCTGACAGAAGGGCCTGACGGCTCATCAGCGACAAGATGTGCTTCCAGCAGGTAGGGGCTGATGCCCCCCGCGCATGGATGTAGGTAAAGTCCTATTTTTTTTCGCAAAATGTGACCAAGATGGTCACTTATGCACCGCGCAAGACATGGGTAAGACACTGGAATCGCGGCGTTCTGAGTTTGGCACGACGCCGCGAAGAGATTGACGGTGTGACGCGTCACATGGCACACAAGAAGTGTGAAGTCTGTGCTTCCCTGTGAGTAGGGTCGCCATGTGACGCGCCAGCCGTCGACCTGCTGGTACCAGCTCTAGGCGTG
>CAZAFU010000115.1:0-8546 GCA_964484475.1 uncultured Caulobacterales bacterium | reverse complement strand
ACCTGCGAATGGCGGTACCAAAAACCGCTGCCTTACCACTTGGCGACACCCCAACAGGGAGAGGGCCCTGTACCGAGCCATGCCTAAGCTTGCAACGCTAAATCGACATAAAAAATCGGGTTCAGGAAAACCGTCCGAAAGAGGCTTCTGGGTGATTGCAAGGCGCCTTCCATGACGCTATGGGCCGCTCCTTATCGGAGTGTAGCTCAGCCTGGTAGAGCACTGTCTTCGGGAGGCAGGGGCCGGAGGTTCGAATCCTCTCACTCCGACCAGTCATTCTCAGGGTTCGCCCATGCAGCGCCGTATCAATGACCGCGTCACCGTTTCGGGCCAGATCGAGGCCGGGGGCGTGGAGGCGATCGCCGAGGCGGGCTTCAGCGCCATCGTGTGCGCCCGTCCCGACGGCGAGGTCCCGGGCCAGCCCGAAGCCTCCGAGATCGAGAAGGCCGCGGCGCGACACGACCTTGCCTTCGCTCATATTCCCGTTCGCCCCGGCGTCCCTCCCAGCAAGGAAGATGCGGAGCGATTCGCTTCCCTTGGTGAGGCGGGACCCGTCTTCGCCTATTGCGGGGCGGGACCGCGAGCGGTCTTCCTGGCCGGGGCAGCCGCCATCAGGTCCGGCCGTTCGATCGAGGAAGTCGTGAACGAGGCGATGGAAGCGGGCATAGATCTCTCCCCTGCCCTGCCGGTCCTTCAGTCGATGACCAGGACCGACGACAAGGCGTGACGATCCCCTTCGTCCGCGCCGACCACCTGCGGCCCGGAAACGTGGAGCGCCTCTCCCCCCGGATCGAAAGGCTGATCGCACCCAATCCCGGGCCGTTTACCTATACCGGGACGGGGACCTACCTCCTTGCGACCTCGGAAGGCGCGGTGATCATCGACCCCGGCCCCGACGACCACGACCATTGCGTGCGTATCGCCGAAGCGGCGGGGGGCCGCGTTGCCGCCATTCTCGTTACCCATACCCACAGGGACCACTGCGGCGGGGTCGGCACGCTCAAGCACCTGACCGGCGCCAGGAGCTATGCCTTCGGGACCCACCCCACCGCCTTGGGTGAAGGCCCGCCTGCGCTCGATGAGGGAGGCGACCGGAGCTTCCGGCCGGACCATCATATTGTGGACGGCCAGTCCCTGAACTTCGGGGATCTCAGGATCGAGGCGGTCCATACCCCCGGGCATATCGCGAATCATCTCTGCTTCGCGCTCCCGGAGGAAGGCGCGCTGTTCACCGGCGACCATATCATGGGCTGGGCGACGACGGTGGTCGCGCCGCCCGACGGGCACATGGGCGAATACATGGCGAGCCTCGAGACGCTCCTGCGACGCGACGACCGGATCTACTATCCGACCCATGGTGCCCCGATCGAAGAACCCTCCGCCTTCACCCGGGCCGTCAGGCAGCATCGCCTCGCGCGGGATGAGGCGATTCTCTCCGCGATCTCGCGTGAGCCGAAGACGGTCGAGACGATCGTCATGGAAGTCTACGAGGGTCTTCCGGAGGGCCTGCGCGTCGCGGCCGGCCTCAACGTCCTCGCCCATCTTCAACAGCACGAAGAACAGGGGCGCGTGGCCCGCGGTCCCGACGGCCGTTTCGAGCCGATCTAGATTTCGCTTGAGGACGGGGCGTCCGCGAGGGCATCGAGCCGAGCGGCGAGACCTGGCAGGTCGGGATCGAGCTCGGCGGCCTTCTCATAGAGGACAGCCGCCCCCCGCACGTTGCCTTCACTGGCTTCGAAATCGCCCATCTCGACGAGAATGGCCGGGTTGTCGGGCTCGAGTTCGGCCGCCTTCTCGAAGAAACCGCGGGCATCGTCGATCTGCCGAGCCGCGCGTGCGACCTCGGCCCTGACGATCCAGACGCCGGGATGGGACGGCGCAAGGGCCGCTGCCGTACCGACGAGCTGCCGGGCTACGGAAAGCTCCCGCTGCTCCACGGCCGAGCGGGCGCGGTCGCAGAGGATCCCGATGCCGACTTCGGGCCCTTCAGTCGCCGAACAACGTTCGAGACCATAGGCGCGTGCCGCCTCAGCCGGGGGCTGGGCGGCCAGAAAGGCGATAAGGAACACGGTCAGCACGGAAGGAAAGCTAGCCTGAAAGACTTAAGCGGCCAACCACTGCCGACGGTAAGGTGATCAGGGCTCAGCCCTGACGCGCCTTGAAACGCCGTTGGGTCTTGTTGATCACGTAGATGCGGCCTTTACGGCGCACCACGCGGCAGTCCCGGTGGCGGTTCTTCAGCGACTTGATCGAACTACGGACTTTCATCGGTTCTCTCGCGCGGGAAATCTAAAGCGCGCCCTCTGCCCGATGAAGCGATGTGAAGTCAACGCCTGATCCGCTTCCGGCGGGAGATTTTAAAGGAGGCTTGGCTGGTCCTCGGGCTCGGTGTCGCTGCGCCGTTTCTTGCGGACGGCCTGCCCCACACGGTGGGTGCCATCGGCGAAGGTCAGGTCGAGAACGCCGCTTCCCGCCGCCTGCCTGGCGCTGGTCACCAGCGCGCCGTCATCGCCGGTCACCATCGCGAAGCCCCGTGCGAGGACCGCCTTGTGGCTCAGCGATTCGAGCAGCCGGCCGGCCCTGTCGATCACCGATTCCCGCTCGGACAGCCGTGAGAGGACGAGATTGCGCGGCAGCCTGACCCCGCCCACCCGCTGCTGCGCGTCGGCGAGGAGGCGCACGCCGAGCTGGGAAAGCTGCTCGCGCCGGGCGCACAGGTCCTTGTCCGCCTGCCTGCCCTTCTCGAGAAGAGGGCGCGGTGATAGCCTTGGCGCGAGAGCATCGAAGCGGCTCGAAGCCTGGTCGATCCGGCGCTCCTGCGCACGGCCGAGACCAGCGACAAGGCGCTCCAGCTGGGCTTCCCGACGCTCCACCGGGCGCATCAGGAGAGAAAGCTGCAACCGCGGGACAAGACCGAGAAGCCGTCCTTCCGGCCGTTCGGTAAGCTGTCCTTCGAGCCTGCGTAGCGCCGCGTCGGCCCCATCGAGGCGCTGGTCCTGTTGCATCGTCAGCCGGTCCGCCGTTCCCAGGCCGCGTTCGGCGGATCTCAGCGCCATCCGCGCACCTTCGAGAACTGCGCCTAGCCTCTGCGAAAGGCGGGCGCCGAGGCTCTCGGTCATGGCCATCAGTTCTGAGCGGACGGGCACGGCCATTTCGGCCGCGGCGGTGGGCGTCGGTGCACGCCGGTCCGCGGCGTAGTCGATCAAAGTGGTGTCGGTCTCGTGCCCCACTGCGGAGATCAGCGGGATGGGGCTGGCGGCCGCGGCCCTGACCACACCCTCGTCGTTGAAACACCAGAGGTCCTCGAGACTCCCTCCGCCGCGAGCCACGATGATGACATCGGGCCTCCGGTCGGCAGGCAGTCCGGCCAGTCCCTCGATCCCGCGAATGATCCCGGCGGGCGCGCTCTCTCCCTGAACGAGGGTCGGCCAGACAATGACGTGGCTGGGAAAGCGGTCGCGCAGGCGATGCAGGATGTCCCGGATCACCGCCCCCGAAGGTGAGGTCACCACCCCGATCCGCCGCGGCAGGGCGGGAAGCTCCCGCTTCCTCTCGGCGGCAAAGAGCCCTTCCTCGGCGAGTTTCTTCTTCCGCTCCTCGAAGAGGGCCATCAGCGCGCCGGCCCCTGCGGGCGCCAGCTGGTCGATGATGAGCTGGTAGCGGGACTGGCCGGGGAAGGTGCTCATGCGCCCGGTGGCGATGACCTCCATCCCCATCTCGGGTTTCACCGCCTGGCGCGCTGCCGTTCCCTTCCACATCACGGAAGACAGGACGGCGCGGTCGTCCTTGAGGTCGAGATAGACGTGCCCCGACCCTGCCCGCGTCACCCGGCCGAGCTCACCGCGCACCCGGACATAGCCGTAGGCGTCCTCGATGGTACGCTTGAGCTGCCCGGCGAGCTGGGAGACGGAAAATTCGGGAACGTTCTCGGAAGTCATCGGCACCTTCATCGCAGATCGGCAGGGCTTCGTCACTGCCATCGGTGCCCGTCAGGGTGGACCCTTGCCGAGGGTATGTTCCGGCTGGAGGGGGTCGTAGGTCGCGGCGTCCTCGCTCCGCCTCACCGCGTCGCGGCTCGCGGTATCCTCCGGCCTGCCATACTCGCGGATATATTGCTCATAGCGCAGTCGGGCGACTTCCCGGGCGTAGGCCTCCTGCACCTCGGGGGGCACGGCCATGGCGGGATTGTAGCCGCGCATGATCGGGTCACGGTCGCTCCTGAGAGGGCCGTAGCGGATCTGCCGCCCCTCCCTGCCGAGGAGACGCTCGAAGCGGCGCCAGTCCTCGCCGAGATTCGCGACCTCCGCCCGCCAGCCCGAGAGGATCTCGCGGCCGGCGCATTCGAGGGCCTTGTCCCGCTCGCCGGCGAAGATGCGGTAGCAGTCGACACCGACCACCCCGTCGGGGCGCCCCTCCCCTGCGTCGACGTCGGGAAGCGCGATCTGCGGGACGGCAACGCCGACCTGGGGTGCGGTGACCTGTTCGCCAAGCTCGGTTTCGGGGGCCTCGCCGCCTTCGGTCTCCCCGACATCCTCCCCGCTCTCGATGGCCGCGCCTTCGGGCAGGGTCTCCGCCCCCATCTCGGCGTCCTCCTGCGGCTGTTCGTCATCCTCCGCCCTGAGTTCGGGTTCGAGCGGGTTATCGGGCAGGTTCTCGAAAAGCTGCACGGTGACCACCCGCTCTCCGGTGCCTGCACCGAGCCGGCCTTTCGCGACGAAGGAGGTGTAGCCCAGCGCGAGGACGAGGATCAGCGCGAGGTTGAGAAGCCCGGAGCCGAGATAGGGCGCGAACGGGCGCACCCGCCGGCGCAGGGCGAGAAACCCTTCGTGCCGGCTCAGGTGCCTCACGCGCACCGCCGCTCGTAACAACCTCATTCGCAACATGGACGTCAGCCTCGGGGCCCGGGTATAGGCCGTCACGTGACAAGGACATTAGCGAGAGGTTCTGGCCTGTGAACATCCTCCTTATCGGCTCGGGCGGGCGCGAGCATGCCCTGGCATGGAAAATCGCCCAGAGCCCGCTGGTCAAAAGGCTGATCTGCGCACCCGGCAATCCGGGCATGGCGGAGCTTGGGACCTGCATCGGCGTCGAGGACCCTGTGGCCTATGCCAAAGAGGAGCGAATCGACCTGGTCGTGGTCGGGCCCGAGCAGCCTCTCGCCGACGGTCTCGCCGACCGCCTCGCGGCTGCGGGAATCCCGGTCTTCGGCCCGTCGCAGGCTGCTGCCCGGCTGGAGGCCTCGAAGGCCTTCACCAAGATGATCTGCGATGAGGCCGGGGTGCCGACGGCCCGCTACGGCAGCTTCTCCGATCCGAGGGAGGCGAAGAGCTTCCTCGGCGAGTTCTCCGCGCCCTTCGTCATCAAGGCCGACGGGCTCGCCGCGGGCAAGGGCGTGATCATCGCCGAGGACCGCCAGCGGGCCGAAGAAGCGATCGACCAGCTTATCGGGCTTTCGGGATCGGTGGTGATCGAGGAGTTCATGGAAGGCTACGAAGTGTCGGTCTTCGCGGTGACCGACGGGACGGCCATCCAGCGGTTCGGCTCCGCCTCGGACTACAAGCGCGCCCATGACGGCGACGAAGGCCCGAACACGGGCGGGATGGGAGCGGTCTCCCCTCCCCCGCGCTGGAACCTCGAGCTCGAGGACCGCGCCTATCGCGAGATCATCGAGCCGACGCTGGCGGCGCTGAAGGCGCGCGGCGTGACCTATCGCGGGGTTCTTTATGCAGGGCTGATGGTCACCGCCGAAGGACCCAGGCTCGTCGAATACAACTGCCGGTTCGGCGATCCCGAATGCCAGCTCCTGATGCGGCGGCTGCGCTCGGACATCGTTCCGTCCCTCTGGGGGGCGGCGACCGGGCGTCTCGGCGGGGTCGGTCTCGACTGGATCGACGACGCGGGCGTCCTCGTCACGTACGCGGCGAAAGGCTATCCCGGCTCCTACAGGAAGGGCTCCCGGATCAGCGGGCTCGAAGAAGCGGCGAAGGTCGACGACACCGTGATCTTCCACGCAGGGACCGGACGTGACGGCGACGCCCTGACCGCCCAGGGGGGACGGGTCCTGTCGGTCACGTCTCTTGGGCGCGATCTGGCCGAAGCCCGTGAAAGGGTCTACCGCGCCGCCGGTACGATCGACTGGCCCGAAGGGTTCTACCGGCGCGACATCGCCGCCGGCTTCTGACACACCGACCGAGGAGCATCCTGCCCATGAAAATCTTTATCGACACCGCCGACACCGACGAGCTGAAGGAGGCCTTCGCCACCGGGCTCGTGGACGGCTGCACAACCAACCCCTCCCTGATCGCGAAGTCGGGACGGGACTTCAAGGACGTGATCGCGGAAATCTGTCAGATGACGGACGGGCCTGTTTCCGCCGAGGTCGCTTCGACCGAAGCTGCGACCATGGTCGAGGAAGGCCGCGTGCTTGCCGAAATCGCATCGAACGTCGTCGTCAAGCTCCCCCTGACGTGGGACGGCCTGAAAGCCTGCCGCGTACTGACCGATGAAGACATCGACACGAATGTCACCCTCTGCTTCACCGCGACGCAGGCCTGGCTCGCGGCCAAGGCGGGGGCGACCTACATTTCCCCGTTCATCGGCAGGCTCGACGATATCGGCAGCTCCGGCCTCGAGCTGATCGGGGAGATCCGCGCTCTTTACGATGCGCAGGACTACGACACCCAGATCCTTGCCGCCTCGATCCGCGGACCGCAGCACGTCAAGGACAGCGCGCTTCTGGGCGCCGATGTCGCGACCATCCCGCCCAAGGTCTTCAAGTCTCTGCTGGGCCATCCCCTTACGGACAAGGGCCTCGATGCCTTCGTGAAGGACTGGCAGGGCACGGGGCAGTCGATCCTCTGAGACGCCACCCCCCGGACACGAAAAAAGCCGCTCGGAAAATGTTCCGGGCGGCTTTCTCTTCGGGTTCTGGCGCTTGGCAGGATCTGTCAAACGAGAACCGTCAGTCCGCTGAGTGCGGAGGTGAGGCCGACGGTCACGAGAGAGACTGCGGCGATGGTGATGACGGTCTGTGCGAGGCGTCCGATGGTCATGGTGGTTTCCTTTCATCATGGTGCGGATTGAAGCTTCCGCCGTTTGAACCCTTACGCGACAAGCTGTCTTGCTTATCGTTATTCGATGTTGTCGCTTTTCGATAATTTACAAGGGCTGCTTCTGACTTTTTTCGCTGCGTCAAGCAAAAAGTTGCCGCAGGGGTCGGCAGACATGAAAAAGCCGCCCCGGCCTTGAGGCCGGGACGGCTTTCGGTGGCGCTGGCGGGCATCCCCTGGGCAGGAGGACCTGGAGGGGACAGAACTCCGGTCCTGAAGGGCTATCCCGCTTCTGCGCGCACCTATTGCTTGCCGGTTTCGGCGTAGCGGACGCCAGCATCACCATAATGGATCGCGGCGACTCCCTGGTGGTTCAGGTCCTCGACCAGCGCCTCGAGAAGGTCGCCTTCGCAGTTTCTCAGGCTGACGAAATTCCTGCTCCGGCGGTACTCGTTCAGGCACGTCTTGGTCGCGGCTTTCTTGAAGCTCGCATAGACGTTCTGCTGACCGGCGGCGGTGGCAAGGTCCCTGTTCGAGACCTCGACGCTGACGGAGTGGGACCCGGCGGCGGCGGCGGCCGTGAGCGAAAGGGTAGCGGCGACAATCGACATCAACATGGTATTTCCTCCTGACCATGGTGAGCGATGCTCGAGGCAAGCCTCGTCGTTCCGGCAAGCCGGGGGCATCAACGGCCGGGGCCGCTCAAACATCGCTCTGGTTGGCGTCCGGCGGGGTTGTCGAAGATACCGGACTGGTGATGAGGACCACCCTCATCGATATTCGATATTATCGCTTCTCGATGAATTACAAGATGTCGCAGGCCGAAGAATGCAACATCCTTGGATGACACTGCCGTCATGTTGGGGCGCGGGAGAGGATGAGCGCGGCTACGGGGGTATTGCCGGCGAGCCCATCCCGATCCTGACCTTCACCCTCGCTGCTTCCCGCTCGTTCAGGAAGGGTTCGGGAACCTGCCGGGAAGGCCCGGAGGGTCTTGCCGAAAACCGCATGATCGGCTAGCCGGCGCGACTTCGAGCAGCGGTCGCTTGGCAACCGGGATCCTCCCACCGCCTTGCGAGCCGAAGGCGGCCCGGCGTTCCCGCGCCCCGTCTCCGCTGCCAGACAAGGGTAGGACCATGGCTCTCTACGAGCATATCTATATCGCGCGGCAGGACGTGAGCCCCGCGCAGGTGGACCTCATCACCGAGGAACTCCAATCCATCCTGAAGGAAAATGGCGGCAAGGTCGAAAAGGCCGAATACTGGGGCCTCCGCAACCTTCAGTACAAGATCAAGAAGAACCGCAAGGGCCATTACTCGCTCATGCACATCGAAGCGCCGCACGAAGCGGTTGCCGAGATGGAGCGCCAGATGCGCCTGAAAGAGGACATTCTTCGTTTCATGACCCTGCGCGTCGACGAGCTGGATCCGGAGCCCTCGCCCGTGATGTCCCGCCGCGACCGCGACGACCGGAGGCGCTAAACCATGGCCAAGACCT
>CAZAFU010000114.1:0-8554 GCA_964484475.1 uncultured Caulobacterales bacterium | reverse complement strand
TTTCGCGTCGCCGGTTCCGTATCAGGGATGGCCGGTGGGTGTCCCGGTATCGGTGAACCGCGAGGCGCCTTGGTGGTCGGCTACCGATCATGGAAAGCCCGGCACTTTGAAAGCTGCGCACGGATGCGTTCGTGCGTTCTAGGGGCAGCAGCGCTCCAACCCGTCGGCCAGGGCGCGAAGCTCTTTCGTGAGGGCCCGCATGCGCAGGCTGTAGCGAACCTCCCTCCCGGCCCGGTTGGCTTCGACGAGATCGGCCTCGCGGAGGATCTTGAGATGGCGGGAGACCCCGGAGGGATCGATATCGCACCGGGCCGCGAGTTGTCCCACGGTCTGGGGTTCGCCGGCTTCGGCCAGGACGGCGATCAGGGAGACCCGAACCGGCTCGGCCATGGCCTTGAACAGCTCGGGGCGCAGAACGTCCTCGAGATTGCCGCGACGGGGCGAGGAACAGGAAGGCTGTCTACTCATGCCGGGTGCAGTCTCCTGATCCGGGTTCTCCCGGACGCCTGTCGTCTCGGTTTGCGGATATCAGCTTCCGCGCCTTCTTCAAGGTGACAGGAGTTCCGCCTGGTCGTGGGCCCTGCGATTTCCCTGGGTGAGGCGGGCGCGCATGATCCGCCCCTCGAAAAGTTCGACATAGGGCTGGGGCACGCCGGGTATGCCCCTGAATTTCTGGAGAGCCCGGGTGGCGCCTGTCAGGTCCTGCCCCCGCCACGCCGCGAGGAGTGCGCGCTGGGCATCGGCGAGCTCCCTGAAGCCCTTCGAAGCCTTGAGGAACGGGTTGCCCACGAGGCCATAGATCATCTCGGGGTCGGCTTCGGGATCGCGCCGCACGAAATCGAGGTCGAGGAACGCGTAGTGGTGCCGGAGTTTCTCGAACACGCGGGCATCGGTCACGATGGCCGGCCCGTAGAGTTTCGAACGTGCCCTCAGCCGGCTCGCCATCGTCACCGGCTGTCCGAGCGCCGCATACCGGTTCCGCCCGCCAAGACCCACCGGACCTGCGAAACACTGGCCCGTGGCGATGCCGATCTCGATGCGCCCGTCGGCGAGGTCCATGAGGTCCGACCGGCGGTGCGCCGCACGGCTCTGGACGACCTGCTGGCTCATGTGGCTGACGTCGTCGAGCATCTTGAGAGCGCAGGCACAGGCCTTCTCGATGTGTTCGGGATCGCTCAGGGGCGCATTCCAGTAGCCGAGGAGCCGTCCGTCCTCGGCGTAATCCACCGTCCCTTCATGATCGAGAATCGTCCGGCGCAGGCGGTCGTTGGCGCTCGCGCAGAAGAGAACGTAGTCTTCCGGGGCATCGGCAAACCGCATGGAGACTTCCTCGGGCAGCTGGAAAGCACAGGAAAGCACGGTCACGTCCCGGTGGACGCCCTGCAGGAGCCTCGCGCCCTGCCGGCTCTGAAGCTTCCGCATGGCCGCAGGCGGCAGCGCCCCGTGGAAGGCCCCCCTCAGGGCGTCATCGCGCACCACCATGTTCACCAGCACCGTGGCCCCCACTGCGAGCGGGCCGCCCAGCCCGGCCAGGATCGCAGGGCTCGGATCGATCAGGAGGCCGGTTCCCCGAAAGATGCCATAGGCGCCGAAGAAGGCGATGAGGGGGAGAATGACGACGACCGAGGCCGCGATCCAGCCGGGCAGAAATATGACGGCGATAATGGCTGCCACGCCCACCGACAGCGCCGCGAAGGCTTCCGCGAACCCCGACCACGAAGCCCGCGAGACGAAGGCCCGGTCGGCGACCTGTTCGGCGAGGAGAGCATGGACCCGGGCGAGGGGCAGCTGTCCCCGGGGGGTCGCGATGACCCCTTCGGGCGACACGGTCTCACCGATGAAGACGATCTTGCCGTTCAACGACGCCGTCCACGTCTCGGGATCCTCGAGAACGCGCCAGGCCGGCACCTCGGGCCGGTCGGTATCGGCGGGTAGCCAGATCAGCATCTGTCCATCGCTCGTCAGTTCCACCGGAGGCGCCCCGCCCACGGATATGGCTTGGGGCGGCGCACCGGCGGCGCTGATCGCGTTCCGGCTGGGCACGACCGTGACGTCGCTGCCTGCTGCCACCAGTCCCGCAAGACCCGCGGTGGCGGCCGGCTGTCCACTCGCACCGTAGAGCGGAGCCGTGCGCCGGACCCGTCCGTCGTTGTCGGCGGGCAGGCCGGTGACGGCGGCCACTCGGGCCTCACGCAGTTCTGTCGCCAGGGTGTCGCTGCCGAGAACGGCGGGAAGGGCCAGATAGCCGAGATTGTTGTCGCGCTCGATCGTCAGCCACGGCGCCTCGTCATCGGTGATCCGGATCCAGCTGATGTCCGCGTCGGAACGGCGGAGCTGTCCGGCCACGCCCAGGGCGACCGGTCCGCCCGCAACGGCGCGGGCGAGAACCAGATCGGTAGATGGCAGGTTCGCGAGGGTCGAGATCGCGTCGCTTTCGCCTGCCTCGGCGTTTCGCGTCCAGCGACGGACCAGCACATCGGGCGAAAGCGGGTCTTCGCCACTGACCGGGACGGTCAGCACGACGGCATCCGCGCCCGCCCCCTCGACGGCGTCGATCAGATCGGCAAAGGCACTCCGGGGCCAGGGCCATGGGCCGAGCCGGTCGAGGCTTTCCTCGCCGATCAGGACCGTGGCCGTTTCCACCGCCTTCGCCGGCGGACGCGGTGAAAGGCGCATGAAGGTATCGAAAGCCAGAAAGCGCGGGCCGTGGCCCGGCGAGCCGCCGCTCAGCATCGCGAACGCGATGACGGCGAAAAGCACGATCGCCGGGCTGAGGAGAAGGAGCCGCAGCCTTTGTTCCTGACGCTGTTCGAACATGACCGGTCGGATACCTCCGTCTTTTGACCTTTGCGCTTCCCACCCTCGCGTTAACTTTATCACGCCAGCGCGACAGAAGAGGCGGCTTCATGGGGTGTTCAGCAAGCTCTGGCATGGTTCGTGCCACGGATCTGCGAGTGTCGATAGTAAGGCTTTCCAAGCAATGACGAGCGCGGGATTTTCCATCGCGAGTTCCGAGCCCCCGCGCATCGAGGCGCATGGGGATTGGACCATCGCGGACGGCATCACGCGGCTCGACCGCGAGATCCGCGCGTTCGCACAGTCGGTGATGGACAAGCCCCTGACCATCGACCTCTCGAGGGTCGGGCACCTCGATACCTCGGGCGCGATGATTCTTCAGCGCACCATGCAGGCCTGCGGCAGCCGCCACGATCCCGATGAACCCCTGGCAGGGTTCCAGAATGCCGACGAGCAGCAGGCGCGCCTCCTCCGGCAGGCGATTCAGCATATCGGCAGCTGCGACGTTCCCGACCGGAGAAGCTCGATCCTGATCGTGCTCGAGCAGGTGGGCCGGAGCGTCGAGGGCGTCGCCGAAGAGGTCCTGCACATCCTGTCATTCGTCGGCCAGGTGGTGGCCCGTATCGGGACGACGATCCGGCATCCGGCACGGTTCCGGCCCACGGCCGTCGTGCATCACACCGAAACCGCAGGGTTCAACGCCTTCTTCATCGTCGGCCTGATGTCATTCCTGATCGGTGCCGTGGTCGCCTTCATGGGGGCGACGGTGTTGCGGGAGTTCGGCGCAGAGATCTTCGCAGTCGAACTCGTGGGTATTTCGGTGCTTCGCGAGTTCGGTGTCCTGCTCGCAGCGATCCTGCTCGCCGGGCGCTCTGGGAGTGCCTTCACGGCTTCCATCGGATCGATGAAACTGCGCGAGGAGATCGATGCGATGCGGGCGATGGGCATCGATCCGCTCGATGCCCTTGTCGTTCCCCGGGTCCTGGCGCTTCTCATCGCCTTGCCTTGCCTTGCGTTCTTCTCCTCCATTCTCGGCCTGTTCGGCGGCGGCCTCGCCGGCTGGCTGGTTCTCGACATTCCTCCCGCGCTGTTCATCGCACGCACGCAGGAAATCATCGTCGTCGACAACTTCGTCGTGGGCCTCGTGAAGGCGCCGTTCTTCGGCTTCGCCATCGCCGTGATCGGCTGCTACCAGGGCATGATGGTCGAAGGCTCCGCCGAGGATCTCGGGCGCCGCACGACGATTTCGGTCGTCCAGTCCCTGTTTCTCGTGATCCTGACCGACGCGCTCTTCGCGGTCTTCTTCATGGAGCTCGATTACTGATGGCTTCGCCCAACGTCATTGAGGTGCGGGGCCTTCGCAACCAGTTCGGCACCCAGGTCGTGCATGACGACCTCGACCTCGACGTGCGCCAGGGCGAAATCCTCGGCGTTGTCGGCGGATCGGGGACGGGCAAGTCGGTTCTGCTGCGCTCGATCGTGGGTCTGCAGATCCCCAGGGCGGGCCGCATCGAGCTTCTGGGCAAGCAGATCTATCCCAGGAAGGCGTCGATCAAGGAGATCAACGAGGACATCGGCATCCTGTTCCAGGACGGTGCCCTGTTCAGCTCGATGACGGTGGCCGAGAACGTCATGGCGCCCCTGCGCGAGCACCATGGAGAGATTTCCGACATTCTCGCGCAGGAAATCGCGGGCATGAAGCTGTCGCTCGCGGGCCTCGACCAGGCCGTGGGGCGGAAGATGCCATCGGAGCTTTCGGGCGGCATGCGCAAACGCGTGGCGCTGGCGAGGGCGTTGGCGCTCGACCCGAAGATCCTGTTTCTCGACGAGCCGACCGCGGGGCTCGACCCGATCGGCGCGGCGAAGTTCGATGAACTTGTCATGGAGCTCAGGGACACCCTCGGGCTGACGGTGTTCATGGTGACCCACGACCTCGACAGTCTCTATCGCGACTGCGACAGGGTCGCTGTCCTTGCGGAGAAAAGGGTCATCACCGTTGCCCCCATCGAGGAGGTGCAGCGTTCGGATCACCCCTGGATTCAAGACTATTTCGGCGGCCCGCGGGGGCGGGCTGCCCAAGGCTCGCACGATGAGCTCAGTGAAAGCCTGAGAGGAGGCTGACCCATGGAAACCCGTGCCCATTACGTACTGATCGGCAGCTCGGTGGTTGCAAGCCTGATCCTGGCGCTTCTTTTCGCCCTCTGGCTCGGCAATGCCGAGCGGGAATTCGACGAGTACAACATCGTCTTCGACGAGCGGATTTCGGGCCTGCAGGTCGGCGCGAACGTGCTCTTCAACGGCATCCGGGTCGGCGAGGTCGAAGGGCTGAGCCTGTCCGAGGACGACCCCAATATCGCGATCGCCAATGTGAGGGTCGCGGAGGGAACGCCGATCAAGGAGGACACGAAGGCGGAGCTGGAGCTCGTCGGCGTGACCGGGCTTGCGGTCATCCAGTTCGTGGGCGGGACGCCCGGCGCGCCCCCCCTCAAGGAAATCAGCCGTGAGAGGGTTCCCGAGATCAGGGGTTCGGCAGGGGGACTTGCCGCGATCATCGAAAGCTCGGGACCCCTGGCGGAGAACATTTCGCGGCTGGTCTCGACCCAGAACATCGACCGCATCAGCCGCATTCTCGAGGACATCGAGACGCTGACCGATGCCGCGGCTGACAGCGACGAAGACATCCGCATGATCATCGACAACGTCGCGACGATGACGATCATCCTGAAACGCAACCTCGAGACCCTCGACCAGACCACCACGCAGCTCGATCAGATCCTGGTGAAGTTCGACGGCCTCCTGACCAACGAGGCCCAACAGACCCTCACCGAACTTTCCCAGGCTGCGAAGGAGACGAGCGCGCTGGTCGCAAGCGTCAGCGAGCTGGTGGAAGAAAACCGGCCTGCCATCGATGCTTTCGCCCAGGAAGGTCTTGGCGCCACCGTGGGCGTGATCGCCCAGGCCAACCGGGTTCTCGCGACCACCGAAGCGATCCTGCAGGAATTCGATCGGGACCCGGCGCGATTCCTTCTGGGCGACAACCGACCGGAGACAAGACCATGATCCGCACGTGCCTCATTTCGACCACCCTGCTTCTGTCAGGGTGCGTATCACTCATTCAGCCTGCATCGACCCTTCCTCCGCGGTATACCATGAACGCTCAGGCCGCGCCCGCTTCGCAGGGCGAGAAGCTGCCCGTGACGCTCGCGGTTTCCGATGCCCGTTCGGAAGCATCGCTGAACACGTCCCGTATCGCGGTGAAGACGGCTCCGAACGAGATCCGCTACCTGAAGGGCGGGGAATGGTCCGACCGGGCGCCGAGGATATTCAGCCTCCTGATCGAGCGCAGCTTCGAGGCTGAGGGTCGCCTTCTTGCGGTCAGCGACCGGGTCGCGCTGCCGGTTGCGGACTATATCTTCTTCGCCGATATCGAGGATCTCAATGTCGTCCGCAATGACCGGGACGATGTCGCCTTCGTGACCTTCCGTGCACGCCTCGAAGACAGGCGGGGCAGGGTGCTCGAGGCGCGCAGTTTCGAGGCGCAGCACCCGGTTTCGGACCACTCCACCCAGGCTGCCGCCATGGCCCTGAACGTAGCGGCCGGGGAAGCGGCGGCGGAAGCCGCAGACTGGGCGCTGACCCTGATCGAACGGCAGCTTGAAGAGGCGGAGAGCTGAAGCCCTCTCAGACGAAGTGGCCGAGCGTGGTTCCGATCAGGACGTAGAGCTGCCCGAGCGGTGAACGCAGCATGTCCTGGAGCAGCGCTTCCGCGCCATCCGGGTCGGAAGCCATGATCGGCGCCAGAAGCTGGTCGAATTCGCCGAGATAAGCGGCCGCTTCATTGGCGAACTCCGCATCGTCGTTGATGGCGTGGCGGAGCCGCGCCCTCAGCTCGACCTGGTCGTGGCCGAGGATCTGGTGAGCGAACAGGAGTTTGCGTCCGCCTGCGAACTGCTCGAGCTCGTCACGGGTGGGGTCGCCGAAGAGCTGTCGTTTCAGTTCGACCGTGAAGTTCTGGAGCCGCGCAAGGCGGGCGCGTTCTTCGGGCGTGCCCTGCGGAAGGGTATCCGTCGCCGCCGGTTCTTCGGATCCCTGATCTTCTCCCCGCACCTGCTTTTCGACCTTGTCGAGAATGCGCCGCCAGGAGCCGCCGAGCTGCTTGACCGAGTCGCGACGCTTGGTCAGCCGCTCCGACTGCGCGGCGAGGCTGCGTCCGAGGAGGTCCGCACGTTCGCGCTGCTGGTCGATCAGGGTCCGCAGCCGCTCGCTTTCCTCGAGCAGCTCGCGCTGCGCGCTTTTAAGACTCGCGGTGCTGTCCTCCACCCCGCGGGCGAGAGCCCGGGGGGCCGCCGCCAGGTTGTCGGCGCTTTCCTTCATCGTGGTGTTGAGGGCTTCGAGCCGGTCGGAACTCTCCTTGGAGATCGCTTCGAGCCTGCGGATCTGTTCGTCGAGCGCGGGCGTTGCGCTTTCGCCCTCCTGCTTCAGGGCGGCCGACCGACTGGCGATGGCGGCGGCGAAGCGCTCCGCCTCGAGGTTCATGGATTTGGTGGCCTCGATCAGGCTCTGGCGTTCCTTCGCGAGCTGCTCGCTGGAGCTGAGCGATCCTTGACGAAGGGTCTCGGTCGCCACGTTGATCGCGCCGACCTGCTGTCTGATCTGCTGTTCGGCGGACGCGAGCTTGCTAAGTGCCCTGTCCACTTCGCCTCCCAGCATATCGACGTCGGCCCTGATCGTCTCGGAGCGCAAGGAGGGCTCGAACAGGCGCATGGCGTGGCCGAGCCGGTCCGCCGTCGCCTCGAGCCTGAGGGCGGCCCGCAGGAGATACCCGCCGCCGAGCACGAGCCCCGCATTTGTCAGTGCCAGAATGAAGACAGCGCCCGAATAGCCGAAGCCGATCCGCAGGACGCCGGTGGTCTGGTAGTTCGCCCAGGTGCTGCCGATCGGCCAGGCCACGATCCAGACGACCAGCACCGCGACGGCGAGGATCCGCGCGACCAGCCAGACCCGGTCGGGATCCGGCAGCCAGGCCGGCGGCAGGAGAGGGGGGTCACCGACCGGACGATGCTCAACGTGACGCGCTTGTGCAGCGATGTCGTCATCCTCTCGCGGTTCGTTCATGACTGCGCTTCCGGAGCTCCTCACTCGCGTGCCTCCGCTGGCATAACGGACCGGGGCCCTTCACCTGTTCTTACCCATCGGCGTGTGCCGGTTAAGGCGGCGTTAACGAAACCGTGGCTGCGAGGCGGGAAACTTATCCCCCCGGGCGGTTCTTCGGGCAAACTCTTCCCCAAGCGAAGGGAGGTCAGATGAGCACACGACCGACGACGGGGCGAGGATTGAAGGGCGCACTCGCCGATACCGTGCCGGAGCTGGCCCGGACGCTCGGCGGACCCTTCGCCGCGGCGGCTGCGCGCCTTCTGGCCCGTGTCCTGCTCGGAAGGGAGGGGGGCAGCGAGGAGGAACTCGAAGCAGCCCTCCTGGGCGCCGATCCCGAGACCCTCGTCCGGCTCAAGCTCGCCGCAGTGGATCTCGAGAAGACCATCCACGCCCACAACGAGGAGCTCGCCCGGATCGAGGCTGGCGACAGGGCCAATGCCCGCGCCCGGGAGATGGCAAGGCAGGACCGTGTGCCCGCCGCGCTCGCGGTCATCGTGGTGGCCGGGTTCTTCGCGGTGCTCGGCGTCATGCTGTTCGGCGGCGTGCCGCGCGAAGCGGAGACCGAGTTCTCGATCATGCTCGGTGCCCTCGGCGCCATGGCCGC
>CAZAFU010000113.1:0-8667 GCA_964484475.1 uncultured Caulobacterales bacterium | reverse complement strand
AAATGGCCGATGCGGATGCCGATGGACGTCATCATGTGCCGCAACGTGGTGATCTATTTCGACGACCAGACCAAATCGGTGTTGTGGGAGAGGTTCGCCGACCAGCTCGAAAGCGACGGCTGGCTTTTCATCGGCCACTCCGAACGCCTAGGCGGGCCGGCGCGGCAGCGTTTCGCGCCCGCGGGGCTGACCACGTACCGCTGCACCGATTTCTGAGCGGTCAAAAGGCAAAATCCACGCCGTGATCAGCATGGCGTTAAGGTGATCGCGCTATCACGGACGGGTTCGTTCCGGACATCTGGGAGGGAGCGTCGGGCATATGTCCATCGCAAAGGTACTGAAGGTCCTCGTCGTCGACGACATGTCGATCAGCCGCGGTCTCATCACGCAGACCCTTTCGACGGTCGGCATCGAGAACGTGCGCTACGCCGAGGATGGACGCCAGGCCCTGCAGATGATGCGGGAAGAGCCTGCGCACCTGGTGATCTCGGACTACAACATGCCGAAAATGACCGGCATCGACCTGCTCTACGCGCTGCGCCAGCACCCCAAGACCCAGAAGGTCGGCTTCATCCTCATCACCGGGAAGGCGACCCGGCAGATCCTCGAGGAGGGGGTCCATCTGAAGATGAACAACTACCTTCTCAAGCCCTTCGAGCCCAAACAGCTCATCAAGGCCATCCAGGACGTGTTCGGCCCCCTCGGTTGAGGCTCGAACTCCTGTAGCGGGACGGCGGGACCTCGGGTATCCTCGATGCCTCATCAACCGAGGTTCGAGATGACCGACCGCCAGCCACCCCTCTCCACCGCCGCGGTCAGGCTTCGCGCCCTCGAGCGCGATGACCTCCAGTTCGTGCACGAACTGAACAACAACCGCAGGGTCATGGCCTACTGGTTCGAAGAGCCCTATGAAAGCTTCGTCGAGCTTGAGGACCTCTATCTCAAGCATATCCACGACCTGTCGGAGCGCCGATTCATCGTTCAGTCTACCGACGGACACCGGATAGGGCTCGTGGAACTGGTGGAGATCAACTACATTCACCGGCGGGCCGAGTTCCAGATCATCATCGATCCCGAGCAGCAGGAGCGCGGCCATGGCCGGTCCGCGACGCTGCTGGCGATGGACTACGCTTTCCAGGTCCTGAACCTTCACAAGCTCTACCTGATCGTCGCGATCACCAACGAGAACGCGATCGCGCTCTACCGTTCGGTCGGTTTCGAAGAGGAGGGCCGGCTGGTCGGTGAGTTCTTCGTCGATGGCCGGTATCGCGACGCGCTACGGATGTATGTTTTGCAGGAAGACTTCGTCGGGCCGGAGACGGCCGATACGCCCGGCGCTGGGACACCGCTGCACGAGCTGAAGGGCGCCCGCCCCCGGGGTTGAGCTCTGGCGTCCTCGACCGCGGCTGCGGAATCATCGCAGTCTGCAAGGTGTTCATTCATCGACCGACCCCCGAGGGACCATGCCGATCGCTTTCCCAGCCCCGCTTGCACCCTACGCCGCGAAGGCGGAGGAGACGCGCGGGCGTCTGCATGATGAGCCCCAGAGCGGCACGCGCACTCCGTTCCAGCGGGACAGGGACAGGATTCTCCACACGGTCGCCTTCCGCCGCCTGAAGCACAAGACCCAGGTTTTCGTCTTCCACGAAGGCGATCACTACCGCACGCGCCTGACCCACTCCCTGGAGGTCAGCCAGATCGCCAGGGCCATGGCGCGGCAGCTCAAGCTCGACGAGGACCTCGCCGAGGTGGTCGCGCTGGCCCACGACCTCGGGCACCCGCCTTTCGGGCATACCGGCGAGGACGTCCTCAAGGAGATGATGGAAGGGGCGGGCGGGTTCGACCACAACGCCCAGACCCTGCGCCTACTGACGAAACTCGAGCGGCAGCACGGCGCCTATCACGGGCTCAACCTCACCTGGGAGACCCTCGAGGGAACCGTGAAGCACAACGGACCCCTGACCGGCGCCTACCGGATCAAGGACAAGCCCCTGCCGGTCGCGATCCAGGAGTACGGCGAGAAGCACGATCTGTGGCTTCACACCTACCCCAGCCTCGAAGCGCAGCTCGCAGCGCTCTCCGACGATATTGCCTACAACAACCACGATGCCGATGACGGGCTCAGGGCGAAGCTCTTCTCGTTCGAGGAAGCCATGGACGTGCCTCTTCTCGGGCCGAGCCTCCACCGTGCACGGAAGGCCTGGCCGGACGTGCCTCGCGAGGTGCAGATCGCCGAAGCGGTGAGCGACCTGATCGGGCAGATGGTCGGGGACGTCCTCGGAGAGACCCAGCGGAGGCTCGCGGACCTGGCGCCGCGAACCGCCGACGACATCCGGCACCACGACCAGGCGGTGGCCGCCTTTTCCGATCCCATGGCGGGCGAGGTTTCGGAGCTCAGGCGTTTCCTGTTCGCCCGCATGTACCGGCACCACAAGGTCAACGAGGTGAGGAGCGCGGCGAAACGGATCGTCCGCGAGCTCTTCGCGCTCTATCGCGACGAACCCGAAGTCCTGCCCCCTGCATGGTTCGACCGTCAGGAAGGCCAGGACATGGACAAAAGAAAACGGGTCATCTGCGACTACATCGCTGGAATGACGGACCGCTTTGCTATTCATGAGCACCGGCGGCTGTTCGATCTGGCAAGAAATTTTTTATGAGGGTTAACAGCGTCTTTACCGATCCGCGCGAAAACCCTTAACGAAGGCTTTCAAGGGACCCCCTCGCGATGTCGAGCACGGTGGCTAACGTGAACGAGATTCTTGAAGAAGACGAAGGCGGCCTGTCCGGCTTCACCATCCTGACGATCCTGGCGACCCTGCTCATGGTGTTCGTCCTGGTGGTCTACTACGCCTACAAGCAGGGGATGGCCCGGGCCTCGAGCTATGCGGAGGAGCTGCCTGTCGTGGCGGCCGACCCGACCCCGGTTGCCGAGGACGTGCCCCTGGACGTGGCGAAGAGCGACCGGGCCGAGGTCTACGACCGGATCACCAACGGTACCGTGCCGACCCGCACGGTCACCTACGAAAACCAGTCCGAGGATGCGCTGAGCGGTTACGGCGCGGCGCCGACGACGCTGTCGTCCAACGGCCGCCCGGGCGCTCCCGATACCAGCGGCAGCCGGGCGGAAACCGAGGATCCTGCCGTTGCGGCCGTCACCACCCGCCAGCCCGTCCAGAGCGAGCCTAGGACCGCCCAGGCGACCACCGCCGCCGAACCGGCGCGGCAACCTGCTCGGGAAACGCCCGAGACTGCGCGCACCGCAGCTTCCACCACCGCACCGGAGCCGCAGCCGGCACCCGGCGCCCTTTCGGGCAGCCATGTGGTCCAGGTCGGCGCCTTCGACAGCAACGCCGACGCGCTCTCCTATTTCGAGGGCATGACCGGCAAGATGGGTACGCTGGTTTCCAGCAAGGAGCCGGACGTTCAGGTTGCCGAGGTGAAGGGCAGGACCTATCACCGCCTGCGGATCGGCCCGTTCCCCTCGAAATCCGCGGCGAACAATTACTGCAACCAGCTCAAGACACGCGGACAGGACTGCCTTGTCCGCGGCGTTTAGAGGCGGCGCGCCAGCCGACTCGGCCTAGCGTCGCCCATGGCAGAGGAGTGGGCGCCAGTGTTCGACGATCACGTACCCGAGTTTGAAGACGACGCGGGCAGGAGCGATCCGGCCCAGACCCTGATCCTTCGCCTCGAAGGCTACGAGGGGCCGCTCGACGCCCTGCTTGATCTTGCCCATCACCAGAAGGTCGACCTGAGGGAAATCTCGGTCCTCGCCCTCGCCGAGCAGTATCTCCGCTTCGTCGAGGAGGCGCAGAGCCGCAACCTCCAGCTCGCCGCGGACTATCTCGTGATGGCGAGCTGGCTGACCTACCTGAAAACGAGGCTCCTGCTTCCCAAGCAGGACGATGATGGCGAAGAGCTCTCGGGCGAAGAGATCGCGGCCCTGCTGGCGCATCGCCTTCGCAGGCTCGATGCCATGCGCAAATCGGCGCAGAACCTGATGAAGCGCAGGGTTCTCGGACGGGACGTCTCCCCGCGCGGGATGCGCGGTACCGAGGTCCGCCGGACCACCCACACCGCTGCGGAACTCTACGATCTCCTCCAGGCCTATTCGCGCCAGCGTCTTCGCGCGGCCGCGCCCGAACGCCGTGCGGAGCCCATCCCGGTCTACCGGATCGAGGAGGCGCGCGATGCCTTGCGTGCCGCGCTCAGCCGTCAGGAAGACTGGTTCGAGCTGACCGGCCTGGCCCGCGGCAACCCCTTTGCCGGGCCAAAGGAAGGCGTCGTCGCATCGACATTCACCGCCGCCCTCGAAGCTGCCCGGGACGGCCAGGCAACCCTGCGCCAGGACGAGGCCTTCGACCCCATTCTCGTGAAGGCCGCGCCATGACCATGTTTACTGCGTCCCGCCCCGAGGAGGCCGACAGCATCGAAGCGAGGGGCGAACTCCAAGGCGACGCCGAGCATCATGACGTGGACGATGTTCTCGAGGCCGAGGACGAGGCGGCCGTCGCTGCCCAGCGGAGCCGATGTCCGAGGCGGTCATCGCCGACCGCGTGCCCGGCGGGCCGGTGAGCGGGCTGCTCGAGGAACTCAAGGACAGTTACGAAGGCAGGGGCGTGAACCTCCGCCAGGTGGGCGGACGCTGGCAGTTCGTCACGGCACCCGATTGCGCGGAGGTCTTGGTCCTGCATCAGGAAAGCACCCGCAAACTGGGCCGGCCAGCCCTCGAAACGCTTGCGATCATTGCCTACCACCAGCCCTGCAGCCGCGCGGAGATCGAGGAAGTTCGCGGGGTCTCGGTCTCCAAGGGCAGCCTCGACCAGCTCATCACGCTGGGCTGGGTGAAGCAGAAAGGGCGCCGCGATGCTCCTGGCCGGCCGCTCCTTTACGGCACGACGCCGGCCTTTCTCGAACACTTCGACCTCGAAAGCCTGGGAGACTTACCGGGGCTTCAGGATTTGAAAGCCCAAGGTCTGCTAGAAGGGCATCTGCCGCCCGGTTTCGACGTGCCCCGTCCTGTTGACGCGGACCCTTATGACGACGAGGAGCTGGCGGAAGACGCGGACTGAGCCTAAGGGCACCCGCGTGAGACCCGGCGCGTCGCGCCCATGAGAGGATGACCCATGGTACCCGGTTGGCAGCAGCTTCTGCTCGTCCTGATCATCGTGCTGATCTTGTTTGGCGGACGTGGCAAGATCTCCGCCCTGATGGGCGATCTCGCCAAGGGTGTCCGCTCGTTCCGCAAGGGCCTCAACGAGGACGACGAGGCGGAAACCACCAGCAACGTGCAAACCCTTGGTTCCGATGCCCGGACCGACGACGCCACCACCTCGCAGCCGGAGCGTGAGACCCACAAAGCGCAATGAGCATCGTTCCTCAGCTCGGCCTGCCGGAGCTGATGGTTCTGGCTATTCTCGCCCTTATCATCATCGGGCCCAAGGACCTGCCGAAGTTCCTCTACGGCGCGGGCAAGCTTCTCGGTAAGGCCCGTCGCCTGGCCGACGAGTTCCGCGGCGGCATCAACCAGATGGTGCGTGAAGCCGAGATGGAAGAGATGCGCCGCGAGATCGAGGAGCTGAAAAAGAACTCAGGCGCCAAGGACATGAGCGACGCCATGGCCGATATCGAGTCGGCGGCGGCCGGCAAGCCTTCGCCCAGTTCTTCGACCGGCGAAGCCTCGGAGCCCAAGAACAGCCATGGCTGATCTCGTCCCCAAGCCGGACATCGTCGATGATGACGGTGAGTCCGATATCGAACAGTCGCGCGCGCCGCTGATCTCGCACCTGGCAGAACTGAGGACCCGCCTGCTCGTGGTTGTCGGGGCGCTGGCTGCCAGTTTCATTCTCTGTTTCCTGGTCTCGGCCCCGCTCTACAACCTCCTGACACTGCCCTATGTCGAGGCGCTCAAATCCTTTGGCAACGAGCGGCCGATCCTGAACTATTTCCCCTTGGAACTCTTCTTCGCGCAAGTGAAGCTCAGCTTCTTCGCGGCGCTCATGGTGAGCTTTCCCATCACTGCCTGGCAGCTCTATGCCTTCGTCGCGCCCGGCCTCTACCGGTCTGAGCGGCGGGCGGTCACGCCGTTCCTCTTCGCCATGCCGGTTCTCTTCGGGATCGGGATCGCGCTCGTGCACCAGATGATCCTGCCACTGGTTCTCGATTTCGCACTGGGCGTCGAGGGCAGGGCGGAGGCCACCGCACCCGCCAGCTACAATCTCTTCGTGAAGGTCGGCGACTACCTCGATCTCGCGCTGGCGCTGATGCTGGGTTTCGGTTTCGCGTTCCAGTTGCCGGTGGTGCTGATGCTGCTTGCCCAGGCCGGTCTGGTGACCGACGAATGGCTGCGAAAGAACAGGCGCTACGCGATCGTGGTCATCTTCCTCGTCGCCGCATTCCTGACCCCGCCGGACCCCATGAGCCAGATCGCGCTGGGGGTCTCGATCCTTCTTCTTTACGAAGTTTCGATTTGGGGTGTCGTCTGGACACAAAAAAAGCGGCGGACCTGAGCCGCCGCTTTTTCGTCTGCCAAAGATGCCGGGAATGAAAACCCGAATCACGATTGGGAGAGTTGAAACTGTCTCTCGGGAGAGTTTAACTTAAGATGCAGTCTGTGCGGTCTTGCGCCGGGCCCGCTTGGCTGTCGCCTTGCGTCCGCCTTGGGTACCGAGGCCGATTTGCTTGGCGAATTCCGAGCGCCGCTTGGCATAGTTCGGTGCCACCATGGGATAGTCGGCGGGGAGATTCCATTTGCGGCGATAGTCTTCGGGGCTCATGTTGTACTGAGTGCGAAGATAACGCTTGAGCATCTTCAACTTCTTGCCGTCTTCAAGACAGATAAGATAGTCGTCGGTGATCGATTTGCGTACCGGGACAGCCGGTTTTTGCTGGACCTCTTCGTCTTTCGGGACGCCGGAGAGGTTGCTCAGGGTCTGAAAGGTGTTCTGCAAAAGGTCCTGCAGCTGTTCTGCCGGAACTGAATTGTTGCTGACGAAGGCTGCGACAATGTCGGTCGTGAGACTGAGCGTCTCGGACCGGTCGATGGCGGCTTCGTTTTGCGTGGTGTCTGCCATTGATTGATCCTGTTCATCAAAAGAGCGGCCGAGCCCGTGTCAGAACGGGAGGGGAAGAGCCGCCCATGTCCAGTATGTGAATGCCAGCGCATAATGACGTTGCGAGGTAAAGCCAAGGAAAAATTCGCTCGTTTCAGTCTTTGCATACTGTAGATTGTCAGGTTGGTGAACAAAGCGCTCATCTGGCACGGAGGCAATCCGCCCCCTTCCTCAACAGGGCGCTGCGGCGTAGGGGAGGGGTGATCCTTCAACGATGTGGAAGCTGCCATGACCACCGCCGAGAATCTCAGCGCGCACCCGTTTTCCTTCGACCGCTCCCTCGCCGAGGCCGACCCCGACCTTTTCGCGATGATGCAGCGTGAACTCGAGCGCCAGCAGAGGCAGATCGAGCTGATCGCCTCCGAGAACATCGTCAGCCGCGCCGTCCTGGAAGCCCAAGGCTCGGTCCTGACGAACAAGTATGCGGAAGGTTTTCCGGGCCGGCGCTATTACGGCGGCTGCGAGTTCGTGGACCAGGTCGAACAGCTCGCCATCGACCGGGCGAAGCGGCTTTTCGACTGCGAGGAAGCCATCGTCCAGCCCCACTCGGGCAGCCAGGCGAATCAGGCCGTCTTCATGGCGCTCCTCAAGCCGGGTGAGAAGATCCTCGGCCTCGACCTCGCCGCGGGCGGACACCTCACGCACGGCGCCAAGGTCAACCAGTCGGGCAAGTGGTTCGAGGCCGTCCATTACGGCGTCGGCAAGGCTGACCACCGAATCGACATGGACGAGGTCTCGAGGATCGCGAAGGAAGAGCAACCGAAGCTGATCATCGCGGGCGGCTCGGCCTATTCGCGGTTCATCGATTTCGAAGCCTTCAGGAGCGTGGCCGACGAGGTGGGGGCCTATCTGCTCGTCGACATGGCCCACTTCTCCGGTCTCGTGGCGGGCGGTCACTATCCCTCGCCGGTGCCCCATGCTCATGCGGTGACCTCGACCACGCACAAGACCCTGCGGGGTCCGCGCGGCGGCATTATCCTCACCAACGAAAAGGACCTTGCGAAGAAATTCCGTTCGGCCCTGTTCCCGGGCCTTCAGGGCGGCCCGCTGATGCATGTCATCGCAGGCAAGGCCGCTGCCTTCGGCGAGGCGCTGACGCCCGAATACAAGCTCTACACCAAACAGGTGATCGAGAACGCCAAGGCGCTCTCGGCGGTTCTGGTCGAGGCTGGCTATGCGGTCGTCTCGGGCGGAACCGACACCCACGTCCTGCTGGTCGATCTCAGGCCGAAGGGTGTGAAGGGCAACGCTGCCGAAGAGGCGCTCGAGCGGGCGGGCATGACCTGCAACAAGAACGGCGTCCCGGACGATCCGGAAAAGCCGACCGTGACCTCGGGTATCCGCCTCGGAACGCCTGCCGCCACCACCCGCGGTTTCGGGGTTGCCGAGTTTCAGGAGACCGGGCGCCTGATCGCACGGGTTCTCGACGGCCTCGCGGAAGGCGGCGACACCAGCTCGCTCGAAAACGAGGTGCGTGGTGAAGTCGAAGACCTGACGGGTCGCTTTCCGATCTATCAGGACTGATCGGCAGACCGCGCCGGGGGCGGGTCCCCCC
>CAZAFU010000112.1:0-8669 GCA_964484475.1 uncultured Caulobacterales bacterium | reverse complement strand
GCGGCGGCACTCCGAGCGCATTCACGAGGAGCCTGACCGGGTGGGAAAAGGCGACGTCAAGAGCCCGGTCTGCGCCGTCCGGGGTCAGGTTGTCGGTGAAGTGGAGATGCTCCTTGCGGCTCGCATCCACGCCCTCTGTCGATACGTTCCGTTCGGCGAGAAGCTGGTCCGCGAACGCCTTGTGTTCCGCCGGAAGCATCCCCAGCAACGCGTCCTTGTCGACGGGCCCTTCCTGAAGAAGGCTCGATGTCGGGACAATGAGGTCGAGGCCGTAAGGCTTGCCACCGACATGGGCATCGATCCAGGAGAGCTCTTCTTCGAGCTGTTCCGGCGTGTGGTTCACGGCACCGAACACACCCATGCCTCCGGCCTTCGATACGGCTGCGACGACATCGCGGCAGTGACTGAAGGCGAGAAGCGGAAATTCGATCCCGAACATTTCGCAGATGGGAGACTTCATGGCTTACTCCGTAAAGGGTTCGACGAGTATGAGAAGATCGCCAGCCGCGACCTGGCCTTGCGGAAGGATAGGTATGCGGACGACCCTTCCGGCCACCGGTGCGGTCACGACGTGCTGCATCTTCATGGCTTCGAGGAGAGCGAGCCTCTGGCCCTTCTCGACCGTTGCGCCCTCTTCGGCGTAGACCTCTGTGACCTGGGCGTGCATGTTCGCTGTCACCGCGCCCTCGGCTGCAGTCTCGTCCTCACCCGAACGTGTTTTCTCGAGGTCGGTGAGCCTCGCTTTGAAGCCCGGCGCTTCGATCAGGACAAGATCGCCGCTGCACGCGAAGGATGCCGTCAATGGCCGTCCGTCGACCGCCGCGCGGAACCCGGCCTCCGAGAATGACGTCACCGCTACCGCGTGGGTTTCCCCGCCTGCCCGGACTTCGAAACGATCTGGACCTCCGGTGAGCAGTGCATGTACTTCTGTTTCGCCAACGGCGTAGCGATAGCGGCGTTCGATCGCAGGACCGCTCGTCCAGTAACGCAGTTCCTCCGGAACCCGCACGGCGGCGGGGTTTGACGCGAAAGCGAGGCGATCCTGCAGGCACGCAGCCAAAGCGGGCACAAAGGCTGGCAGCATCGGCGGCGACGGCGGATCCGTTCCGATCGTCCGGGTACGGGCTTCACCGTTGGAAAACGCTTCTCCGCGCAGAAGATCGAGAAGGAAGAGCCTGTTCGTCTCGACACCGAGGAGCGCGGTCTCTTCGAGAGCGTGAATGAGCTTGAGCCGTGCTTCCTCCCGGGTGGTGCCATGGGCGACCAGCTTGGCAAGCATGGGGTCGTAGTGAGGGGAGACGTCTTGGCCGCTGGCTATGCCCGCATCGACCCTGATCCCCTCTGGCGGCTTCCAGAGAAGGATCGGCCCTGTCGATGGCATGAACCCTGACGGAACATCCTCTGCGTAAAGCCGGGCCTCGATCGCATGGCCACGGAAGTCCACTTCGTCCTGGCTGACCGGTAGCGGATTGCCCTGGGCAACGCGCAACTGAAGTGCCACCAGATCAAGCCCCGTGACCGCCTCGGTCACCGGATGCTCGACCTGGAGCCGGGTGTTCATCTCGAGGAAGAAAAAGTTGCCGTCGTCGTCGAGGAGGAACTCGACCGTGCCCGCTCCGATGTAGTCCACCGCCCTTGCAGCGGCGATGGCAGCCTTGCTCATCTCCTCGCGCAGGTTTTCGTCGAGGGCGGGGGAGGGGGCTTCCTCGATCACCTTCTGATGGCGCCGCTGCAAGGAGCAGTCGCGCTCGCCAAGGGCGATGATCTGCCCGGAGGCATCCCCGAACACCTGGATTTCGATGTGGCGGGCGTTATCGACGGCCTTTTCAAGGATCAGTTCGCCGGATCCGAACGCCTTCTGGGCTTCCTGCCGCGCTTCCGACAGCGCCGCCGCGAGACCCGAAGGGTTCGATACCCTCCGCATACCCCGTCCACCACCGCCGGCAGAGGCCTTGATCATCACCGGATAGCCGGCCTTCTTCGCGGCTTCTTCGAACCGCTGTGTGTCCTGCTCCGCTGACTGATAGCCGGGAATGCAGGGAACCCCTGCTTCGATCATCGCGCGCTTGGCCGCAGCCTTGTCTCCCATCAGGCGGATGGCGCCGGGCGATGGGCCGATGAAGACAAGGTTTTCCGCCGCAACCCGCTCCGCAAACGAAGCGTTTTCGGACAGGAAGCCGTAGCCCGGGTGGATCGCCTCGGCACCCGTCTCCCTCGCGGCTGCGATGATCGCATCCTGGTTGAGATAGGACTGGTCGACGGGTGCTGGTCCGATGATGACCGTCCGGTCGGCGAACCGGGCATGGGGGGCGTCCCGGTCCGCCTCGGAGGCGATCGCGATGACGCGGTAGCCGAGGCTCCGCGCCGTTCGCATGATCCGAAGTGCGATCTCACCGCGATTGGCGATGAGGATGGTGCCGAACCGCTTTGTCATGCCCGGACCCATCCCGGCTTCTTCTTCGCAAGGAAACTTGCGATCCCTTCACGGCCCTCGTCCGAGAGGAGGCAGTCGGCAAAGGCTTCTCCGGCTTTCTGCGCGAGGTCCTCAGGGGCCCGGCTGGCCGCCGCGAGGGCAAGGCCCTTGGTCGCCGCGACAGCCGCGGGGGCGCACTGGAGCACCGAAGCCCTGAACCTTGCCTCATAGTCCGCAAGCTCTTCCGTCGTTTCGCATAACGCGTCCGCCAGGCCGTGATCGACGGCTTCCTGCCCCCCGAACGCTTCGCCGGTGATCATCAGCTTCTTGGCCGTTGGAAGGCCGAGGCGGCTCACGAGGTAGGGTGCGATCTGGGCAGGGGGAATGCCGAGCTTCACCTCGGTAAGGGCGAAGCGTGCCTGAGGGATCACCGCGACGACGTCAGCGCAACAGACCATGCCGAGACCGCCCGCCAATGCCGGCCCGTCCACGAGGACGAGGACGGGCTGAGGCTGGTGGGCGAGGCGATGGAAGAGCTGTGCAGCACCCGCGCTGAGGTTCGCGACCTCGTCCCTGTCCCCCGCCATGATGGCGGATCCGAAGGACTTGAGATCGCCGCCCGAACAGAACGTACCACCCTCACCCCTCAGCGTGATACCCCGAACCGTGCGATCGGGAGCTGCCCTTTCGAGCACATCCCGCAGGCCGGACGCCATGTCGTTCGTCAGTGCATTCTTCGTGTTCGGATCGTCGAGGGTGAGGGTCAGCCATTCATTCTCGAGCGAGACCTTCAGCTTGCCGGTCGGGCTTGTGATCGTCATCACATCCTCCCGACGCCGAAGGCGTTGGGGCGCAGCTCACGCCGTCTTGCCTCGGCCGTTGTCGCGAGGAGGAAACCCAGAACCCTTCGCGTATCGCGTGGATCGATCATGCCGTCGTCGAGGTTGCGGCCGGAAGTGGTGAAGGCATCGGCCTGGCTGTCGAAGTGGTGCTTGAGAGCGGCTTCCTGGAAGGCGAGTTGCTCCTTCTTCGGCTCTTCACCCTTCTGCGCGGCCGCGGCTTCAGCCACGATGGTCATGACCTTGCCCGCCTGCTCGCCACCCATGACGCCGGTTGCGGCATTGGGCCAGGTGAAACAGAAGTCGGGATCGAACCCCCGTCCGCACATGCCGTAGTTCCCGGCGCCGAAACTCGCGCCGATATTGAGCGTGATCCTCGGCACACGGACATTCGCGACAGCCTGTATCATCTTCGATCCGTTCTTGATCATTCCGCGATGCTCATGCTCGGTGCCGACCATGTATCCGGTGGTATTCTGCAGGAAGATGAGCGGTATCCCGGCACTGTCGCAGAGCTGCATGAACTGCGCCGCCTTGTGGGCACCCGGATTGTCGATCGGACCGTTGTTGCCGATCAGCCCGCAGCGATGCCCGTGGATCGACGCCTGAAGGCACACCGTCGCCGGGCCGTAGCGGGCCTTGAAATCGGTGAAATCACTTCCATCGACGATACGGGCCACGACCTCGCGGACATCATAGGGCTTGCGGTAGTCCGTAGGTACGACACCGGCGATCTCGTCGGGATCGTAGAGCGGCGGCTCGAAAGGTGCCGATACAGAGGTGTCATCGGCATAGCCGATCCGGTCCAACACCTCTCTCGCGATCCGGATCGCATCGGCGTCGTCCTCGGCCAGGTACTCGGCCAGTCCCGAGGTGGTCGCGTGCATCTCCGCCCCGCCGAGGGTTTCGTCGTCGGCGATCTCGCCCGTCGCGGCCTTGAGGAGGGGCGGGCCCGCGAGAAAGGCCTTGCCATGTTTTTTGACGGCAACAACGTAATCGGACAATCCGGGCATGTAGGCACCGCCAGCGGTGGAGGAGCCGTGCAGGACTGCGAGGGTGGGAACCCCCATCGCCGACATTCTCGCAAGGTTGGCGAAAAGCTCGCCGAACTCCACGAAACCTTCCACCCTGTAATTGAGGAGGTCCCCGCCCGCGCTCTCCACGAGGTGGACGAAGGGGAGCTTCTGCTGCATCGCGATGTGCTCGGCCCGGCGCAGTTTGTAGGCAGCCCCCGCCTTGATCGCCCCCGCCGCGATCCCCGAATCGTCGATGGTGATCACACATCGGGTGCCCGCGACAAAACCGATCCCCGCGATCAGGGTCGATCCTGGCACTGACCGGTCTTCCTTGTCGGTATCGAGCATGTAGCCCGTCAGGTTGCCGATCGGCAGGAACGGCATTCCGGGGTCGAGAAGCCTGGCGAGGCGTTCGCGGGGAAGAAGCTTGCCGTCCGCATGGAATTTCTCCGCCTTGCGCGCCGAGAGAGCCGGGCCCCGGGCGTTGAGACCATCGAGCCTTTCGACGAGCTCGAGCATGTCGGCACGGTTCCTGCTGAATTCGTCCGAGGCCGTATCGATACGGCTCCTGAATACGGTCATCGCCATTCCTCTCCGATCAGCGATGCGGGTACCCTGACCCTGAGAGCGAGCATGATCTGACTGAAGCCTTTCCCTTGGGGATCATTACGCAGCGACGCGATGCCGCCGCCGCCAAGGGCGTGTTCGAGATGGAAATTCAGCGCGGAAATTCCCGGCAGGAGATAACGCTTGACCTCGCCTCGAAGAGCGAAGGCGAAGAGTTCCGCAACCTTCTCTTCCGTGACCTGCTCGCAGAGGAACGGATAGAGGTCCGGATGGCGGGCGATGACCCCGACATTCGCGTCGTCCCCCTTGTCGCCCGAACGGGCAAGGGCGGCGGCGACAAGCGGGACCTCGATCAGGTCCTGGTTGTTCTCCGGCAGTTCCGGCGGGCTCGTTTCCGAAGGGTTCGCAGCCTTGAAGTCGGGGAAGGTTTCGACATGGGGCTCCGGCTCTTCCCCGTCGATCTCGATCAGGATACCCACCTCTTCTCGCGGAACCACGAAGCTGAAGAGCTGCACGACCGGGGATGGTTTGGGGCGGCCACCCGCAAAACCGCAGAGCCCCGGGGGCGTTGCGAGCCCCATCCCCATGGTCTCCTTCAGAAGGACGGCAATGCCGGCTTCTTCAGGGTGCCTCACGGCAATCTTGAGCACGACTTCCCGCGCGTCCCGATGCTCACCGAAGGAGGAGCCTGCGCCGATCAGTTCCTGGTCCCGGGCTGAAAAGGGCGGAAGGCCACGGCGTTCGAGTTCCCGCTCCGCACGAGCGAAAACCGACCGCGCGAATTCTTCGGCTTTCTCCGGGGCTTCATGGCCGTAGAATGTGAAGGTCAAGCCGCCGCGCCATCCCGAAAGATGGGTGGCGCAGACCTTGAGGTCGTCCGGGGGTGGCAGGCCCCTCGCGCCTCCGACCCGCACCCGGTTCTCACCCTCGTCCGTTATGGTCACGCCGCGGAAATCGCAGACGACGTCGGGCAGGACATAGGCCCCGGGATCACCGATCTCGTAGACGAGCTGTTCGGCAACCGTGTCGCGGGTGACCAGTCCTCCGGTGTCGGCGGGCTTGGTGATCACAGCCGATCCATCCGCGGCAACTTCTGCAATGGGATAGCCGATATCTTCACGTCCCGACACGCGGCGCCAGTCCGTGAAGTTTCCGCCCGTCGCCTGAGGACCGCATTCGACCAGATGTCCGACGAGACTGCCCGCGGCAAGAAGGTCGAGATCCTTCCGCCCCCATCCGAAGGCGGCGATCAGGGGTCCGAGGGTCAGTGCACTGTCAACGCATCGTCCGGTGATGACGATATCAGCCCCCGCCGTGAGCGCCTCGGCGATCGGGAATGCCCCGAGATAGGCATTCATGCTCACCACGGTTGCGTGGGGAGGAAAGGGAGCCCCGCCAACCCCTTCGATGCCGCGCTCTGCAAAAGCTGCCGCCCGTGGTCTCAGATCGTCGCCGGAGACGACGGCCACCTTCAGATCGAGCCCGGCCCTGGCAATCGCCTGCCGGATCGCGTCGCCACAGGCCGTCGGATTGACCCCCCCGGCATTGCCGATGACCTTCGTGCCGCTTTTCGCCAGCGCGGCAAGGTGAGGCTCGATCACGCCGGTCACGAAGTCGGTTGCGTAGCCTTTCGATGGATCCTTCAACCGCGCCCTGGCGAGGAGGCTCATCGTGATTTCCGCCAGATAGTCGTAGATCAGGACATCCACGCCGGCACCGAGAAGCTGCGGCGTCGCCATCAGGCTCTCACCCCAGTAACCGCTTGCCCCGCCGATCCGGATCATCGTCGGACTCCTCTTGTCCCGGCCGGTATCATGCAGTTGACGCCTTTGATGAGCAACCCTCATAATGAATGAGTCGCACCCAGCTTACGCCGCGAGGGCGAATTGATCAGACCATTCGAAACCGAAGAACGGGCCGCGTTCCGTCAGACGATCCGGCAATTCGTGGCGAACGAGGTCACCCCGTTCGCCTCTGACTGGGACGAGGCGGGCGCGATCCCTCATGAGCTCCACGAAAAAGCGGGAGCGCTCGGCGTCTTCGGGTTCGGCGTTCCGGAGGCCTTTGGCGGCCTCGGCTTCGACGACGCCTTCATGCGGGCGATCTGGAGCGAGGAGCTGGCAGTCAGCGGCGCGGGGGGCGTCGCGGCAGCGCTCGGTTCGCGGACGATCTCGATCGACCCCATCGTCCGTTTCGCAGACCCCCAGCTCAGGGACCGCCATGTGCCCAGGATCATTGCCGGGCAGATCAATTCCTCCCTCGCCGTAACAGAACCGTCGGGCGGGTCCGATGTAGCCCGCCTGAAGACGAAAGCTGTCAGGGAAGCAAAAGGCTGGCGCCTTTCGGGATCGAAAACCTTCATCACCGGGGGCATGACGTCCGAAGTGTTCCTCGTCGCAGCCCGGACCGGGGGGGAGGGGCTTGGAGGGGTGTCGCTCTTCCTTGTGGAATGGGGCGCGGACGGATTTTCGAGACAGGAACTCGAGCGGAAAATGGGCTGGTGGTGCTCCGATCAGGCCACGCTCTTCTTCGATGGGGTGTTCGTGCCCGATCACCACCTGGTGGGGCCGGAGAACCTCGGCTTCATGGCGATCATGGAGAACTTCAACCTTGAACGGCTGTCTCTCACGGCGGGATGCCTGGGGGCCGCAAAAGCCTGCCTCGAGGATGCCGTGGCCTGGGCGAAGGAGAGGGAAACCTTCGGCCGTCCGCTGATCCAGCACCAGGTCATCAGGCACAAGATCGCCGATATGAGCATGCGTATCGATGCCCTCGATGCGCTGACCCAGCATATCTGCTGGTCCATCAATGACGGGAAGGTCCCCGTCGCTGAAATCTCGAAGGGCAAGGTCCTGGCCAGCAAGACTCTCGAGTTCTGCGCGTCCGAGGCGATGCAGGTCCTTGGAGGCGCGGGTTACCTGCGCGGAGGACGGGTCGAGCGGATCTACCGCGAGGTCAAGGTGATGGCGATAGGTGGCGGGTCGGAGGAAATCATGCGCGACCTCGCAGCCCGCCAGATGGGTCTCTGACATGTCTGTCAGCAAGCAGACCAAATCCGAAAAGGTCGCCGAGCGTGAAGCAGCGATCGTTACAGCGGCCACCGCCATCTTCTCGAAGAAGGGGATGCAGGCCGCGAAGATGGCCGAGATCGCAAGGGCAGCCGACGTGGCCGAAGGAACCCTCTATCTCTACTTCAGGAACAAGGAGGCTCTCTTCGCCAAGATTGTCGCCAGGCACTGGGAGAGCCTCACCGAAGGGGCCGCTGAGACGATCGCAAGCGAAGACGACCCCTGGGGCCAGCTTCGCGCGCTCGCGGCCTATACTCTGCGGCGCATCGTCGATGACTGGAAGCTGTTCGAGCTTAGCTTCGTTCTCCACTATGCCGACGGTGAGGTCACCGACAACACCGACCGACAGGGCTATGTCCGTATTCTCGACGCCATCATACAGCGGGGGATCGACCGCGGCGCGTTTGCGCCTTCCGTCCCGGCCCGCAGCCTGCGCGACCTTTTCTTCGGCACCCTCGAATACGCCGCCCGCTCTGCCCTGAACCGGGGGAGGGACGGGAGCGAAGGTACCGCTCTCGACATGCTCGATCAGGCTCTGCGCGGGGTTCTCCTGCCGGAGCGGAGACAACCCGGACTGCCGCCGCCTGACAGGATCGAAAAAGCTGTCGACCGGCTTGAAAAAATCGTGGCGGAAGCGGAAAAGCTCAATTCATCCAGCAAGGGGTGACATCGGGCCGGGCTCTGCTAAGCACGGGCACCGCCGCTGGCCGGTCGCGGGTATAGCACAATGGTAGTGCAGCAGCCTTCCAAGCTGAGGATGCGGGTT
>CAZAFU010000111.1:3249-8995 GCA_964484475.1 uncultured Caulobacterales bacterium | reverse complement strand
GTATCGCCCGAACAGAGGAGCATGGTGCGGTAGGGGAGGTCCAGGCGCTTCAGGATCTCCTCCGCACACCCCGTCATCCGCTCGTGCTCGTCATCGGACGCGCCGGGCGTCGCCACGGAGACCAGCTCGACCTTGGAGAACTGGTGCATGCGGATCATGCCCCGGGTGTCGCGCCCCGCCGAGCCGGCCTCCGCGCGGAAGCACTGGGTCCAGGCGGTCATGCGTTTCGGCAGTTCCTCCTCGGAAAGGATGCTTTCGCGCACGAGGTTGGTGAGGGTCACCTCGGCAGTGGGGGTGAGGTAGCGGTCGTCCGTGGTCCTGAAAGCGTCTTCCTCGAACTTCGGAAGCTGCCCGGTCCCTGTCATGGCTTCAGCGGCAACGAGGACCGGCGGCATCACCTCCTCGTAGCCGAACTCCTCCGTGTGCAGGTTCAGCATGAAGGTGGCGAGGGCCCGCTCGAGCTTGGCGAGGTCGCGCTTGAGCACCACGAAGCGGGCGCCGGAGATCCTGGCGGCCGCCTCGAAGTCCATCATGCCGAGCGCTTCGCCGAGATCCACGTGGTCGCGGGGGTTTTCAATCGCGCGGGGCTCGCCCCAGCGGCGGATCTCCCGGTTTTCGGTCTCGTCCGCGCCCTCGGGGACATCCTCGTCCAGGATGTTGGGGATCGGCAGCAGCATGTCGTGAAGCTCGGCGGCGAGCCGGCGCTCCTCCTCCTCGAGGGCCTTCACCTTGTCCTTGAGCTGGCCGACCTCGGCCATCACCGCCTTCGCGGCCTCCTCGTCGCCCGAGGCCTTGGCGGCGCCGATCTTCTTCGACGCCTGCTTTTGCTCCGCCTGCGCATCGTTCATCGCCTTGACGGTGGAGGCCCTTCTCTCGTCGAGGGCAACGAGGCCGTTCGCCCGGTAGGCGGCGCCGCGGCGCTGCATGGCCCGGTCGAACGCCTCGGGGTTCTCCTTGATCCAGCGGATGTCGTGCATGGGGCTCTCCGAAACTGGCGCGCACCATAGGAACCGCGTCCAGAACCGCAAGGGCGGAAAACGGGCGCTCAATCCCGCCGCGTGGCCGTGACACTAGGCAGCCCGGAAAGCATCGCCGCGATGCCCTCCCCGCTTTCGGGGTGGATGAAACCGGGAGCCACGTCCCCGAGCGGCAGGAGGACGAAATCCCGCTCGTGGAGGCGCGGATGGGGCAGGGTCAGCCGCGCCGTCGCGCTGCGGCGGTCCCCCATCGCGAGAAGATCGAGATCGAGGGTGCGGGGTGCGTAGCGAAGCGCGGGGTCGTCGGACCGCATCCTTCCGAACCCGGCCTCGGTGGCGAGCAGCGCCTCCAGCAAAGCTTCGGGGCCAAGAGCCGTGCGGAGTTCCATGACCGCGTTGACGTAAGCCGGCCCGGAAGGGTCGGGCCAGGCGGGGCTGTCATAAAGCGGCGAAAGCCGTCCCTCGCCAAGGCGGCACAGCGCCCCGAACGCTGCGCGAAGGGTCACCTCCGGCGGGCGTCCGAGCCACGGCCTGTTCGCTCCCATGCCAATCAGCGCCACGGCCCGCGGATTTGTCATGGCCGGCAACTCACGCTAGCTTTCTCTTTTTGAACATGCGGCCAGTATAGCCGAGGTACATTGTGAATGACTGGATGGGGCTCGACCCCGATGACAGGACTGCCGTCTTTATCGACGGCGCCAACCTCTACAAGACATCGAAGACACTGGGTTTCGACATCGACTACCGCGCGCTTCTCGCACGGCTCAGACGGGAAACCCGCCTTGTCCGCGCCCATTACTATACGGCGGTGCAGGAGGACAAGGACGCTGACTACTCTCCGCTTCGCCCACTGATCGACTGGCTCGACTACAACGGCTTCGCCATGCGGACCAAGCCGGCGCGCGAATTCACGGGGCAGGACGGGCGCAAACGCTATCGCGGCAACACGGATATCGAGCTTGCGGTGGACATGGTGCTGATGGCGCCGAAGCTCGATTGCATCGTTCTTTTCACCGGTAACGGCGATTTCCGCCACGCGGTGCAGAAGGCGCAGGAGCAGGGCGCGCGGGTGATCTGCGTTTCCACCATCAACTCACAGCCGCCCCTCGCCGCCGACGAAATCAGGCGGCAGGCGGATCTTTTCGTGGACCTGACCGAGCTCGAAGGCGTGATCGCCCGCAAGAATGCCGGCCCCTCCCGGCGCGAGCCCAATCTCGACGAGGACGAGTGACCGCGGCCCCGGCGGAGCCGCCCCGCGACTGTCCGGTATGCCCGCGCCTCGTCTCCTACAGGCTGGAGAACGAGCTGGCCGAGCCTTCGTGGTTCAACGGCGCGGTTCCGAGCTTCGGTCCGCCCGAAGGCGCGGATGCCGTGCATGTCCTGATTGTCGGCCTCGCCCCCGGACGCGGCGGCGCGAACAGGACCGGCCGTCCCTTCACCGGCGACTGGGCAGGTGATCTTCTCTACGGCTCGCTGCTTCGCTTCGGCCTTGCGGAGGGCAACTACGACAGGCGGCCCGACGATGGACTGAGCCTGCGCGGAACGATGATCACCAATGCCGTGCGCTGCGTCCCGCCGCAGAACAGGCCGCTCGGCGAAGAGGTGCGGAACTGCAAGCCTTTCCTCCGCTCCCGGATCGAGAGCCTTCCCAGGCTGAAGGTCATCGTCACCCTCGGCAAGGTCTCCCATGACGCGGTGGTGCGGACGCTCGGCCTGCGGCTCAAGGATCATCCCTTTGCCCATGATTACCGCGCCGATGTCGATGGACCGAATGGCCCGGCAATCCTGCGCTCGAGCTATCATTGCAGCCGCTACAACACCAACACCGGACGCCTGACCGAAGAGATGTTCGACACCGTGATCGGTGCGGCTGCGGAGGATGCAGCTAGGGCCTGAAGGTATGGGTGTGGTTGAGGGGGCCGTGGCCCTGCCCGAAGCCGGGTGCGGTCCGGATCGCTTCGCGCACATAGGCGATGGCGCGTTCCGTCGCCTCGCGGAGTTCCACCCCCCCGGAGAGGCCCGCCGCAATGGCGGAGGCGAGGGTGCAGCCCGTCCCGTGGGTATTGCGGGTCTCAAGCCGTGGATTGTCGAAGCCCGTCACGCCGTTTTCCGTAAAAAGACGATCACTGACCGTACTTCCCTTGCCATGGCCGCCCTTGACGAGGACCGCCCTGGCGCCGCGCGAGATGAGCTGCCGCGCCGCCTCGGCGATGGCCTCGTCGGTACCCGGCTCGATCCCTGTCAGCGCCGCAAGTTCGGGAAGGTTTGGCGTTACCACCGCGGCCTTGGGCACGAACCTTTCGACAAGGAGCGCCCTGACGCCCTCGTCGCCGAGACTGTCGCCGCTGGTCGCAACGAGAACCGGGTCCAGCACGAGGGGGATGTCGGGATGCCCTTCGAGCCCGGCGAGGATCGCCTTACCGGCCGCCCGGTCCCCGATCATGCCGATCTTGATGGCATCGGCGCCGATATCGTGAAGGACGACTTCGATCTGGCTGCGAATGATCTTGGGAGGGACAGGGTGGACAGCGTGGACCTTCTGCGTGTCCTGCACGGTGATGGCGGTGATGGCGGTCGCTCCGTAGGCCCCCAGGGCCGTGACGGTCTTGAGGTCCGCCTGGACCCCCGCGCCGCCGCCGGAGTCCGACCCGGCGATGATGAGGACACGGCCCGCCAACGCCTAGCGGGCCTTCTCGACCGCGGCGGCGATGTCGTTGACGACCCGCTCGACGAGGTCCGCGTTCTCGCCTTCGGCCATGACACGGATCAGGGGCTCTGTCCCGGACTTGCGGATCACCGTGCGGCCGTGCTCGCCAAGCGCCTTCTCGCCTGCGTCGATCGCCTTCCGCACATCGTCCGTCTCAAGAGGATTGCCGCTCTGGTAGCGGACGTTCTTGAGGATCGAAGGGAACGGGTCGAACTTGTTGCAGATCTCCGAGACCGGGCGTCCGGTCTGATGCACCACGCCGAGGACATTGAGGGCGGTGATGAGGCCGTCGCCGGTGGTGGCGTGGTCGGAAAGAATAACGTGCCCTGACGGCTCGCCTCCGAGATTCATCCCGTGCTCGCGCATCGCCTCGACCACGTAGCGGTCGCCGACCTTCGTCCTGATCAGCTTGAGGTCATGGGTGCCGAGGAACTTCTCGAAGCCCATGTTGCTCATCACCGTACTGACCACTCCGCCGCCCTTGAGCTTGCCGCTGCCCTGGTGAGCGGCGGCGATGGTCGCGAGGATCTGGTCGCCATCGACGAGGTTGCCCTTCTCGTCGGCGATGATGACCCTGTCGGCGTCGCCGTCGAGCGCGATCCCGATATCGGCGCGGTATTCGCGCACCGCTTCCTGGAGCTTTCCGGGGTGGGTCGATCCGCACCCGTCATTGATGTTGAAGCCGTCGGGACTGACGGCGAGGGTCTTCACGTCGGCGCCCAGCTCCCAGAGGACGACGGGCGCCACCTTGTAGGCCGCGCCATTGGCGCAGTCGAGGACGACCCTCACCCCTTCGAGACTGATCCGCCTCGAGAGCGCCGCCTTCGCGAATTCGATGTAGCGCGGGCCAGCGTCGTCGATCCTCTTGGCACGGCCCAGTTTCTCGGGCGGCGCGAGACCCACCGAGGCGCCCTCTTCCATCAGGGACTCGATCTCGAGCTCGGTCTCGTCGGACAGCTTGTAGCCGTCCGGGCCGAAGAACTTGAGGCCGTTGTCGAAGAAGGGATTGTGGCTGGCGGAGATCATGACCCCGAGGTCGGCGCGCATGGACCGGGTGAGCATGGCCATGGCCGGGGTGGGCACGGGACCGAGGAGAAGGACGTCCATCCCCGCCGCGATGAAGCCTGCGGTGAGCGCCGGCTCGATCATGTAACCCGAGAGCCGTGTGTCCTTGCCGATGACCACCCGGTGCCGGTGTTCGCCGCGACGGAAGACCCGTCCCGCCGCCATGCCGAGTTTCAGGACACCCTCGGGCGTCAGGGGCCCGGTGTTCGACTTGCCCCTGACACCGTCGGTGCCGAAGACTTTGCGTTCCTTGAGGGTTTCGTCGCCGCGCATAGGATCCTCCGTCGGCCGCCCGCTTAGCCCAAAGCGGTGAAGCTTAGAAGAACGGTGATGTCAGCTATCGGGCCTGATCGCACGATGGACCGCGATGGCCTGCCTGGTGGCGGCGACGTCGTGGACCCTGACCCATTCGAAACCCGCCTCCGCCCCCCTCAGGGCCGCGGCGATGGAGCCGCCGATCCTGGTGTCGGCCTCCCCTTCCCGGTCGAGGGACGAGATGAACCGCTTGCGGCTCGCGCCGAGGAGCCTCCGGGTGCCGAGGGCTTCGAAGCGTTCGAGAGCCCGCAGAAGGGCAAGGTTGTGATCGCGGGTCTTGCCGAAACCGATGCCCGGATCGGCGATCAGCCTCGACTTCACGATCCCTGCCCTTTCGCAGGCCGCGATCCTGTCCCCGAGGGTTGCGATGACCTCCGCGACCACATCGCCATAGGCGGGCGCGGACTGCATGGTCTGCGGATCGCCCTGCATGTGCATCAGGACGACCTCACAGGTGAGCCGGGCCGCGATCTCGAGGCTGTCCTCCGCGTGGGTGAGGGCGGACACGTCGTTCCAGATCGACGCCCCCGCCGCGACCGCCTCGGCGGCGACGGCTGGTTTGCGGGTGTCGACCGAGATCCTCGCGCTGGTCCGGCTTTCGAGGGCATCGATCACGGGAAGGACCCGGCGCCGCTCTTCGTCCACGGGAACCGGCTCCGCGCCGGGCCGGGTGCTTTCCCCG
>CAZAFU010000111.1:0-3239 GCA_964484475.1 uncultured Caulobacterales bacterium | reverse complement strand
GTCGAGGACCGCCGCACCCTCGTCCTCGAGGCGGAGGGCGTGATCCACCGCGGCGGCTATGCTTTGGAACCTGCCGCCGTCGGAGAAGCTGTCGGGCGTGACGTTGACGATGCCGAAGATCTTCATGGAGCCATGGCCCCTAGACTCCCAGCGGCCGTCTGTCAGCGAAAACGGTTGCGCAGGAAGCTGACCGAAGAGCCCGCCGGCTTCACCGGGCTCTCTTCGGCAGGCCTCGCGGGCTCGCCGGCCAACGAAGAAGCTGTCGGGGCGGCGGGCACCTGCCCCGCCGCCGGGGCAAGGTTGCGCGCGCCCTGGGGGCGAGCGCCGCGGCTCATCACGGCCGTGGGCGCGGCGGCTTCGCGCACCGGCGGGAACTCCGCCTGGTCATCACCGGAGGGATCTTCGGGAAGGTCGTCGGCGTCGCTGTCGGTCTCGTCTCCGGCCGGGCTGTCATCGGCTTCGGTGGTTCCGAGGAGGTCACCGGTGATCCGCCCGAAAAGGCCGGCCTGCGCAACCTGGGCGTAGAGCTGGTAGCCAAGGGTCAGGAGAAGGAGGAGCCAGATCGTGTCCATCGCCACGAGACCGGTGCTCGCGAAGGCGATGGCGTATTCGATGGTCGCGAGAATGATGCCGAAGAGAACGAGGGTCCCCAGGAGTTTCCAGAACCGCCCGCCTGTCAGGCCGAACGCGCCGCCAAGATCGAGGGTGCCCGTGACGGCGGCGTGGATCGGGAAGAGGCTGATGCGGATCGAGAACCAGACCGCGCCGAAGACGAGGAGCAGGCCAGCCGGGATCGCCAGGAGACCCAGGCTTTCGTTCTCCATCACTTCGGCGGCGTAGACCGCGCCGAGCAGGGGTATAGCGAAGAGCGCCACGGCGAGGAGGATGACGATCACCGTGATGATGGTGGCCGCAAAGAAGCACCATTCGGGACGGCCGAAGAGCGGGAGGATGCCGCCCCGCGCCTCCACGCCCGCTGCCCGGCGCTGCATCGCCACAAGCGCGGGGATGAAGAGCAGGTTGGCGAGGGCCATGGCGCCGAACGCAAGGCCGATCGGCGCGGTGAGCGCCTCGGCCTGCCAGGCGAGCTGGTCGTTCTCGATGCTGACATCGATGTCCCGGACCGCAGGGATCCAGGTTGCGAGGGTGTCGAGGAAGGCGGCGATCTGCCCGGAGAGGAACTGGCCGATCACGCCGGCGGTGCCGTCGGTATCCCATTCCACCCCGTTGAGCATCAGGACATAGGCCGCGAAGGCGTAGAGCAGGACGGTCAGCCAGCCGAGCCGCAGCGCGGTAACGATCCCCCGGAAGCCGTAACCGAGACTGAATGCGATCGCATCGATCGCATGGAAATTCCGTTTCATACTGCCCCGCCGCTGTCTGCTAACAGGCTGTTAACATCTCACAAGCGTGAGGGAAAGCGTCAGGAGAGCGGATCGGAAGTTGTGCCGGTCGGCGCTTCCCTCTCCGCCGGAAAACCGTCGAGGTCCGAAAAGATCCTGCTGGTCAGGCCGGCATTGGCGAGATTGTTGTAGAGCTGGAGCAGGGTACCGGGGAGCTGGGCGAGGATGGCCCCGCCCATGGTGCCAAGGGCCAAGCCGAGAATGCCGACGCCGAGACCGATCGCCCAGAAGATCACGATGAACAGGGCGAAGGTCCCCAGCAGCTTGAAGAACACGCCATGGGTCAGGGCGACCGCCTCGAGGGGCGCGATGCGGCCCGTTACCGCCGCATGGGTCGGGAAGAGGCAGATCCGGACCAGCCCGAACACGATGACCGCCACAGCGATCAGGCCGACAAGGACGGCAAGCGGGATCGCGACCTCGGCGGCGAGGCTGACAACGGTGACGGCGAGCCCCGCGGCGACGATCATCAGGATCACGAGAACGGCGAGGGCGCCGAAATAGGCCCGCTCCTCCCTCCCGAAAACCGGCAGGAAACCGCCGCGGGGCGAATGGCCCGCCGCCTCGCGCGTCACCGCCGCCAGGGCGGGAACGGTCAGGATGGCAGCCCCGACAAGCAGCAGCGCCAGGATGATCATCCTGAGGGTCCAGGTGTCCGCGGTGAGCATGAAACCCTGCGAGAGAGAAATCTCGGCACCGCCTGAACCGAAACCGGATTCCGCACCGCCGAATTCGAAATTCGCACCGGCCTCGACGAGGAAGAAGACCAGCACGGCGGTCGCGATGAGGGGCAGCCACGCAAGGCGCAGGAACGTGGGAATGCCCAGGAAGCCGTAGCGAAGGGCGAAGACGATCGCGCCAGTGCCATCGAAGTTGCGTTCGGTCATCGTTCTGCCCTCACCATCCCGTCCCGGCCGAGAGTGACGGGTCCGTCCAAACAAGACCTTACCCCGGAAGCGAAAGGTCCGGCCCGAAGCCGGTTCATCGGTTATCGGGGCATCCGGGCTTTCGGAAAAGGGCTTCCAGCCGGGTCTGGCAGAACCGAGGGCATGGCCCGTCCCCGGTCCCCCGGAACGACACAACCCGCCGGGCGGGAGACGCGGCGGGTTGTCGTGATCGGTATGACGACGCCTCAGGCGCCCTGGGGCTCGGGCCCGCCGAGGGGACCGGGCCTTTGCTGGCCGGCACTCGGTACGGAACTTGGCGGGGTGCCGCCGCTCGGCTCCTCGGGCTCGTCGCGGATGATCCGCTCGCCCTTCAGGAGCGCCTTGATCTCCGCCCCCGTGAGCGTCTCGTATTCCAGGAGGCCCTGGGAGAGCTTCTCCCAGTCGTCATTGTGGGTCTCGCCGAGGATCCTGTGCGCCGTCTGGTAGGCGTCATCGATGATCTTGCGGATCAGCTCCTCGATCTTGCGGGCCGTCTCGGGACTGATCGAGCCGGAACGCGCGATCTGCTGGCCGAGGAAGACCTCGCCCTGGTCCTCTGCGTAGGCCACGGGGCCGAGTTCGTCGGTCAGGCCCCATTGGGTGACCATGGCCTTGGCGATCTTGGTGGCCTGCTCGATGTCCGAGGACGCGCCCGAGGTGACGTGCTCGCGGCCGAACTTCAGCTCTTCCGCAACGCGGCCGCCCATCAGGATGGCGAGACGGGACGTCATCTCCTGCCGCGACATCGAGAACTTGTCCCGCTCGGGCAGCTGCATGACCATGCCGAGGGCACGGCCGCGCGGAATGATCGTCGCCTTGTGCACCGGGTCGGTGGAGGGGACGTTGAGGGCGACAATGGCGTGACCGGCCTCGTGATAGGCGGTCAGCTCCTTTTCCTTCTGGGTCATGA
>CAZAFU010000110.1:0-9122 GCA_964484475.1 uncultured Caulobacterales bacterium | reverse complement strand
GGGCTCGATGTTCTCACCGGAACATCACCCGCAGGAGGCCCAGATTTGAAACCGGAGCACCAAGGGGGGCCGTTGCGGCCTGCGCGAGCTTCGCTAAGTGCTCTTCATGAGCGATCTTGCAAAAAAGCACGCGGCGGACGCCGCCCTCGAAATTGTCCAGGACGGCATGACTGTCGGTCTCGGCACCGGTTCCACGGCCAGGTTCTTCATCGAAGGCCTCGGAGAGAAGGCGCGCAGGGGTTTCGACGTGCACGGGGTGCCGACCTCGAAAGCCACGGAAGCGCTGGCCCGTGAGGCCGGGGTGCCGCTCCTGATGCCCGACGAGGGAACCCTGATCGACATCGACGTGGACGGCGCTGACGAAGTCACGCCGGAAGGCTTCATGATCAAGGGTGGGGGCGGGGCCCTCCTGCGCGAGAAGATCATCGCCCGTGCCGCCACGAAATTCGTGCTCATCGCCGATGCGAGCAAACGGGTCGACGTCCTCGGCCGCTTTCCCCTCCCGGTGGAGATCGAGCCCTTCGGCGCGGGCCTGACCATCAAGAAAATCCGGGCGGCCGTTCAGGACCTCGGCTTCAAGAACCCGGAGATCCAGCTGCGTGGGGCACCGGAGAGACGCGGCTTCTTCGAGACCGATGGCGGGCACCTCATCGCTGACCTGACGCTCGATCGTATCCGCGATCCCCATGCCGTGGACGAGGCGCTCACCCTCCTGCCCGGAGTGATCACCACCGGCCTGTTCCTCGATCTCGACCCTCGCCAGATCCTCGCGACGGAGGAAGGCACCATCGATGGCTGAGGGCGGGACCCGCTACGAGGTCCTGACCCGGGCCGTGCACGCCTATGGCGAGGCGGCGATGGAGAATTTCCTGCGCTGCCGGGCTCTCGGCCTCGCCATCGCGGAGGGGCTCTTCGCCTATCTCGGCGCATCGGAGGACTGCGTGGCGCTCGTGCCTGCGACGGGTCCGTTCGATCCCGAGAGGGATTACGGTCACGATGCCTTCAGCTACGATCCGAAACGGCCGATCAGGCTGGAGCCCATCACCTTCGGGATCTGCGTGATCGTGCCCAACCTCGAGGATTCCAACTCGCTGTGGATCAGGACCGGCATACGCTGCGAAGTGATCGACGAGCGTTTCGAGATTTTTGTCGCAAACCAGCCCAGAGTGCGCGTGCCCCTCGAATTCGAGGGCGAGCTCGAGCCTGTCTTCGAGACGCTGATGCGGGAGTTCATGCAGATCTTCCGGCACGAGCTCGCGGATTTCGGTGACGAGCGCTATCGCCGGGAGTTCGGCTTCGTGCTGACCCCGGCGGCTGACGTGAAATGAGGAAGGAAGGGCTAGGGATGTACGACTACGATCTCTTCGTGATCGGCGCGGGCTCGGGCGGGGTCCGCGCGGCCCGGCTGGCGGCCCAGGCGGGAAAGAAAGTCGCCTCCGCCGAGGAATCCAAGCCCGGCGGGACCTGTGTGGTGCGCGGCTGTGTGCCCAAGAAGTTCTTCGTCTTCGCCTCCGAATTCGGTCACGCCATGGAAGACGCCAGGGGCTATGGCTGGGAATTCCCGGAGGCGCCGCGGCATGACTGGAAGACCTTGCGTGACAACGTCCAGAGCGAGGTCGACCGGCTCTCGGGCATCTACCGCAATATCCTGACCAGCAACGGGGTCACGCTCTATTCGGAACGGGTCACGGTGATCGACGCGCACACCCTGCGCCTCGCCGATACCGGTGAGACCGTGACGGCAGAGACGATCCTGGTGGCGGTCGGCGGGCGCCCGATCCGCGACGAGACGATCGAAGGGCATGAACTGGGCATCGTCTCCGATGACGCGTTCCTGCTCGACGAACTTCCCGAGCGGGCCGTGGTGGCCGGCGGCGGCTATATCGCCATCGAGTTCGCCTACATCATGGCGGGGCTCGGGGTGGAGACGACTCTCGTCTATCGCGGGCCGCAGGTGCTGCGCGGCTTCGATCCGGACCTGCGCGCCTATTGTGAAAGCAATTTCGAGCGCGCCGGCATCCGCTACGTGAACAACACGGTCTTCGAGAAGATCGAGGAGCAGGGCGGCGAGAAGCATGTCCACCTGTCGAACGGGGAGGTCCTGAAGACCGATCTGGTGTTCTGGGCCATCGGTCGGCGTCCGAACACGGAGGGGCTGGGCCTCGAGGACGCGGGCGTCGAGCTCGACCAGTGGGGCGCGGTGATCGTCGACGAGGACAGTCGTTCGAGCACGGAAAGTATCTTCGCCATCGGTGATGTCACCAACCGGGTCAACCTGACCCCTGTCGCGATCCGTGAAGCGGTGGCTTTCGTCGACACCCAGTTCAAGGACCATCCGCACAGGATGGACTACGCCTTCATTCCCAAGGCCGTCTTCAGCCAACCACCGCTATCGACCGTCGGCTACACAGCGGCGGAGGCCCGGGCTGCGGGCTATGAGGTGGATGTCTACAAGACGGATTTCCGTGCCATGAGGAACGTCCTCGCAGGGAATCCGGAGCGTACGATCATGAAGCTGGTGGCTTGCAGGACCAATGGCACTGTTCTCGGCTGCCACATGGCGGGAGCGGAAACGCCGGAAATGATCCAGCTCGCCGCAATCGCCGTGAAAGCCGGGCTGACCAAGGCGCAGTTCGACTCCACCTGTGCGCTCCATCCGACGATATCGGAAGAGATCGTGACCCTGACCGGGAAGGTGGACGAATGACCCGCCCCGCAGCACTGATCGGCCTTGCGGCACTTCTCCTCGGGGCCTGCTCCGAGGGAACGGTCATGGTGCTGAACAACGAGACGACCTGTAGCTTCGAGAAACTCGAGGGAATCAAGGTGCACCCGAGGACGGGTGACGAAACCGTGGTCTTTGCCATGGACCGGATCGATCCCGCGGACGAGCGGCCGGTCTATTTCGATCTCGACTGGGAGGGCATCCTGAAGGTGACGGCCGAGGTGCCGCCGGGCTTCGAGAAGGTGTTCGAAGTCGAGCCCGGCATGAAGGGCACGGAGCTTCTTCTCAACCCTCCGGGGCGGCTCGAATGCAACCTTCGTTCGCCCGCGGAGTACCAGCCATGAGGGTCATCATCTGCGGCGCCGGCCGGGTGGGTACGGGGATCGCACAGCGGCTTGCGGACGAGGAGGCGAACGTCACCGTCATCGACCGCTCCGCCGAGCTGATCCGCGGTATCACCGAGCGGCTCGACGTGCGCGGGGTCGTCGGCTCGGGATCCTACCCGGATGTCCTGGTGGACGCGGGTGCGGCGGAAGCGGACATGCTGATCGCGGTAACGCACTCGGACGAAGTGAACATCGTTGCCTGTCAGATCGCCCACTCGATCTTCAAGGTTCCGACCAAGATCGCAAGGATCAGGGCGCGGAGCTATCTCCAGACGCGCTATGCCGATGTCTTCAGCCGGGACAACATCCCGATCGATGTCATCATTTCTCCTGAAAGGGAGATTGCGGCTGCCATCATGCAGCGCCTGACAACGCCTGCGGCCTTCGACGTGAAGAGCTTCGCCGACGACCGGGTCTGGGCGGTCGGCCTGAGGCTGAAGGACAGCAGCCCGATTCTCGCAACGCCGCTGCGGCAGGTGCGTGAGCTCTTTCCCGACCTCAAGGTGACGATCCTCGGTGTGCACCGTGGCGACACCTTCTTCCGCGCAGGTCCCGACGACCAGCTCGAGGAAGGCGACGAGATCTTCTTCGTCGGCGACCGTACCTGGATCGACCGTGCCATCGTCATCATGGGCGAGGGCCAGAGCCGGGCACGGAGGATCATTGTCATCGGTGGCGGGAATATCGGTCTCGACGTGGCGCGCGAACTCGAAGCGATCGGGCAGATGAAGATCCGCATGATCGAACAGAAGGAAGCCCGGGCGACCTTCGTTGCCGAGCGCCTCAACAGGACGATCGTGCTCCACGGATCGGGGCTCGAGCGGGAGCTCCTGGCCGAGGCCGGCGTCTCCGAGGCGGAGACGGTGGTCGCGGTGACGAACTCCGACCAGGTCAATCTCCTTGCCGCGGTGATCGCCAAGCGCGAGGGCGCAAGGCGGACCATGGTTCTCACCAACGAGCCCGAATACGGGCCGTTGGCCCAGACGATCGGCATCGACCGCTTCGTCGACCCCCGGGCGATCACCATCTCCACCATCCTCCAGCACGTGAGACGGGGACGGATCAAGTCCGTCTACACCATACTCGACGGGCAGGCGGAGCTGGTGGATGCGGTGGCCCTCGAAACCTCAAATCTGGTGGGTACGCCCCTGGGCGAGGCGCAGCTGCCGCAGGGTGTGGTCCTCGGCGCGATCGTCAGGGGCGCCGACGTGATCCTGCCGGACTCGACCACAGTGGTCCGTCCTGGCGACAGGGTGGTCCTGCTCGCCATGCGTGAAGCCGTGCGGGATGTCGAGAAGATGTTCCGGGTGGGTATCAGCTACTTCTAGACCGGCTGCGTGATCGAGGGGGCGAGGGGCGAGAAGAGCCTGGGGCCCGCCTCGGTCATGTAGAAGCAGTCCTCCAGCCTGACGCCGAACTCGCCGAAGGTGTAGAGCCCCGGCTCGTTCGAGAAGCACATGCCTGCCTGAAGCTTCGTCCGCTCGCTTTCGACGAGATTGATCGGCTCGTGACCTTCAAGGCCGATACCGTGGCCGAGGCGGTGGGAGAGGCCGGGTGTCTTGTAGCCGGGCCCCCAGCCGCGCTCGGCGTAAAACGCCCTGACCGCGCGGTCGACAGCGCCCGCCTCCGCTCCGATCCTTGCGTGCTCGAGGGCGATCTCCTGCCCGCGCTTGACGGTTGCGAAAACCTCCTCCTGCTTCGTCGTCGGCTCGCCGATGACGAAGGTGCGGGAGATATCGCTTTCGTAGTCGTGCACCGCGCACCCGCAGTCCATGAGGATGATACCGCCCTCCTTCACCGTCTGGGGTGCCGAAGTGCCGTGGGGATAGGCGCTCGCTTCGTTGAGGAGGACCATCGAGAACTGGACCTCCCCGCCATAGGCACGGGTCCGCTCGCTCATCAAGGTGCTGACCTCTTTGGAGGTCATGCCGGGCCGGACGGCCGCTGCAACGTCCTTGTAGGCGGCGAGGGTGATGTCGTTCGCCGTCTGCATCAGGGCGAGTTCGGCCGGCGATTTCACCATGCGGCAGGCGCGGGTGAGGGGCGCTCCGGGTACGATCAGTGCGCCGGGAAGGGCCTCCCCGATGCCGTTGGCGACGAAGAAGCGCACGCTCTCCTCCATCGCCACCTTGCGTTCGGTCGCCTTCCAGTCATTGGCAAAGCCGCGGACCACCGCGAAGGGATCCTCGTTCTCGTGCCAGGTCCTGACGGTGGCGGGCACGCCTACGGTCTCCTCGACCGAGGGCTGTTCGAAATACGGGGTGACGATTCCCACCTGCCCCTCCGCCGGAACGAGAGCGAGGGTCGGACGCTCCGAGCGCCACCAGCGCAGGCCGGTAAAATAGATCATCGCCGCACCCGGTTCGATCACCAGCATCCCGATATCGTTCTCGCGCATCAGCTTCTGGAGCTTTGCAAGGCGACGCAGCCGCTCTTCCCGGGAGATGGGCTTCGCGTCCTTCGCGAGGTTGGGTGTGACGGGGCCTTGGGGTTTCTTTGCCGGACCATCCTGGGCAGCGGCAGTGCCGAGGCCGGCCAGCCCGAACCCTGCCGCGCCCATCAGGAACTGCCGCTTGTCGATGCCCATCGTCGTCTCCCTTGTCCGTTGGGTCCGTTGTGCGAGACGAGCCTGCGGCACGCAAGTTCCGCCCACCCATCCAACGGCGATGTCATCCATTGCCCAAGGCGGCGGGCGCTGGCAGAGCACAGTGATGGCGAGGCGCGATCCCTCTCGACGGTCACTTCCCGACAGCGCCGCTCCGGCCGTGGGAGCTTGAGGGCAGGGCATGGCCTACGCATCGGTCTTCAGGTTTCTCTCGCTCGCGCTTTTCGCCATCGCCGGGGCCACGGTGCTGCCGCTGGTCATCGCGGTGAGCCTGGACGAGACGCAGCCCGGCTCGTTCGCGGTCTGCCTGTTCCTCACGGTCTTCGTGGGCGCCTGCTTCTACGCGTTGAGCGCGACCCTGCCGCGGGTGCAGGTCACGCGGTCGGGTTTCAGGGAGCTGGTCCTCACCCTCTTCCTCTTCTGGGCCGCGGTTCCGTTCGCGGCATCGATCCCATTTCTCGGTCGGGAGTTCAGTTTCTGGGGCGGGTGGTTCGAAGCGGTTTCGGGCCTGACGACGACGGGAGCGTGGCTCTCCGAACCTGCGGCCCGCTCGACCATCAGCGGTATGCTCTACCGGGCGAGCCTGGAATGGCTCGGTGGCCTGGTCAGTCTCGGGACCGCGGCGGCGGTCTTCGTGCGTCCCGAATTCGTCGGCATCGCGCCGCCCGTGCCCCCCTTCGCGCGGGGCAAGCGGGACAGCTATCTGCGAGCTTTCTCCATGGCGGTGAGGGCCTTCGCCCCGGTCTATATCGGGCTGACGATCACGGCGTTCCTCGCGTTCTTCATCTCCGGGGTGCCCGCGAGCGAGGCGGCGACCCTCGCCCTGTCGCTGATGGCGTCGGGTGGGTTCATGCCGCAGCCGGGGGGGCTTCTCGCCTACAACCCGGTGGCGGTGACGATCGCGGTGGTGGTGATGATCATCAGCGCGGTGAATTTCGTGGTGATCGCGAGGATCGCGATTCACGGCTCCAACCGGCTCAAATCGGGCCCTGATGCGGAAACCAGGGCGCTCCTCTTTCTCATCGTGCCGATTGCCTTCCTTCTGTGGATCAGCAGCGGGGCGGGGGACTGGGATGCGATCCCCGCCAATATCATCAATGCGGTCTCGCTCCTTTCCACCAACGGTTTCCTGGTCGGTCGGATGCCGGAGCTGACGCCGGTTCTCGTCACGGCGGTGATTGGAGGAGCCGCGGTGTCGACGGCTGGGGGGATCAAGCTCCTTCGCTGGCTGATCACCTTCCGCAGGGCTGGCGAGGAGCTTTGGCGGCTGAGCCATCCCGGCGGGGTCCTCGCGGGAGGGAGCGACGAGGTCTTCGAGTTCGGGGTCTGGATCCACACGATCGCCTTCACCATCGTTCTCGCGGCGCTGACCCTCACCATCGCGCTTTTCGGCTATGATCTCGAACTGGCCGCTGCGACGGCCGTGGCGGTGGTGGCGAATGCCGGTCCCGCCATCGCGGCGGTGCAGGGAAGCACGGCGGACTTCATCCTGTTCGAGGAGAGCCTGCGGGTGATGCTCGCCCTCGGGATGATCGCGGGGCGGCTGGAGCTCGTGCTGCTCCTGCTTCTGATCGACCGCGAGTTCTGGCAGGGATGAGGCGAGGCCCTTGCCTTGCAGGGCGGAAGGTTCCACATCCTTTCTGCATTGCAGCAAAACACGAAGGCCGAAGCGAGGCCCCATGGACAAGCCCAGACCCCTGCAGGACATCTTCCTCAACGAGATCCGCAAGCAGAAGGTGCCCGTGACGGTGTTCCTCGTGAACGGCGTCAAGCTTCAGGGAATCGTGACGTGGTTCGACAGCTTCTGCGTCCTTCTTCGTCGTGACGACCAGACCCAGCTTGTCTACAAGCATGCGATCTCGACCATCATGCCGCAGGGTCCAGTGGACCTGACAGAGGAGGCGACCGACGCCTAACGAACCATTCGACACCGCCCGCCCAGCCGAAAAGGCGCTCGTCCTTCACATCGAACTGTCGGGGACGGGGCGCCAGCTTCGCTCGGCCGGAGGCGCCCTTGAAGAGGCGGTGAACCTGACCCAGGCCATCGGCGTCGAGACCGTCCGCTCCGAGATCGTCAACCTCCACGAGGCTCGCCCCGCCACCCTGATCGGTCAGGGCAAGGTGAGCGAGCTTGGCCAGTGGCTGGAGGCCGAGGAGGACGTGCGCCTCGTCATCGTCAACGCCCAGCTCTCTCCGGTCCAGCACCGGAACCTCGAGCGGGCGTGGAAGCGCAAGGTTCTCGACCGGACACAGCTCATTCTCGAAATTTTCGGCGAGCGTGCCCAGACCAAGGAGGGCACGCTCCAGGTGGCCTTGGCGCACCTCACCTTCCAGCGTTCGCGCCTGGTCAGGTCATGGACCCACCTCGAACGCCAGCGTGGCGGCGCGGGCTTCCTCGGTGGCCCCGGCGAAAGGCAGATCGAGAGCGACCGGCGGATTCTCGCGGAGAAGATCGACAGGCTGAAGACCGAACTCGAGGAAGTACGGCGCACACGGACCTTGCAGCGGCGCAAGCGCAAGCGGGCGCCCCAGCCGGTGATCGCGCTGGTCGGCTATACCAATGCGGGCAAGTCCACCCTTTTCAAGCGCCTGACGGGCGAGAATGCGTTCGCGGAGGACCTGCTCTTCGCGACCCTCGACCCCCTGATGCGGAAGATCGAGCTTCCCTCCGGAACCGACGCCATCCTTTCCGACACGGTGGGTTTCATCAGCGACCTGCCGACCGGCCTCGTCGCTGCCTTCCGTGCCACCCTCGAAGAGGTGCTCGAGGCGGATATCGTCGTGCATGTGAGAGACATCGCCCACCCGGAATCGGAAGCCCAGCGGGCTGACGTGATCGGCGTTCTGGCCGAACTCGGCCTCACCGACGAAAGTGACGCGGTCTTCATCGAGGCCTGGAACAAGATCGACGCCCTCGGCGAGGAGGACGCGGCGACGATCGGCACGCCCGAGGCCCTCGTCACCGCGGCGCGTGGCCGGGCGGAAGTGGCGGATGGTACACCGAAGGATCCGCTGCCCGTGGCGATCAGCGCCCATGACGGGCGCGGCGTCGAGGTGCTGCTCCACCTGATCGACGAGGAACTTACCGCGATGCGCGAGGAGGTCCGGGTGCCGATCTCACCGCAGGAAGGGGAGGCGGCTGCGTGGCTTTATCGCCACGGAGACGTTCTTGGAGAGGAAGCGGAAGAGGGCGGAGCGCGCATTCTCACGGTGCGGCTCGAAGAGAAGGATCTGGGGCAGTTCGAGAAGCGGTTCGGGATCGAGCCTCTTGGCGCTGTCGTTGGCAAGGTGTAGCGGACCGGCGCCTGAGGGTAGTGCGGCGCAACAAAATCGGCCATGGGAACGAACCCTCAGGAAATCAGAAGTGTCAATACGTGATGAAGTTCCCTTTTGCTTTCGTTTCCGC
>CAZAFU010000109.1:0-9133 GCA_964484475.1 uncultured Caulobacterales bacterium | reverse complement strand
TCTCACGACGTTGTGCGGGCGCCCTATAGTGACAACGACCGCGCCAACACCGAAGACGCCACCGAGGGTCTGTTGAAGGTCTATGTCGGGAAGGGCGGTCGTATCCTGGGAGCCAGTGCAGCGGGACGTCACGCCGGCGAAGTGATTCAGCCCCTGGCCCTCGCCGTGGCCAACGGGCTCAAGCTCTCCGCGCTGGACAAGACCATCATGCCTTACCCCACCATCGGGGAAATCGCGAAGGCCGCCGCGGACACCTACAGTTTCGAGCGGACCTTCACGCCCTTCAACAAGTTCCTCCTCAAGATCCTCAAGCGGGTAGGCTGATGACCGAGAAGGAGGGGCTCTACCGGCAGGCGGTGCGGACCCTCCGCCACGACGCGCGCAATCTTCAGAACGCGGTCGAAGTGATCCAGAGGCATCTGGAAACGGCGGAGGACGGAAAAGGTGCGCGGTTCATCGGGCTTCTTCGCGAGCGGATCGATTCGATGACTGCGGTGGGGGAGCGGGTGGAGACCCTCGCCGAGATGCCCGCCGCCGTCCCGGTCCGCTGCGACCTGCAATCGATCGTCCATGCGGCCGTGGAGGGTCAGGCGGGGGACCGCGCCCGCGTCGGGATCGACGTCCCGTCGGCGGAGATCATCGCCGATCCCACGCTTTCCGAACTCGCCCTCTCCGAGGTGGTTCGCAACGCGCTCCAGACCGAAGCGCCGGTCGTCATCAGCCTTGCCGAGGATGTCGGCCGGACAGCAGTGCGCGTGCGCGACGAGGGGCCGGGAATCGGCGAGCCCGCACGGGCTCACCTGTTCCTTCCCCTCAAGGGGGCCCGGCGGCCGAGCGGAACCAGCCTCGGTCTTCCGATTGCCGCTGCCGCCATGCAGGCGCAGGGCGGCGACCTCCGGCTCGAAAGCACCGGTCCGGAGGGGACGAGCTTCCTTCTGGTCTGGCCGCGCGGCTGAGGGCTCACTCCGAGGGCGTCAGCTCCTTCGGCCAGCGCCGATGGAACCAGAGCCATTGCTCGGGCCGCGCGAGGATGAAGTCACCCAGGATGCCGTTGATCTCCGCCGTGATATCCTCGACCGAGCGGTCACCCGGTTTGATGGGATCATGGACCGTCACGACGAAGCGGGCACCGGGCCGGCGGGTGATCTGCATGGGAACCAGTGGGAGCTGGAGTTTTCTGGCGAGCCGGGCCGCGGCTGGCGGCGTCATCGCCGGATAGCCCAGAAGCGGCACCTCGATCCCGTCGTTCAGCTTCTGGTCCACCAGCATCGACAGCGAGTATCCCTGCTTGAGCGCATTGAGGAGGCCACGGCCGCCGCGCTTGCCCTTGGGGAATTGCAGCCGGCTGATGTGCTCGCCCCGCAGGCCGATGAGGTGCTGGTCAACGCGGCGGTTGTTGGGAGGCCGGTAGACCATGGCGAACCTGACGCCGGCGCGCCTCATGGTGGCGCCCATAGCTTCCCAGTTGGCGAAATGGCCCGAGACGAAGATCGCCTGCCGACCGTCGCCGGCAACATCTTCGATGATCTCCCCGCGTTCGAGGGTCACCCTGTCCGCCAGCTTGTCAAAATGGGCGTATTCAGCCGCGGTCCGGCCAAGGTTCTCCCACGTGTCGCGGAGGATGGCCTTGCGCTCGATCGCGGTCATCTCGGGATAGATGAGCTTGAGATTGGCAGCGCCCCGCTTGTTGATCGGCCGCAGCATCGGCCCGACGACGCGCATGGTGCGTCCGAGCCCCGCCGATGCCTTCTCGATCGGGAACTGCCGGAGGATTCTGAGCAGCCCGAGAAAGAGCGCGGCCTCGATCTTCTTGCCAAGGGTCATGGGCCGGTTCGAGCGCGGCTCCGGCAGGGAGAACTCCGCGTCCCAACGCTTTTCACCCAATGCAGCGCCGTCGCTCATAGAACCTCCTCAAGCAGGCGCACGAGCCTGTCCTCCTGCTCGATGTGCATCTGCCCCCTGACTGGTGTGATCCCCGCTCTATCCGCCTCGGGAAGCCGCGCAAAGTCTTTCTCGGTGGTGACGAGCCGGGCGCCCGCTCTTGCTGCCCGCTCGCGCAGTGAAGCCAGCTCGCCGGCGGAAAGGGCGTGGTGGTCGGCGAAGGCTTCGAAGAACGCGATGGTCGCTCCGGCATTCTCGAGCGAGCGCCGGAACCGTTCCGGCTGACCGATCCCGCAGAAGACCGCGAACGGGCCCTCGGGCAGGCCCGCCATATCGAGAACGAAGCGGGCGGCGAAGAGGGGCTTGTCTCCCGCGAAGGCCCGGGTCCGCCCGGAGAGATCCTGCCCGCCCGGCAGGACACTGATGACTGCTGCGGAGCGGGACAGTGCCGCTTCCGGGTGCTCACGCAGGGGACCGGCGGGGAAGACGAGGCCGTTGCCGAACCAGCGCTCCTCATCGACCACGAGAATGCTGAGACGTTTGGTGACAGAAGGGTTCTGGAGGCCGTCATCCATCAGGATGACCTCCGCCCCGGCATCCGCCGCGGTCTCGGCTCCCTCTCCGCGATCCTTTGCGATCCAGACCGGAAGATCCCGCGCCAGCATCTTCGGCTCGTCGCCGACCTCGGCCGCGGCGTGGCTTTCCAGGACCCGCACCGGGCCCTTGAGCGAGCCGCCATAACCCCGGGTAAGGATGTGGACGCGGTGGCCGCGTTCCCTGAGGACCTCGCCGAGCCGCCTGACGACCGGGGTCTTGCCGACGCCGCCCACCGTTGCGTTCCCGATGCAGATCACCGGCACCGAAGAGGCCGGGGCTCCCCCGCGCAGGCGTTGCTGCACGATGCGATGGTGCAGTTCTCCGATGGGCCGGAGGAGCCTCGCGGGCAGGGCGCCCGGCCCTTGCCCGTACCAGAACCCGGGCGTCGCAAGCGGCATCAGTCGGCGATGCCCGCCTTGCGCAGGACCGGCGTGATCGCCTCGACGATGCCGTCGAGAACGGAGCGGGCCCCGCCTTCGGCCCAGTCCTGGGCCTGTTTCGCCATGGCCTGCCTTGTCATCTCGTCCTTCAGGAGCCGGAGAAGCGCCGCCGCGAGATCCCTGTCGTTCCTGACGAGAGCCGCGCTGCCGCTGCGGCGCATCGCGGCGTAGGTATCGGCGAAATTGAAGACCTTCTCCCCGTGCAGGATCGCACAGCCAAGGCGTGCAGGCTCGAGCGGATTGTGACCGCCCACGGGGGGGAAGCTGCCGCCGACGAAGGCGATATCGCTGAGGCCGTAGAAGATGCCGAGCTCGCCGAGGGTGTCCGCGAGATAGACCTGGGTGGCCCCGGTCACCGGTTCCTTAAGAGAACGGCGGGCGATCTCGAACCCTTGCGCTTCGCAGAGGCTGGCCACGTCGTCTCCGCGCGCCGGATGGCGCGGGGCGAGCACGAGAAGCGTGCGAGGCAGCTCGGCGATGATCCGGCCGTGGGCAGCGAGGACCTGTTCCTCCTCGCCGGCGTGGGTGCTCGCGGCGAGCCAGAGGGGCCGGTCGCCGATCCACCCCTCGATCTCCCGCATCGGTGCTTCGGGCGTGGGCAGCGCGTCCGCCGCGTGCTTGAGGTTTCCGACCGTGCCGACCTCACGCTCCGCAAGGGTTCCGAACCGTGCCGCATTCTCCTCGTTCTGGGCGATCAGCACGTCGAAGACGGAAAGGAGTTCCTTCGCCGCGCGCTTGCGGCCCTGCCAGCTCTCGAAACTCTTCGGCGACATCCGGCCGTTGACGAGAGCGAGGGGAATGCCCCGGGCGCAGGCCTGGCCGAGCATCACGGGCCAGAGCTCGGATTCGAGGAAGAAAGCGGCGTCGGGCTGCCAGTGGTCGAGAAACCTCTCGACGAAATGCGGCTGATCCAGCGGCACGTATTGATGCACGGCCTGGGGAGGCAGCCGCTTCTCCATCAGCTCGGCGGAGGTGACGGTTCCCGTCGTGACCAGGAAGGACAGATCGGGGTAGGTGTCCGCAAGGGCACCGATCAGGGGCAGGATCGACAGGCTCTCGCCGACCGAGGCGCCGTGCAGCCAGAGGAGCTTTCCTTCCGGACGGTCCACCGCAGCGATGCCGAGGCGTTCATCGAGCCTCGCGGGGTCTTCCTTCCCCTGCGCCAGGCGGTGCTTGAGCACGTGCCCTGCGACAGGCCGCAGCCATCGGGTTGCCGCCCTGTAGGTGCGAAGCGACCAGGCCTTATCCGTCAGCATTCCGTCCGTCTCATCTTGCGCAGCATGCGCCCTTGCCACTTACCAGAGGAAAAAGCACGTGGCGCCGGCGATAAAATACCAACAGGCGGCCGCTATGGACCGCTCGGCCGGCAATTGCCAAGGATCAGCGATGGCGAATCGCAATCGTTCCCTGATCGCGCGGGTCTGGCGCGAGCATCTGGCCCGGTACACGGGACAGCTTCTTCTCGCGCTGGTTTTCATGGTCGGTCTGGCCCTGGCCGAAGTGGCCTTCGTCCTCGGCACCGAGTGGATCTTCGCAGGCCTGGAGCCTGGCCGCTCGGAGCGCTTCACCGATGTCTCGCCGGAAGACGTGATGTTCTGGGGCCCGATCCTCGTGATCGTCATCGCCCTTGCCCAGGCCGGCTTTTTCTACCTGCAGGCGATCTTCGCGCAGGGTGCCGGGGTGAAGGTGCTCAGGGACCTCCAGCAGCGGATGTACGGCGCGATCATCCGCTTCGATCTCGCCCAATTGAAGGGCAGGGGTGAGGGCGACCGGCGCGTGGGGAGCCTTGTTTCGCGCTTCACCAACGACATGACCGTCCTGAGGGAGACCCTGAACCGCGTCCCGAACGCGGCGCGGGACGTCGTCAGGCTGATCGGTTTCATCGGGGTCCTCGCCTTCCTCGACCCCATCCTCTTCCTCTGTGTCCTGCTGATCTACCCGCTCATAGGCGTGCCGATCACCGTCATCGGAAAGGCCATCAGGCGACTTGCCCGACAGGTCCAGGGACAGATCGGGGACCTGACCGGGATCCTCTCCGAAAGCCTCGCCGGGCAGGAGACCGTGAAGAGCTACAATCTCCAGGGCTACGAGCGATCGAGGATGGATGGCGCATTCGAAGAACGCAGGGTCCTCCTGACCCGGCTGATCCGCCTGCGGGCGCTGAACGAGCCGATCATCACGATCATCTCCTCTGCCGCCATCGCGCTCATCATCGGCGTGGCCGCCTTCAGGATCGACCGGGGCCTTCTGACGGGGCCGGAGCTCGTGGCCTTCCTGATCGCGATGGCTCTGCTTTCCCAGCCCGCGCGGGGCCTCGGCACGCTGAACGCGGTCCTGCAGGAGGGGCTGGCAGCGGTCGAACGGGTCATGTCCGTGATCGACGACGAGCCGAAGATCGTCAATGTCGCCGATCCCGTCCCCCTCGCCCTGCCGCCGGGCCATGCGCCGGGCGTGAGCTTCTCGGGCGTCACCTTCGCCTATGACCGCGAAACCGCGATCCTTCGGGACTTCTCCCTGCATGTGCCGGCCGGTGCGACAGCCGCTCTCGTCGGGCCATCTGGAGCGGGCAAATCGACCGTGTTCGGACTCCTGAACCGCTTCTACGAGGCCGAACGCGGCGAGGTCACGATCGAGGGGAAGGAGGTCCGCCGGCTCGCCATCGAGGAACTCCGCAGCAACATCAGTCTGGTCACCCAGACCCCTGTCCTTTTCGACACTTCGGTTGCGGACAATATCCGGCTCGGGCGCCTCGATGCGAGCGATGCCGATATCGAGGAAGCCGCAAGGGCGGCGGCCGCGCATGACTTCATCATGGCCCTGCCGCAGGGCTACGCCACCCTTGTGGGAGAAGGCGGAGGCGCCCTCTCGGGGGGCGAGCGCCAACGGGTCGCCCTTGCGCGGGCCTTTCTCAAGGACGCCCCGATCCTGCTCCTCGACGAGGCCACCTCGGCTCTCGACGCGGAAAGCGAGCGGCTGATCGAAGACGCCATGGCTCGCTTGCGCCGTGGACGGACGACCCTCGTGATCGCCCATAGGCTTTCAACCATCCGCGATGCCGACCTGATTGCCGTGATGGAAAAGGGCCAGCTTCGCGAGAAGGGCAGCCATGACGAGCTCGTGTCCCGCGGCGGCCTCTACGCAAGGCTCGTCGCACTCCAGGACCGGAAGGCGGACGTGAGGTGAAGCCGCTCCAGCTCGTCCTCCTCATCGGTGTCTGCCTTGCGTGGGGCCTTCACATGGTGATCGTGAAGGGCGTGACCGAGCTGGTCTCGCCGATCACCTATGTCGCCTGGCGAATGCCGATCCTTGCGCTCCTCCTGGCGCCGCTGTTGCGCTGGCATCCGGGGCAGATGCACCGGGTCCTGATTGCAGGGGTCTGCTTCGGTGGTCTCAACTACCTCCTGATGTTCTCCGGCATCATGCTGACGACGGCCAGCATCGGTGCCATCCTGGCAGAGAGCTACGTTGTCATCGCCACCATCTTTTCGGTGGTCTTCCTCGGGGAGACCGTCGGCTGGAAGCGAATTTCCGGCATCGCCGTCGCACTGGGCGGGGTCCTTGTCATCGCCACCGCCGAAGGTGATGCCGCCGGGAGCCGCAACCTGCCGCTGGGGGCCTTCCTGATCGTCAGTGCAACGACCGCCGAGGCGACGGGGGCGATCTTCGTCAAGAAGATCCAGGGTATCAAACCGCTCTCTCTTCTTGCGTGGATGGCCGTCGTCGGCAGCGTTGTCGGCATCGTCCCTGCCGCGCTCTTCATCGACGACAATGTCTCATGGCTCGAGGGGCCGGACCGGGATGCCATTGTCCTATCGCTGATCTATTCCGTCCTCGTGGCCAGCGTCTTCGGTCACACGACCTATTACTACCTTCTCCAGCGGCTGCCCCTGAGCGTCGTCGCGCCCTCGGGCCTCCTGATCACCGTGTTCGCCGTGATCTTCGGCGTTCTCCTGCTCGGTGAAGTTCTCACACTCAGGATAGGAGTGGGAGCACTGTTCGTGATGTCCGGTGTTGGGGTCATCCTGATCAGGGCGCACCCGCCCGATCGCAAACAGGTCATCGCCGCGGCTGCCGCCGAGGCGGAGTCCCAAGAGAAAATCAAGGCCGGTCATGAGCCCGAACGATAACACTGATCAGGTTTTCCCCTCGCCCAATCATGGTGACAGGAAGGGACATTCGATCTCCATGGTGGTGCTTCACTACACGGGGATGAAGTCGGCTGACGAGGCGCTCGAGCGCATGTGCGACGAGCAGAGCGAGGTTTCCGCCCACTACATGATCGAGCCGCATGGGCGGACCCACGCGTTGGTTCCAGAGGAGAGGCGTGCCTGGCATGCAGGCGTCTCCGAATGGGCGGGCGAGAAGGACATCAATTCCGTCTCCCTGGGCATCGAGCTCGTGAACCCCGGACATGAATGGGGCTATGAGGAGTTTCCGGACGAGCAGATCGACGCCCTCGTCCTCCTCCTCCGGCAGGTCCGTGAGCGCTACGGCATCCCTCCGGGACGGGTGCTTGGCCATTCGGACATTGCGCCCGGCCGCAAGGAGGATCCGGGCGAGAAGTTCCCCTGGCAGGTTCTCGCACTTGAACGGCTCGCGATCGGCCCGTGGTCCGGCAAGACGCCCGAGGAGCTTCCCTCCGCCGAAGAGGCCCTCGGGCTTCTCGAGGAGATCGGCTACGCAGTGGAGCGGTTCGGGGCGATGGCATGCGTGATCGCTTTCCAGCGCCGCTTCTGTCCTGACCACCTCGGGGAAGGGCTCAGCGAATCGACCCGGGCGGCGATCAAGGAAACCAGGGGCGCGTTCCCGCCACGGACCGGCTCTAGTTGAAGATCCCCATGCGCAGGAGGGCCCAGATCACCACCGCCAGGAAGATCAGGAAGCCGAAACCGAAGACGGGCCGCTTTTCTCGCATGGGGGTGAACTCCTGAACGCTTGGGTCGGGTCCGGTTAGACGTCACCGCCCTGCGATGGAAGGGCTTCGCCCTGCGCGGCAAGGATATTGGCGAAGGGTGTCGGCTCGGCGAGGAAGCGCCGGCTCTTGAACTGCCGTGCCAGGAGATAGAGCAGCAGTCCCAGGGGCCCCGCGAGGAACGTGAAAACGAGCGGGACCACCACGAAGCCATGGGCCACCCCCGCCGCCCTGGAGTCCCTGACGATCCAGGTTCCGACGAAAAGATCGAAGGCCAGGTAATGCGCCCAGCCCGCGACGAGGCCGAGATCGTTGGAGAGGAGGCCCTTGACCCCTTCCAGGGTCGAAAAATCTGCGGGCGAAAACCCTTCCCCGCCGGAGAACGAACGCACGAGGATCGCGACATAGGCAAGGCCGAGAACCGGGACGGTCACCCCGAAGGCGACGGTCTGGGTCAGGCGCCAGCGCGGCAGGAAGACAAGCAGCACCCAGGCCGGCAGGACCAGGAGGTTCACCAACTGGAACAGTTCTTCAGGTGCCATCGGCAGCTCCTTTCCTCGAACCCTCCGTGCGCTACTCTCTTCATCGGTTGAGGCTGATTTGAGGAGAGTTTGTGGCACGGCTCGACGACGTGCTGATTGTGATGGGGCCTTCGGGCTGCGGCAAGAGCACTCTGGCGGCGGCGCTGGCGGAGGAGCTCGGATGGGCTGTCGTGGAGGGCGACCTCTATCACAGCGAGGAGGCCAAGACGCTGATGTCCAGAGGCATCGGGCTGACCGACGAGATGCGGGAACCCTGGCTTGGACGGGTGGCAGCCGCGGTCATCGCGCGGGACGAGCCGAAGATCGTCGTGGCCTGCTCGAGCCTGTCGCAGCGGGTGAGGGACCTCCTGCAAAAGCTTCTTCTGGTGGAGCCGCGCTTCATCCTGCCACACGTGCCCGAAGACGAACTTGCCCGCAGGCTGAGTGAAAGAAAGAACCACTTCGCGAGGACGGCCCTGCTCGCAAGCCAGATGCAGAGCCTCGAGGTCACTCCGGACATTCTCGTCATCGACGGTGAGAATTCCACCGAGAAGCAGGTCCGGGAGATCAAGGCCCTGCTCGGCCGCAATGAAAAAGACCCGCCGGAGCGGGCCTTTCGTTCCTAGTTGTCGAGGAAGCTGCGGAGCTTGCGGCTCCGGCTCGGGTGCTTGAGCTTGCGCAGCGCCTTCGCTTCGATCTGGCGGATCCGCTCACGGGTGACCGAGAACTGCTGGCCGACCTCCTCGAGGGTGTGGTCCGTGTTCATACCGATCCCGAAGCGC
>CAZAFU010000108.1:0-9619 GCA_964484475.1 uncultured Caulobacterales bacterium | reverse complement strand
GAAGGCGATGAAGAAACTCGACAAGGACATGCGCCAGGGTACCGTACGCTCCTGAGGGCGCAGGATGGCGCCCGCCACCTGACGGGAGCCGGACCACGTGGACTTTCAGGATCGGACGGTCTGGATCACCGGCGCCTCCTCCGGGATCGGCGAGGCGCTGGCGGAAGCTTTCGCCGCCGAGGGCGCGAAGGTCATCGCGTCCGGCCGCCGCCGGGACGCCCTCGAGAGACTGGCGGAAAGGCTGCCCACGGATCACCTCCTCCTTCCCTTCGATACGACCGACGAGAGTGCCCTTCCCGGCGTCGTCGGCGAGGCCGAAAGCTTCACGGGCGGTATCGATGTCCTCGTCAACAATGCGGGCATCAGTCAGCGAAGCCTCGCCCTCGATACGGATTTCTCCGTCTACCGCCGCATCATGGAAGTCGATTTCTTCGCGCCGGTGCGGCTGACGCAACTGGTCCTGCCCGGTATGGTGGAGCGGCGGTCCGGACATGTGGCCGTGGTCAGCTCCGTGGCCGGAAGGCTCGGCACGCCCCTCAGGACCGGCTACTCGGCGGCGAAATTTGCGGTGTGCGGCTATTTCGAAGCCCTCCGCGCCGAGGTCGAGAAAGCCTACGGGATCGGTGTCAGCGTCATCCTGCCGGGCTCGGTGCGGACCGATGTGGCGCGCAATGCGCTGACCGGATCGGGCGACCCTCGCGGCAGCTCGGACGTGAACATCGATTGCGGCATGGCCCCTCGCGAGGCGGCGGCGATCATCCTTCAGGGCATGAAGGAGGGCCGGCGCGAGATTCCGGTGGCGGAGGGCATGGAGGCTGCGGCCCTCCAGATGCGCAGCGCCAACCCCGAAGCGCTTTTCGACATGCTCGCCGAACAGGGCCGGACCCTGGCCGAGGCGAGGGAGAAAGGTGCCCCGGTCGATCCCGAAAGGCACGGGGACTGAACGGACGCCGCCGACCTTCCCCTAGCGGAGGATCACGTTCGGCAGTTCGTTGCTGCGCCCTTCGCGCGGCGGCAGGGCGCCCTCGAGACAGTCAGCAAGCCGTGCCGTGGCCAGCTCGAGCCCCTCCGTCAGTTCACCGGCCCGGATCCTCGAGGCCACATCCGAAAGAATTGGTTCGGTTTTTCCGTCCCCGAGATGGGGCTCGGCGGCATCGTCCCAGAGGAGTTCGACCTTGTGCTCCCGCAACGCGACAAAGAGGAGAACCGCTGCCCGGCTCGACGTGCGCCTCAGTCCGTGGGCGAAGAATTCCGCTTCCGCCATGGCCCGCGCATCGCCCTGCACCCGTCTGGAGCCGACGAGAAAACGCCCCGCGCCAGCGGCTGGCAGCAGGGTCGCCAGAAGCCCGAAGAGAACCAGCTGCGCGACCCAGATCGTCAGTGCGGAAATCGAGGGGAAGGGAAGGAGAATGGCAGGCAGGGCGAGCGAAAGCACCGCCGCCGCCATCAGCTCGACCGCGCGATAGTCGGTGGCCGCCTTTGCGACCATGACCACGATTTCCGCGCTGGTCCGCGTTTCTGCGGCCTTCACCGCAGCTTCGATCCTCGCTCTGTCGTCTGCATCCATCTTCGTCACCATGACCCCGATGCTCCTCCTCCACCGAAACCGCCGCCACCGCCGGAAAATCCGCCGCCACCGAAGCCGCCGCCGCCACCCCAGCTTCCTCCGCCGCGCCCGGCATGCCTGCCGATCTCGGACGCGATGATCCAGGCGAGGGCATCGCCCGTGCCGCCGCGATAGCCGCGCCGCCTGCTGCGGTCGCTGTCGAAGACGACACCCCGGCGGCCGCGCAGGACGGACGGGAGAACGAAGAGCAGCAAGAAGAGCACGAGCGGCCACGGAACACCGCCCTCGCCGTCGGCGATCTCGCGGCCCCCGGCACGCTCGCGCCGATCCATCCATTCGGCGGGTTCGCCCGCAAGAACCGAGAGGATGCCCTCCGTACCCTGCACGATACCCTCCTCGAAGCGGCCTTCGCGGAACGAAGGCAGGATGCCCCGCCGGATGATCGTACCGGACATGGCATCGGTCAGGGTCGGCTCGAGGCCATAGCCCACTTCGATCCGGACCGCCCGCTCGTTCGGCGCGACGATCAGGATCGCGCCATTGTCGAGACCGCGACCGTCGGTGCCTTCATCGACCCCGATGCCCCATGCCCGCCCGAGCCGGTAGCCGTAATCCTCGATCTCGAGACCATCGAGGCTTTCGAGGGTGACGATCACGACCTGGTCGGAGGACTGCTCTTCCCACCGGGCAAGGCGCCTGGAAAGCTCCCGTTCGGTGCTCTCGGAGAGAAGGTCCGCCTGGTCCACCACCCGCCCCGTGAGCGCAGGGAACTCGGGCTCCTGCGCCCCCGCAGGAGACGCCAGCGCGAGCACCAGAAGGGCGAAGGCGAGGTGGAAGGCTTTCAACGGGTCCTACCCGTCCGAACCGAAACTGACCTCCGGAGCGCTCTGGGCCTCCGGAGCCGCCTCGAACGTCGCCGCGCGTTCGTAGGAGCCGTTGAAGATCGCAGCGACCCAGCGGTCGGGGATCACCATGAACTCGCGATTGTAGTCGCGCACCGTCTGGATATAGTCCCGGCGGGCGATCGCGATCCTGTTCTCCGTCCCCTCGAGCTGGCTTTGCAGGGCGAGGAAATTCTCGTTGGACTTGAGGTCGGGATAACGCTCCACGGTCACAAGGAGCCGCGAGAGCGCCCCTGAGAGCTGTTCCTGCGCCGCTTCGAAGCGGGCGACAGCGGCGGGATCGGACAGATCCTCGGCGGAAAGCTGGATCGACGACGCCCGGCTGCGCGCCTCGGTGACTTCGCGAAGGACCTCGCGCTCCTGCCGGGCGAAACCCTCGACGGTGTTCACGAGGTTGGGGATCAGGTCGGCCCGGCGCTGGTACTGGTTCTGGACCTCCGACCAGGCCGCATCGACCGTGTTCTTCTTTTCGGGGACGTCGTTGACGCCGCAGCCGACGAGAAGAAGCGTCGCTGCGATGACCGTGATGAGCCGCATGGTCCAGTTTCCTCCACCCAAGAATGGCACGGATCGTAGATAGGAACGAAGGTTCCGTGGCAACAGCCCCGAGCGGGAACTCTCTCGCTTGAAGCCGCTCAGAACTTGTTGGATGCGTCTTCGTCGTGCCCGCTGTCGTCGGAATAGAAGGCCGCGGCCATCAGTCCCGCGGCGAGCAGGATGGTCGCGAGGACGCCTGCGCCCAGCTTGAGAAGGACAGACAGCCTGAAATCGAGGAAGGCCGCCTGGGAGAAAAAGACGAAACCAATGACGATAACGAGAAGAACGATCACCGTCGCGGCCGCACCGCGTAGCGACTTCTGCCGCGCGGCCCTGTCCTTTTCGCTTTTCGTCTCGCTGTTGTGAGAACCGGTCATGCGCGCTCCTTTGCACTTTCTTCAACATCGCGAGCGACTGTCATGACGCCATCACGCACTCGCTATTGGTGATTTCCCTGACGAAGGGATCGTTTGGCGCGAGTGGACGTTGGCGCTGCGACAAGACGATTGAAGGCGTCGATAGCCATGGCTTTCCCAATGCGCAAACCGGACAGCTCTCCCCGGGAGGAGCTCACGATCCTCGTGGTCGAGGACGAAGTCCTCAACGCGATGCTGCTCGAGACCTATCTCGAGGAAGCGGGCTATGGCGAAATCGTCGTGGCCACCAACGTGGAAGAGGCTCTCGCCATCCTCGAGCAGCAGGTCATCGACTTTGCCCTCCTCGACATCAACCTGAACGGCCAGTCGTCATTCCCGGTCGCAAGACGGCTGCGGGACCTCGGCGTCCCCTTCGGGTTTCAATCCGCCTACGGGAAGAACGGGCTGACCGAGACCTTCAGGAACTGCCCCGTCATCGAAAAACCCTACCGGCAGGAGATCCTGGTCTCGCTGGCCGGGCATCTCGAAGAGATGGCCGGGGCCTAGAACCGGCTCCCCACCGCCTGGAGGAAGACCTGACCCGCCCGGTCCTGCTGGAAGGCAGCCGAGGGCGTCAGCCCGAAGCGCGCGATCATGGTCGCCGCCAGGTACCGGATGAAGAGCGGCGAGTGGAAATAGGCGTTGTGAAGCAGCTCGGACTTCTCGAACCGCATCGACTGCGCCATCAGATCCGCCCCCTCGCGTGACAGGAGCTCGCCCGAAGACAGGAGCTCGCGGATTCTCTGGATCGCGCGCCCGGCGTCATCGACCGAACTTGCCACCATCTCGTCCTCGACATCCTGGGGCAGGGTGCCGATCTCCTCGGCCTTGAAATCGAGGCCCGCGGCGACCTTGCTGATCGTCTCGCCGAAACCGTCATCGCCGAAGCTCTGGGTCTTGATCTGGTCGCTGACAAAGCCGGACAGGCCCGGCGTCACCACCAGCGCGGTCAGGAAGGCCACGATCGCGGAGAAGATGATCACCACGGCCACGGGGACGATCGAGAAAGCGGACAGGAGGCGCCTGAACCAGCGCGTTTCGCTGAGCTCGGGCAGCCGGGCATGAAGGAACCCGTCGGCAGGCACGATGAGATGGGTATCGAGTATCTCGAACCCCTGAGCCAGCACCTCGGGCGGTTCCGCCCCACGGATCGTGAGAACCTGCAGAAGGAAGAATATCCCGACAAGGACGAAGGCGAGGGTCGAGAAGGTCAGGACAAAGACCTTCCGTATCTTCACGAGCTTGGGCTTGATCACCCGGGCGCTTCTCAACCCGTTGATCGCCTCGTCCTGGCTGTGGTTGAGGGCGGCGTAGTGGTCGGCGAAGCATTCATAGAGCTGGTTGGTACGGAACAGCCTGGCCCGCTGCATGTTGCGCCTGCCGAAGACCGTCAGGACTCCAACGATCAGGGCCGCCAGCGCGAACTGCACCGAGAAGACGAGATCGCGCAGGAGACCGAAGATCGTCGCGAACTCCCCGCCGCGCACCTCATCGAGGGCGATATCCCCGCCCTTGATCAAGAGGAGCCCCACCGCGAAGAGAAGGGCCAGCCGTCCTGTCACGTCAAAGCGCGAGAAGGGGTTCCGGTTGCTCCTGAAGATCAGCATCGGCGTTCCGATGGTGATCACCCCGCGGATGTGATCGCAGCCTTTCTGCTTCTGCCGGAGGAACAGGAGAAGGAGGGCCTGGATCGCGGTGCTGCCGCCGTGGCTGTGACCGATGACGATCGGCGGCTCGTCCTGCCGGCGGATCTCGCTGGCGAGCCGGGCCCCCGTCCGCCTGCGGTCCATTTCGGAATTGGCGCCCGACCAGTGGAAAGGCTCGAAATCGAGGGGCTCCTCGATCAGGTCCTGGAGCGCCTCCGTGAAAGGCGATCCCTGCTGCCACCATTTCTCACCACGGGACGAGGCGTCGCCCGCGAAGGTCCCGTGAACGGTAATGACCCTGGCCATGACGCCCTTCCCCCCGTGCGCCGGGGAAGATTAACCTTTCGGCCAGGAATGGGCAATCGCGGCTGACCGCTTGCGCCGGCGGGGGCCGCACATACCTTTATCTGCGTGAAGAGCCCGAACCTCCCCGAAGCCATCGACACGATCCTCGCCGACGACGATGCGGATGCCGCCGCGCGTTTTCTCCGCGATCATCCCGGCCTTGCCGGAGAGCTCTGGGAGCATGCGCGAAGCCGCAGGGCGCCCCGGGTGCTGCACGAGCTGGACCTGCGCCTCGGAACGCCGCCGGGCCGTTCGCTCGACACGCCGAAGATCGAAGTCCGCCTGCAGGGCCATTCGGTTCTTCTGGGGCGCGACCATGCCTATCTCATGGTCATCATCGACGACCATCCTGCCTTCGAGGACGATCCGCGCTTTGAAAACCGGCTTCCCGACGGCAGGCGCTACGCGACCCTCGGGGCCGGCCCGCGCAACATGGTGCCGTTCTTTTCCGAACTCGTGTCCGGGGTGAACCGCAAGGCCGACCTCTGCCCCATCCTGATCGACACCTTCGACATCGAGATCCAGCATCCCCGGGTCGAAACCGGGGAAGCAACCGAAAGGGCGGTGGTCGACGCGCTGTTCGCCATGGATGCCGGTTACGGTGACCAAATTCCCTACGACATCGTCCCCTTCGACTGGTCCGATGGTTTCAATTCCAACAGCTTCGTCGCCGGGCTCCTCGAGGTCACCGGATGGGAGGTGGCGTCGCCCGGCCGCGTTCCGGGGTGGGAAAAGCCCCTTCCCCCGGACGCCTTCGGGGCATCCGAGGCGCTTGATCCCGAAGCGTCCGAGGGGCAAAGGCCCGCCGATGGGTCCGTTCCTGCTTCCTGACGAGTTCGAGACGCCCGAGGGCCGCAAGGCCGCCTGGCGATCCCTCTGGCTTCACGACCACGGCTTCCTGCGGAAGCTGCACCGGAACGTGCACCAGCTCTCGCCCGAGATGTACCGCAGCGCGCAACCCTCGCCCCTCGATATCGAGGACTGGGCGGCGCGCGGGGTCAGGACGATCATCAACCTGAGGGGCCTGAGGAACAATGCCCGCCAGCCCGGCTACTGGCACCTCTCCAGGGAAGCGGCCACCGCCGCCGGCATCGACTATATCGACCACCGCGCCTTCTCGCGCGAGGCCCCAAAGCCCGCCTTCATCAACGAACTCGACCATGTCTTCCGGACGATCCGCTATCCTGCGCTGATGCACTGCAAGTCCGGGGCGGACCGGGCGGGGCTGGGCAGTTTCCTCTATCTCTTTCTCAGGGCGGAACGGCCCTTCGGCGAGGCGCGGCGACAGCTCTCCTTCAGGTTCGGTCACATCGAGGGCGGCAAGACCGGGATCCTCGACGCCTTCCTCGATGCCTATGAAGCGGCTGCGAAGACCGACGGCAGGGAACCAGACCGTGAGCATTTCCTCGGCTGGGTGAACGGGGACTACGACCCCGAGGCGCTGAAGGCCGCGTTCGAGCCGAAACCCCTCGGGTCCTTCCTGACCGAAACCCTGTTGCGCAGGGAGTGAGCTGACAGCCTCCGGCCTTCACGGAAAACGGCGAGCAGTAGGCCCCGACCGGGCAAGATCGGGGCCTACGCTGCGTCGCCGCTGCCGTCCGCGGAGGAGCAGGGAGCAGATCGCCTGCAGGCCAAGGGCAGGTGGCCTCTCCTGGACAGCCATAACGACCCGGCGAAGCGGTGACCCCCGAGAGCTCCCCTCGCTCTCAACTCGGGGCCGGGCAACGCCGCAGCCACGCAGTGGACCGAAACGGTCCATGGTCCTCCACCGGGCAGACAACCGGTCGAGAAACCCAATCGCACCTCTGGCACGCGCCTCCGGTTCCCCGCCGGGCATCCCGGCTGCGAAGGCACGGCCATGAAGGAGTCGCAAACCCGCCGCTGGATCACCGGCCGACTTGCAACGACTGTACAGGAGAGAACGAAAAAGGCCCCTTCCCCAAGATGCCTTCACGCCTGAGCGCGGCGCTTCCCCATACCCTTCGAAACCACTGCTTCTGACAAATTCGCTCAAAACCCAGCGATCGTGAAGTCGCAGCAACGCGCAGCAGATTGCGAAAAGTTGCATTTGGGCCCACACCAGTCCGGCGAGGGAGCGCGTTTTGGCCAATCATGATTTCGCAGAGAAGCTGCGTCTTGTCCTGAAGCTTCTGACCGTCAGCCGGACGGGGCTCGCCCATTCCCTGGGCGTCGACAAATCGCTGGTGGGCCGTTGGGCATCCGGCGCGGTACGCCCGTCAGAGCACAATCTGGCCCGGCTGACGCGCTTCGTGGCGGACAAGACGCCCGGGTTCTCGATCCTCGACTGGGAACGGGACATAGCCGACTTCGCGGCGGTTTTCGGCGCGGAGTCGTTCTCGCAGAAGTCGGTCAATCCCTGGATGCCTCGCCTGTTCGAGGAGGAAGCTGCGCGCATGGCGAGCCAGCGGGGCCAGCACTACACCGGCCTGTGGCGCTCGACGCGCGCCTCCCACGACCTGCCGGGACGCTTCGTCCACGACCTTGCCCTCATCACCTTCGGCGAGGACGGGATCATGCGCTTCACCGTGGGCGTGGAAGGGGTGCGCTATCACGGCTGGTCGATCATGCTGCAACACCAGATCTTCTCGATGAGCTTCGATCACGATGCCTGCACCGCGATGTTCGGGATCTACAACGGCGTCGCCCGGCAGAAGCCCCAGCTTCTCGACGGGTTGAACCTCGCCACCTTGAGGGACGCCGGCGGCTCGCCCGCTGCCTCGGCAAGCGTGCTCGAGCGGATCGCCGAAGTCAGCGGAGACCGGGAGGCGGACGAGCGGATGTTCGAGGAGGCCGTCTCCAAGCTCGAGCCGCTGGCGGCGGAGGGCTCGGTCCCGCCCGACATCGCAGAACACCTCACCCGCAACGTGCACGGCGAGGCCGCCGGCATCCTCAGGCTCCTTTACAGCCAGACGCTCGCGAGAGGCGCGACACTCTCCGAGCTCGCCCGGTCCCGGAAGTTGGGCGGAGCATAATCATTCAATTTGGGTGCATCTGGCGGAATTTCCGCTCTTTCAGTACCGGACGCTTAAGAAATAAGGTTACCATCGGCTCTGATGAGCCACTTCATTGATCGCCGCCTCAACCCCAAAGGCAAGTCGCTCGGCAATCGCCAGCGCTTCTTCCGCCGCGCCAAGAGCCAGATCAAGGACGCGGTCAACAAGTCCCTGAGAGACCGTTCCGTCAAGGAACTCGACAAGTCGGGCAAGATCTCGATCCCGTCGAAATCGACCGCGGAGCCACGTTTCAGGCTCGACCCCGCCTCCGGACGGCGCCGGCACGTGCATCCGGGCAACAAGGAATTCACCGAAGGGGACCGCCTGAGAAAACCGCCCCAGGGCGGTGGCCGCGGCGGCAAGGACGCCAGCGACTCCGGCGACGGCGAGGACAGCTTCAGCTTCACCCTCACCCAGGAGGAGTTTCTCGACATCTTCTTCGAGGATCTCGAGCTGCCGAACCTCGTCAAGACATCCCTCAAGGAGATGAACGCCTGGAAGTGGCGCCGCGCGGGCGTGACGGTGACCGGCGCGCCGACCAACCTCAACCTCGTCCGCACCATGAAGAATGCCCACGGGCGGCGGCTCGCCCTCAAGCGTCCCTCGACCCGGGAAATCAACGAGCTGAAGGAACGGCTTTTCGAACTCGAGAAGATCGCCCAGCCGACCAAGGCCCAGGTCAAGGAAACCAAGGACGTCCTCGCCCGCCTCGAGGAGCTCGAGGCGCGCAGGCGCTGGGCGCCCTATATCGATCCGCTGGACGTGCGCTACAACGCCTTCGCGCCGCAGCCGGTCCCGACCACCGCGGCGGTCATGTTCTGCCTGATGGACGTGTCCGGATCGATGGGAGAGCGCGAGAAGGACCTCGCGAAGAGGTTCTACATGCTCCTCTATCTCTTCCTGCAGAAACGCTACGAGAAGGTCGAAGTGGTCTTCATCCGTCACACCCATCATGCCGAAGAGGTGGACGAGGAAACGTTCTTCTATTCACGCCAGTCGGGCGGCACCATCGTCTCGACGGCGATCGAGGTGATGCAGGAGATCCAGCGGGACCGGTTTCCAACCCAGGACTGGAACATCTACGTCGCCCAGGCTTCGGACGGCTACACCCAGTCGGGCGATGCCCAGCGCTGCGTGCAGCTCCTCAACGAGGAAGTCCTGCCGATCCTTCAGTACTACGCCTATATCGAGA
>CAZAFU010000107.1:0-9674 GCA_964484475.1 uncultured Caulobacterales bacterium | reverse complement strand
ATTGAAAATCCGCGTGTCGGTGGTTCGATTCCGGCCCTGGGCACCATCTTTCCCGGGCTCGCCGTTTCGCCCCCGCCTCCCGGGCCCGTTCGGTTCGAGGCCAGCCCTCTCATCCGCTTCGCCCCTGTCCATCCCCGCGGTTCGCGTCCGGGCTCCGAGCCTTCGCTCTCACAGGTTCGTTTTGCGTAACAGGGTCCCGTTCTCGGCGGGGATCTGTCCGCAGGCGTTGGTTGTCTTGACGAAAGGAGCGGGAACGTGATCGGGTCCGGCTGACCTCTGAGGGATCGGCGACCTCCTGTTGCCCGGTTTCCAACGGAAAGTGGCCGCGATGGATGTGCGCAAACCTGGTCCCGGCTCGAGCCTCGATACGATCGTCATCGGCGGCTCGGCGGGCGCGTTCCGCACCCTCAAGAGGGCTCTCGAGGCGCTGCCGGCCTCCCTCCCGGCCGCGGTCTTCGTGGTTCTGCATACCGATCCGCATTCGGAGGTCGCAACGCATGAGGTTCTGGGGTCCGGTTGCAGCCTGCCGGTCAGGCTGGCCAGCGATGACCAGCCCATCGAGCCGGGCACTGTCACCCTGGCGCCTCGCGACGCCCATCTCATGCTCGGCGAAGAGCATGTGCATGTGCGGCGGGGGCCGAGGGAGAACGGCTTCCGCCCTTCCATCGACGTCCTGTTCCGCAGCGCCGGCGTCTATCGCGGACCCCGTGCGGCCGGTTTCATCCTTCCGGGGTTTCTGGACGACGGGGCGGCGGGCCTTTTCACCCTCGCGAAGGCCGGCGGCCAGCCCTTCGTCCAGGCTCCTGCCGATACGGACTTTCCGGATATGCCCGCGGCCGCCCTGAACCTCGTTCCCGAGGCGACGATCTTCGGAGCAGAGCAGCTCGCAGCCGAAATCGAGGCCATCGCCGGGGTGAGGGTGCAGGATCCGGGCCCGCTCGATGACAGCGCGCTCCTCGAACTCAGCATCGCGGGGCTCGAATGCGCGACCATGGCCGACGTACGCCAGCTGGGCTCCCTGTCGCCCTACAACTGCCCCGACTGCAGCGGTGTCCTCTGGGAGATCGACGAGGGCGGCGCCAGGCGATACCGCTGCCACACCGGACACGCCTATAGCGAGGCAAGTCTCGACAAGGCGCAGGACGAGGCCCTCGAAAGGCGCCTGTTCGACGCGCTGCGGGCCCACCGGGGGCGTGCGGACATGCTGTTCGGGATGCATGAACGGGCCACCGGTGATGCCGCCCGCCAGAGGCTGAAAAGCCGTGCAGAGAGCTTCAGGCAGGATGCTCTCCTGTTGGAGGACATCATCCGGCGCCGGAAATCCGCTCCCTGACACCCTGAATTGTTGCTTCCGAGCGGCCTGTCCCCATTGTCTGGGTCCGCACTTTGGTAAACTGTACGCCAGACAGCGGCAGCAATCTCGAGGCAGGGGCAGCAAGATGCGTGACGAGGCGTTCACCTTTCCCATCGTCGGCATCGGTGCGTCCGCAGGGGGGCTGGAGGCGCTGCGCGACTTCGTCGGGGCGATCCCGGCGGAGAGCGGGATGGCCTATGTCATCGTCCAGCACCTGGCTGCCGACCACCCCTCGATCATGGACCAGCTCCTCGCCGGCCACAGCGACATTCCGGTTCGCAGGATCGAGGACGGCATCACGGTCGAGCCCGACACGATCTACGTCATTCCCGCCGGGCCCTCGGTGACCATCAGGAACGGCAGGCTCTGGCTCCACGAGCGCAGCACCGAGAAAGTGCTGCGCACGCCGATCGATGAGTTCCTCACTTCGCTTGCGCAGGAACGCGGACGTGACGCTTTCGCGGTGATTCTCTCGGGTACGGGCAGTGACGGGACCCTCGGGGTCCGGGCCATCAAGGCGGAGGGCGGCTTCGCCATCGTCCAGAAAAGCGAGAGTGCGCGCTTCCCCGGCATGCCGGACAGCGCGGCTGCGACAGGTCTCGTCGATTTCATCCTGACACCGAGGGCCATCCCGTCGCGCCTCCTGGACATCGCGAGGCATCACGACGAGCTCGCCAGCGGCGCCGGACAGGAGCAGGTCAGAGACCAGATCGAAGCCTCCCTCGACCGTATTCTCGCTCTCATCGACGCCGAGGACGGGCATGATTTCTCCGAATACAAGTCCGGCACGCTGATCAGGCGGATCGAGCGGCGCATGACCCTCCTGCGCCACCGCGACGTGGACGCCTTCATCGAACGCCTGAAGGCGAGCGCCGACGAGCGGGCGAGGCTCCTGCAGGATTTCCTCATCGGGGTGACCCGGTTCTTCAGGGACGAGGACTTCTTCCTGACCCTGCGGCAGGAGGCGATCCTGCCGCTGCTTGACCGCGACCAGGAACGTTTCAGGATCTGGGTGCCGGGCTGTTCGACCGGCGAGGAGGTCTATTCCATCGCGATGATGGTCACCGAAGTGATGGAAGCGGCCGGAGACGCGCGGCCCTGTCAGATCTTCGGTACGGACATCGATGCCGCCGCGCTCACCCACGCCCGGTCCGGCGGCTATACGGAAAGCCAGCTCGAGGGCGTATCCCAGGAACGCCGCGAGCGGTTCTTCGTCAAGAACGAAGCCGGTTACCAGGTCAATGCCAGACTGCGCGAGCGATGTGTCTTCGCGCCCCACAACCTTCTTCAGGACCCGCCCTTTTCCCGGCTGGATGTCATCTCGTGCCGCAATCTCCTGATCTACCTGACCGCGAAAGTTCAGGCCGCGATCATTCCGCGCTTTCACTACGCCCTGAACCCGATGGGGTTCCTGTTTCTCGGCCCATCGGAATCACTGGGTAAGGAAGACCGCTATTTCAGGGTGCTCGACCGCGAAGCGCGACTGTTCCAACGCGATGACGACCAGCCACCCGGCTACTCGACCCTCGCGATGAGCCGCAGGGACAAGATCCGGCGGGAGCGATGGTTTCCCGGGTCCCACGGGCAGCGCCGGGCCGACCCCCCTCAGATGGATGCGGAGCAGCAGATCACCTCGTTCTTTCTGAGGGAGAGCGCGCCGCCCTTCGCCATGGTCAACGCGCAGGACGAGGTCAGCTACCTCTCCGAGCGGATGGGGCAGTATGTCATGCCGGCCATGGGAACGGTGTCGGCCTCGCTCGACCAGTTCCTTGCCCGCGAGCTGCGCCTGCCGGTGCGCTCGGCGATTTCAGAAGCGCGCGAAGGGGGCACCACCGCGAGGGTCCGCAATATCGTCGTGAACGAAGACGGACGTCCGAAGCTTGTCGATCTCGAAGCGAGGCCCGTCCCCTTCGCCGAGGGCTCCGTCCTCATCACCCTCCAGCCCGTCAGGGCGCAGGACATCGGCAGCCTCGCCGAGACCGCCGGCCGGCGGGACCGGGCCGAGCGGGACATGGTCGAGCGCGAGCTGACGCTGACGCGCCAGCAACTCACCATGACCCTCTCCGACTACGAAACGACCGAGCAGGAGCTCCGGAGTTCGAACGAGGAGCTCCTCTCGATGAACGAGGAGTTGCAGAGCTCGAACGAGGAGCTCGAGACCTCCCGCGAGGAGCTCCAGTCGATCAACGAGGAACTCGAGACCATCAATGCCGAGCTGACCGAGAACAACCGGCAGCTCATCGAGTCGAACTCCGACCTCAAGAACCTTTTCGAGAGCACCGACATCGCCACGGTGTTCCTGGACCAGAACCTGCGCGTCAGGCGTTATACCCCGGCCGCGCGCCGTCTCTTCGGCATCCAGGACCGCGACCTCGGCCGGAACCTCAGCGACCTGAAATGGCATATCGCCTACGACACGCTCGATGAGGACGTGGCGACGGTCACCGGGACGTTGCAGCCCCTCGAGCAGGAGGTGCGGATCGAGGCGACGGACGAAACCTTCGTGATGCGGATCAGGCCCTACCGCCGGACAGATGACAGGCTCGACGGCTGCGTCATCAGCCTCTTCGATATCACCGCGCGCAAACGGGCCGAAAAGCAGCTTGCGGAGAATGCCGAAGTCCTCGCCAGGCAGTATGCGGAGCTCGAGACGCTCTACGACAGCATCCCAGTGGGGCTGAACCTTCTCGACCGCGACCTGCGCTATATCCGGATCAACAAGCGGCTCGCGGAGATCAACGGCTTTCCGGTCCCGGAGCATATCGGCAAGCGGCAGGACGAACTCCTCCCCGACATCGACCACCGGGTGAGGGACCTCCAGGTCCAGGTTCTCAAGACCGGCGAACCCAGACTCGGCGTCGAAGTGCAGGGAACGACGCCGGCCGAACCGGATAAGACGCGCGACTGGGTGGTCGACTTCTATCCGGTGATGCGGGACGGAAGCGTCTTCGCCGTGGGATCGGCGGTGCAGGACGTCACGACGCAGAAGGAGTTGCAGCGCAAGCTCGAGCGAAGCCTCGAGGATCTCGAAGAAAGCGAGGCGCGGCTCGAATTCGCACTGGAAACCGGCCAGCTCGGCGCCTGGCAGCTCGACGTGGAGACCATGAAGGCCACGGAGCGCACGGAGCTTCACGACAGGATCTTCGGCTTTCAGGAACCCCGGCCGAAATGGACGTTCGAGATGTTCCTCGAACGGGTCGTGCCCGAAGACCGCAAGGCCGTGGAAGAGCGCTTCACGCGGGCGGTGGACAACAGGACCCACTGGGAATTCGAGTGCCGCATCAACCGCGCCGACGGGGAGTTGCGCTGGATATCGGCCCATGGCCGTCCGGTCCTCGACGGGAACGGGGAGGTCGCGCGCCTTCTTGGCACCGTCAAGGACATCACCGAGACCAGAATGGCGGAGGAACAGCAGTCGCTTCTCCTGCACGAGCTCCAGCACCGGGTGAAGAACACCCTCGCGACGACGCTGGCCATCGTGCAGTTTTCCTCCGAACGGGCCGAGGATGTCCCCTCCTTCGTGCGGACCCTGCGGGCGCGGCTGGAGGCGATCGCCCGGTCTCACGACATCTTGACCGCCGACAACTGGAGCGGCGCCCGTCTCGAGAAGATCGTGGAGCTCGAGCTCCAGCCCTATACGGACCCCAAGGGCCAGCGGGCGAAATTCATCGGGGACGATGTTCCCCTCAACCCCAAGCAGATGCTCTCACTGGCCCTCGCCTTCCACGAACTCGCCACCAACGCCGCCAAGTATGGCGCGCTGTCGAGGGAAGGCGGCACCGTGACGGTCCGGTCGAGACGCCGGGCGGACGACGTGGTGGAAATCCACTGGGAGGAAGAGGGTGGCCCGAGGGTCCCCGATCCCGATCAGACGAGAAGCGGGTTCGGCACCTTCCTGCTGGAGCGGGTGCTGGGGATCGACCTTGAGGGTGAAGCGCGGATCGAATACCCTCCCACCGGTGTCACTTGTTGGATCACGTTCCCGATCGATCCAACCCACGGGAAGGCCGGATGACAGAAGGCAGGCCTCGCAACAGGATCCTTGTTCTGGATGACGAGTTTCTCGTAGCCATGTCGCTTTCCAGCGACCTTGAACGTGGCGGATATACCGTGATCGGACCTTGTAACGGTGCGAGCGAGGCCATGGCCCTTGTGGAGAAGGACCGTCCGGACGGCGCCTTCCTCGACGTCAATCTGGGGCGGGGCCGGAACAGTTTCGAACTCGCCAGGGAGCTGAAGCGGCTGGACATCCCCTTCCTCTTCGTCACCGGCTACAGCGAGTCGATGCCGATGAGGGATGAGTTCCCGGAGGCGACCTTCCTGTCCAAGCCGATCGGCCCGGACCGGGCTGTCGAGGCCGCGGATCGCCTCGTGAACGCCAACTAGGCAGGACCCGCCCGGGGCCGCCCGCCCTTCAGGCTTCGCCGATCAGGCCGCGCGCTGCCGCTGCGTCCAGTGACGCTCATTCACGCAGGCGAGGGCCTTGAAGAAGTTGACCGGGGGCTTGCCGGCCAGCACCCGCAGCTTGTCGTGGGGCATCGACCTTGCCGCGTAGAAGCGTTCGATCAGTCCACGGTTGAGCCTGTAGAACCGCTGCATGACCAGGTACCGTTCTTCGGGCTTTGCCGCATCGAAAAGAAAGCGGGACAGCATCCGGTAGAAGCCGCGATCGTTCCACGTGTCCGCGGCATTCTTGCGGGTGAAGCCGCACAGGGCAGGGCCGGACAGGTCCGTGAGCTGCGAGATCTGGTCTGCGAGCCTTGCCGCATCGGGAAGCGAGTAGCCCGTGAGCGGATGGAACAGGCCGGCCCTCAGGCCGACCTGAGCCACGCCGTCCGTTCCCTGATCGAGATGCCGCTCGATATCGCCGCCCACGGCAACGGGCAAGACCCCCTTTTCCGTACGGAGCGTATCGCGTATCTTCCAGCCCTGCGCGGTGCAATAGTCGTGAAGGCGGCTCATCACGTCCTGGGGCTCGATCATCGATCCGTCGGCGTAGTAGGTGTCCTCGACAAGGGCCGTGGTCTCGGTGAACGGAAGGACGTAGACGAAGCGATAGCCGTCGATCTGCGGCACCGTGGCGTCCATGATGATGGGGGCCGTCAGGCCGTGGGGCTCGTCGAAGGAGAAGACCGCGCCGACGAATTTCTGGTAGCCGAGCATCAGGTGCTCAAAGCCCCTCTGGCCTCTCGCGTCGATCACGGCCTTCGCAAGGATCGAGGTGCCGTCCCGCAGGGTGACCCTGTCCCTCGCAACCGAGGCGACCTCGGCCTCGCAGCGCACGGCCTCGCCCAGCAGCGGAGCCAGGTGCTCGTGCAGCCTCTCGGACGTCACCGAACAGTAAGCGGTTTGGAGAGGGCGGCTGTAGGCGGGGAAGCGCACCTCCTGGCTTTCCCAGCGATGGACGATCAGCGGCTTGATCCAGGCGAAGGTTTCGGGCGGCAGGTCACTGCCGTGAAAGGACCAGGTGTGGTTGCCGCCGAGGGTCTCGCCGCCTTCGAGAAGCAGAAGCCGGATGTCGGGGCGACGCTCGGCCAGCCGCCACGCGATCAGGGAGCCCGAAAGGCCGCCCCCCACGATGACGACGTCATAGGGTGCGCCGGTGTCGGGGACTGCGGTCGGGTCGGGCATGCGCGCCTCCTAGGATCGGAGCCGCCGCGGCAGGCCCATCGAGCGAGGGCGGCGTGGCTGCCGCCTCCCGTCAGATATGGCGTTATGCCACCGCCCGGGCAAGCTGGCACTGCGACCAGATTTCGCCGAGCGCACCCACGAGCCGGCTCACGTCGGTCGCCGAGTGGACCGGGGACGGCGTGATGCGCAGGCGCTCCGTCCCGGCGGGGACGGTGGGGTGGTTGATCGGCTGGACGTAGATGCCGTGGTTCTGGATCAGCCAGTCGCTGATATGGCGGCACTTGACCGCGTCCCGGACCATGACGGGGACGATGTGACTGGGGTTCTCGAGGGTCGGAATACCGATGCCGTCGAGCCCCCTCCTGACCGCGGCGACCTTCTGCTTGTGCATCGCGCGCTCGAGGGTGCTCGCCTTGAGATGCTGCACGCTGGCAAGGGCTCCGGCCGCGATGGCGGGGGGAAGGGCCGTAGTGAAGATGAACCCCGAAGCGAAACTCCTGACGAAGTCGCAGAGGGTCGCGGAGGCGGCGATGTAGCCGCCGAGGACGCCGAACGCCTTCCCCAGGGTCCCCTCGATCACGGTCAGCCGGTCCATCAGGCCCTCGCGTTCGGCGATACCGCCGCCCCGGGGGCCGTAAAGGCCGACAGCGTGGACTTCATCGAGATAGGTCATGGCGCCGAACTCATCGGCCACGTCGCAGATTTCCCGGATCGGGGCGATGTCCCCGTCCATCGAGTAGACGGATTCAAAAGCGACGAGCTTGGGCACGTCGGCAGGAAGGGCGGCGAGCTTTTCCCGCAGGTCTTCGGGATCATTGTGCCGGAAGATCCGCTTTTCGCAGCGTGAATGCCGGATGCCCTCGATCATCGAAGCGTGGTTCAGCTCGTCGGAGAGGACCACGCAGTTGGGGATACGCGCGGCGAGAGTGCCGAGGCTGGCCCAGTTGGAGACGTAGCCGGACGTGAAGACGAGAGCGGCTTCCTTGCCGTGGAGGTCGGCGAGCTCCTGTTCGAGGAGGACATGGTAGTGGTTGGTCCCCGATATGTTCCGCGTACCGCCTGCACCGGCGCCGCACTCGTCGAGCGCGCCGTGCATGGCGTTCAGCACCTTCTCGTTCTGGCCCATCCCGTTGGAGCACCAGACGGTGACCTCCTCCGGACCCCCTTCACCGAAATGGCGAGCGGCAGGGAAAGCGCCCCGGCACCTCTTGATGTCGGCAAAGTAGCGATAGTTGCCGTTCGAGCGCAGCCGATCGAGCTGGTCCTTCAGGATCTCTTCGTGGTTCATCGGCTTCTACTCCTGCCTGTTGTCTTTGTGTCGGGGTTCTCGCAGGCGGGGCGTACCGCCCATGCCCACAGCGGTTGGTCGGGCACCCGGATAACGAGGGCCAGATGCTCGAAGACCGCGAGGGTCGCGAGGGTCGAAAGAAGAACGAAGGCCGCCTCGGCAAAGCCGCCGGAGGGTGCTGCGAAGGCGAGGCTGACCAGCCCGGCGGCGACCGTCGATGTGGCGCCGAGGGCAAGAAGTGCGGCGGCCGGATTGGCTGCGCGCCTGAAATAGCTGCCGAGATAGAGAAGGTGGTTCGGCAGGAAATGGGTCGGAATGTTCGGCGCACCGAAAAAGACGAGGAGCTTCGCCGAGACCCGCATGATCCAGAGGACAAGGAAGGTCTGGGCAGCGACCATGTTCGCGGATCCGAGACTGACCAGGAACAGGAGCGCGCCGTGAACGAGGAGAGCGATCTCGTGATGCAGGACCGCCTCCAGCGAGACGAAGAAGCGCCGGTTTCCCGCAAGCTGCGGGGGGCAGGGGGTCTTGCGCGGCCCACTGACGAACCCGAGGAGGAACATGACCTCGTGCCAGCCCCAGGAAACGATACCGAGAGCGAAACCGAGATACGCCGCCCCAAGCCCCGTCTCCTCACGCAGGAGGACGACGCCGAGAAGCGCCGCGAAGGCGGAGGCCGTGGCCACCCTCGCCGTGATCCCATAGGACGCCGGCCGCCCGACGAGCCACAGGATGGCTCCGGTGCTGAGCCACCACAGAAGGACGGCGAAACCTATGGGGAGGGCGAGATCCATCAGCGTGAAGCTACCAGGCCGGTTGCAGGCGGGTGGCGGCGGGAAGGCGGTTCTTCTTCGTGCGCATCATGAAGAGGCCGAGGAACTGTGCCCCGGCTTTCGCGCTGAGGGCGTAGCGCCGGAGGGTGCCGGACACACCGCCTTTCGCCTTCGCCTCCTCGATCCCGTCCGCCGTCTGGCGGAGCCGCTCGAGGGCAGCGCGGAAGCGGGGATTGTCGAGGTCGAGCTCCACGGGGAAGATCTGACGGGCAATTTCGGTGGTCGTCCTGAACACCTTGTAGTCGTACTCGGTCGGGTCGAGGCCGAGGGCTTTGTGGAAGGCCGGCCGACGGTGGTCGCGGATGTACATCGTCGAGAAGACCGCGAGCAGGAAGAACCTGATCCAGAGCTTGTTCGGACCACGGAGCAGCTTCGGATCGGCCTTCATGAGAAGGGCGAAGGCCTCGCCGTGGCGGAACTCGTCGTTGCACCACTCCTTGAACCATTTGAAGATCGGGTGGAAACGAAGCTCGGGATGCTGCTCGAGCTGACGGTAGATGGTGATGTAGCGGGCGTAGCCGATTTTCTCGGAAAGATAGACGCTGTAGAAGATGTATTTGGGCTTGAA
>CAZAFU010000106.1:0-9914 GCA_964484475.1 uncultured Caulobacterales bacterium | reverse complement strand
GTGATCGCCGCGGCCGGAGGCACCGTCACAAGCTGGAGCGGAGAGGCCGTCCGGGCGAAGGACGGCCCCATCGACGTGGTGGTGGCCGCCACCCCGGCCCTGGCCGGGGAGGCGGTGGAGGCGCTCAGGGCCTAGCCCTTCACCCGGTGGCCGTCTTCGATATGGCCACCCACCTCGATCGTGCGGGTGCGAAGGCCAGTGGCGTCCGGATCGTCGCTCAGCGTGTCCGCGTGGATCAGCTTGTTCAGGAGTGGGGACAGAAGGATCAGCCCCGCGCCGACCCCGACAGCCACCCAGCCCACATTCGAGTAGACATCGAGAACGTCCGCACCGGGCGCAGCCGTCGCCTGGGCGATGAGCGATGCCACGAAATTGCCCGCACCCGAAGCGAGAAACCAGGTGCCCATGATCAGGCCCACCATCGAGGGCACGGAGAGCCTCGTCATGGCCGAAAGACCGACCGGGGACAGGCAGAGCTCGCCCGTGGTGTGCAGAAGATAGATCAGGAAGATGAAGACCACCGGTGTCAGTCCGCCGGACAGGTTCGCGCCCCAGACCAGGACGAGGAACCCGAGCCCCAGCTGGATGATGCCGAGACCGAATTTCTGCGGCGCGGACGGATCCTTCCCGCGCCTTGCGAGGAATGCCCAGAAGGTGGCGAAGAGCGGCCCCAGGATCACGATGTACATGGCGTTCAGGGACTGGAACACCGACGCCACGACCTCCGCGCCGAAGATCGTCCGGTCGACCTCGCGGTCGGTGTAGATGTTCAGCGACGAACCGGCCTGTTCGAAGAGGCCCCAGAACAGGACCTGCATCGAGATCAGGATCAGCGCGAGGATGATCCTGTCCCGGGCATGGGGCTCAAGCTGGAACACGGAGCGGTAGAGAATGTAGCCGACCGTCAGGAGGCCGGTGACCGCAAGGAGGTAGCCGACGGTCTCCTGGTCCCTGACGAGATACCAGACGACGACCGTCGTGATAGCGGTGCCGATATAGATCAGCACCTGCCGGGACATCCCCATGAAGGCCGGCATCTTCAGGAGCTCGGGGTTCGGCGCTTCCCCCGCCCCCTGCAGGAGGGGCTTGCCCAGGATGAAGACCACGAGGCCGAGGAGCATGCCGACACCGGCAGCACCGAAGCCCCAGCTCCAGCCGAAGGTTTCACCCAGATAGCCGGCGATCAGCGCACCGGCGAAGGCACCGAGATTGATGCCGACATAGAAGAGCGTGAAGGCCGAGTCGCGTCGCTGGTCGGTCTTGGAATAGAGTTCGCCGACGATGGTCGAGATGTTCGCCTTGAGAAAGCCCGTCCCGAGGATGATCAGCGCGAGCGCCAGGTAGAAGATGTTCAGAACCGTCGCGTCCGGATCCTCGCCCGGCAGGGCGGGCTCGCCCTCGATGGCCATGGTCGCGTGACCCGCCACGAGCAGCACCGCACCGATCAGGATCGCCCTGCGCTGGCCGAGATAGCGGTCGGCCAGTGCCCCGCCGATCACCGGCAGGATATAGACCAGCGTCGTGTAGGCCCCGTAGATCCCGTAGGCGGCGGTGTCGGAAAAGAGAAAGTGCTTGGTCAGGTAGAGGACCAGCAGCGCCCGCATGCCGTAATAGGAGAAGCGCTCCCACATCTCGGCGAAGAAGAGGATGTAGAGCCCCTTCGGGTGGGTACGCATCTGGTACATCGCCATGGCGACACCGATGAGGGCAACACCCCCGAGCACGAGATAGAACATGGGTCGAAAACTTTCCCTTTTTCCGCGCCGCCCCTCTTGCCCCGGGCGATTGCGTTTCTTGTCGGCGGCAGGGCGCAGTCAGGCCCGCGCCCTCGAAGTGGCGGTACACTAGGTGGTGCGCCCTGTCATGAAAAGAGCACAAACCCCGGCTTCAAACTGATACTGGCTCACGCTCGAGAAGACGTTCTGACAAGGTTTTCGCGTTACTACGCCATGAGGGACAGAAGGGGCTTGAGGAAACTTGCGCAGACTCGGGGTCATCTATGACAGGGCCGAGAAGGCCTTGGGCATCGACCGGCAGAGCGATCCGGGCACGCTGGTTCGCATGCGCGGGATGTTCGTTCTGGGTTTCACGATCCTCTTCCTGCAGGCGGTCAACCTCGTCACGCTGACCTGGTCCTACGGGCCGTGGAGCACCGATCACACGATCTCGGTGGTGGCGTCCCTGATCGTGGCCGCGACGATCATCATCGTCCAGCGGACCCGGAACTTCATCTTCTACGTCGTCGTCTATACCGCGCTCTCCCTGACCGCGATCGGCGCGACGGCGCTCAAGCCAACGGGCAGCGGTATCGATACCTCGTTGCTGCCTTTCCTGTGCATTGGCCCCCTGATCGTCGGCTACATCTACAACTGGAAGGCGGCCCTCGCCTACAGCATTGTCGCGGCAGGCTTTCTCGGCGTCCTCTTTTGGAGCTCGGCCAGCCCGTTTCTCGAGGCCGGCGCACCGATCCCCAGCAAGATCCAGCAACGGCTCGCCCAGTCGGAAATCGCCCTCGTCCTTGCGACCGTGCTCGCCATGAGCTTCAGCCAAACCACGTTCGGCTCGCTGCGCAGGCAACAGGAAACGATCGACCGCGCGATCCGGGCCGAGGCCGCGAAATCGCAGTTCCTCGCCACGATGAGCCATGAGCTAAGGACACCCCTCAACGGCGTCATCGGGCTTGCCGACGCCCTCTCCGCAAGGGAGCTCGGGCAGGAAGAGCGGGAACTCGCCTCGACGATCTCGCGCTCGGGCAAGAGCCTCCTGGTCATCATCAACGACCTTCTCGACCTCTCCAAGATCGACGCCGGCAAGTTGACCATCGAGCCGAACGGGTTCTCCCCTGCGGAGCTGGTCAGGCATGTCGCCGACACCTGGCGCGAGCCGGCCGAGAGCAAGGACACGTCGATCCTTGTCGACCTGCCCGAAAACCTTCCCCCATCGTGCTTCGGTGACGAGCAGCGGATCGGGCAGATCCTCATGAACCTGATGTCGAACGCGGTGAAGTTCACCGAAAACGGCACGGTCCGCCTTTCCGTGCTCTGCCGCCGGTACGAGACCGACGCCGCCCTCACCTTCAGGGTCAGGGACAGCGGCAGGGGTATTCCCGAGGCCAAACGCCACCTGATCTTCGAACCCTTCGAACAGGGCGAGCATGGAACGACCCGGAGTTTCGGCGGAACCGGGCTCGGGCTTCCGATCTGCCGCCGCCTCGCGGAACTCATGGAAGGCAGCATCGCCCTCGAAAGCTCCGGCAGCGAAGGCAGCACCTTCGTCCTCACCCTCCGGCTGCCCTACCACGAAACCCGGCCACCCCTCCCCACGGTGGCGGCGCGGAAGGCCTTCACGGAAGAAACATCCCTTGCGGGACTGCGGGTGCTGGTGGCCGAGGACAACCAGGTCAACCAGATGGTGATGCGCGAGTTCCTGCGTCTGTGGGGCATGCAGATGGTCCTGGCAGAAGACGGCCCCTCGACCCTCGAAGCGCTCGAGACCGCGCCCTTCGATCTTCTTCTCCTCGACAAGCACATGCCCGGGATGAGCGGCCTCGACGTCGCCATCAGGATCCGCCGCACCGACGCCCCCTATCGCTCCATCCCGATCATCGGGGTGAGTGCGGACAGCTTCGAGGAGGAACGTGAGGAAGCCCTGGCGGCGGGAATGGACGCCTACGTTGCAAAGCCCGTCAAGGCGGATGTCCTCCGCGAGGCCATTCTCACGGTCCTCGGATCGGGCGCTCCGGAGGCTGGAACGGGCCGGACGGCCTAGTTCCAGAAGGTGACCTTCGACCACGGCACCACGAAGATCAGGACATAGATCGCGCCGGCGGTGGCAAGCCAGCCGAGGATCATCATCAACCCGTCCCGCGCCGAAAGGGCGATGCCGAAGAAGGTGAGCGCAAGCCCCGGAATCGCCACGGCACTGATGAATTCCAGCGGTATCATGAAGGCGGCGTGGAAAAGCGCGCCAATGGCGGCGAGCCATGCGCCCGTCTTGCCCACGAGAAAGGTCAGGCGCTCACGGAAGAGTTTGTCGACCCGGGAAAGAACGGGGTCGAGCTTTTTCTGGGCCTTCTGGATCAGGGAACGCTTCACGCTGACCTTGCGGAGCCGCTCGGGCATCCAGATGTGATCGACCCCGAAGAGGAATTGCGTGGTGTAGAAGACGATGACGAGGCCCAAGGCGATCGGAACGCCCGGCACGGCCCCGATCGGCGGGAAGAGCGCCAGAAGCCCGAAAAGGATGAGAACCGGGCCGAGGCTCTCCGCCCCCATCGAATCGACCATCTCGCCGAGGGAGGCTTTCTCGCCGTCGCCGCTCTCCTCCGCGTCCTTCAGGACGCTGGTGAGCGGCTCTTTCTCGTCAGTAGCTTCCGCGGTGCTCATGACGTGTGAAACACGGAAGCTGCGACTTTCGGTCCCGCGCCGCCGTCAAACTCACGCGAGCGGCGGCGCAGGGTTCAACCGGTGGCGCGCTTAGTTGCCCGCGTCCTCGATTTCCTCACCGGCACGCTCGATATCCTGGCCTGCACCCTCAACGGTATTGCAGGCGGACAGGCCGAGAACGACGATAAGGGCGGCGGACAGACGAAGAATAAGGTTCATTGCAATCACTCCTGTTTGCGGAGTGGGAAACGGGAACTCCCTGCTGAAAGTTCCCGCCTCTTTCACTTTTGAGTCAGCGGCCTCAGGCCTGCATGGTCCAGCCTTCGACACCCATCGCCGCCTGGCGGAAGGCTTCGGTGCGGGTGGGGTGCGGGTGGCAGGTCCGCGCGACGTCTTCGGAGCTGCCGCCGAAGGCCATGATGATGCAGGCCTCCGCGATCATCTCGCCGACGCCGGTGCCGATCATGTGCACACCGAGGACCCGGTCGGTCTTCTTGTCCGCGAGGACCTTCACGAAACCGTCCGTCTCGTGATTCGTCTTGGCGCGGCTGTTCGCGGTGAAGGGGAACTTGCCGACGACGTAATCGACACCCTCTTCCTTGAGCTGCTCCTCGGTCTTGCCGACGGTGGCCACCTCCGGGTCGGTGTAGACGACACCCGGGATGATACCGTAGTCGACATGTCCGTGCCCGTTGGCGATGACCTCGGCCACGGCCACCGCTTCCTCTTCGGCCTTGTGGGCGAGCATCGGGCCCGGGGTGCAGTCGCCGATCGCGTAGACACCCTCCGCACCTGTCCGCCAGTGACCGTCCACTTCGATGAAGCCGCGGTCATTCGGTTTCACGCCCACATTCTCGAGGCCGAGATTGTCCGTATAGGGCTTTCGACCAATGGCGATCAGGACGACGTCGGCATCGATCGTCTCGCTGTCACCGCCCTTGGCGGGCTCTACCGTCAGGGTCGCGCCCTTCGAGGTCTTCTCGATGCCGGTGACCTTGGTGCCGAGCTTGAACTCGACGCCCTGCTTCTTCAGGATACGCTGGAATTGTTTCGAGATCTCACCGTCCATGCCGGGGGTTATGCGGTCGAGAAACTCCACGACCGTCACCTTGGCGCCCAGCCTGCGCCAGACCGAACCCATCTCGAGCCCGATATACCCACCGCCGACGACGACGAGGTGCTCAGGCACCTTGGGCAGCGAGAGCGCGCCCGTGGAGGAGACGATCACCTCCTCGTCGATGTCCACACCGGGCAGCGAGAGGATGTCGGAACCCGTCGCGATGATGATATTCTTGGCACTGAGTTCCTCGGTTCCGTCCTTGGTCTTCACCGAGACCTTACCCGGAGCTTCGATCCGGCCCCAGCCGAGATAGCCGTCGACACCGTTCTTCTTGAAGAGGTATTCGATCCCCTTGGTCAGCCCGTCCACGGCTTCGGCCTTCTGGCCCAGCATCCGCTCGAGATCGAGCGACAGGCCTTCGATCTTCACCCCCAGGTCGGCAAAGTGCTTGCCCGCGTTCTCATAGGCCTCCGATGCATGGAGCATCGCCTTGGAGGGGATACAGCCCACATTGAGGCAGGTGCCTCCGAACTTCTCGGTCTCGCGCTTGTCGATGCAGGCCGTCTTAAGGCCGAGCTGTGCTGCGCGGATAGCGGCGTTGTAGCCGCCCGGGCCGCCACCGATGACAACGACGTCGTACTCTTTCGCCATGGCTTTGATGTGTCTCCTTGATCGGCACGGCAGGTAGGACCACGCCGTTAACGGGTCAACCTACGTGGCGGAACCTCAGAGCGCTCCGAGCGCTTCCCTGAGGAGAAGGACGGCAGTGATGATGAGGTAGACGCCGAAGACCGACGAGAGCCGTTCGGCCGAGAGCCTGTGGGCCAGCCTCGCTCCGATCGGCGCGAAGATCAGGGTACCGAAGGCCACGGCGAGAAAGCCGGGCAGGTGGACGAAGCCGACAGCGCCGCCAAGGGTGGCTTCGCCTTGTCCGAGGATGGCGAAGCTCAAGGATCCCGGAACGGCGATGGCGAGCCCGAAGCCCGACGCCGTACCGACCGCGCGGTGCATGGGCCTGCCCATCATGGTCAGAAGAAGGACCCCGATCACGCCGCCGCCGATCCCCATCAGCGCGGAGAACGTGCCGGTCAGGACCGCCATGGCCCTCTGGATACCGGGCGGGACGGTACGGACGGTAACAACCCCCCGGCTGCCGAAGATCCGCTGGACCCCGATCAGCAGCACGCCCACGGCAAAGACCAGGAGAAGGACAGCTCCCGAGATCAGCTTCGCCAGCAAGGCACCGATCACCGCGCCGACCGCGATCATCGGTCCCCACATCCTGAGCACGTCGAAATCCACCGCGTCCCGCTTGTGGTGGGCCATCATGGAGCGAACGGAGGTGACGAGAATGGTGGCGAGGGACGTGCCGACCGCCGTTTTCGCAGCGATCTCGGGATCCGAACCGGCGGCGGTGAAGACAAGATAGAGGACGGGGACGATGACGATGCCCCCGCCGATCCCGAAAAGACCGCCGAGGGTTCCGGCAAAGGCGCCGGTCAGGACAAGAAGAACGACGTCGCTCAACCGGCGGCTCGCGATCCGCCCGCAAGGCCTTCATCGTCGAGGATGGCCAACAGGACCTCCGGCTCGGCGCCACGGGCATCCTGGCTGATCCGCCGGCGCCACGCACGCGCGCCGGGTCGCCCCGCAAAAAGGCCCAGCATGTGCCGGGCGTAGCGCCAGATTTCGGTGCCATCCCTCCTTGCCTTCGCCGCCACCCGGGCGATCACCTCCTCCGGCGCGGGCACGGGGCGCTCGTCCTTGAAATAGAGACGATCGACGCTGCCAAGCTCGGCAGGCCGTTCATAGGCTGCCCGGCCGAGCATCACCCCGTCGCAGCGGCCAAGATGCGCCTTCGCCGCTTCGGGCGACGCCAACCCGCCATTGAGAACCACGTCGAGGCCAGAAAACCGCTCCTTCATCCTGAAGACGAGGTCGTAGTCCAAGGGCGGAACGGTCCGGTTCTCCTTCGGGGAAAGCCCTTTGAGCCACGCCTTCCTGGCGTGCACGATGACCGTTGCGATCCCGGCCTGCTCCACATGTTCCAGGAAGCGTGGGAGCACCTCTTCGGGGTCGTCGTCGTCGATGCCGATCCTGCATTTCGCGGTGACCGGGACGCTGACGGCATCCCGCATGGCCGCAAGGCATTCGGCGACCAGCCGGGGTTCGGCCATCAGGCACGCCCCGAAACGCCCCGACTGCACCCTGTCCGAGGGGCAGCCGATATTCATGTTGATCTCGTCATAGCCGTAGGCAGCGCCGATTTCCGCCGCCCGGGCCATACGGCCGGGGTCGGAGCCGCCGAGTTGCAGGGCTGTCGGCCCGCCATGGTCATAAGCGAGAAGACGGTCGCGATCGCCGTTCAGGATCGCCTCGGCGGTGACCATCTCCGTGTAGAGAAGCGCATGGCGCGTGAACTGGCGATGGACGTAGCGGCAGTACCGGTCGGTCCAGTCGATCATCGGCGCAACGGAGAAGCGGTGGCTCGGCGAGGTCATCGGGGGAGAGAAAGAGGCTCGCGCGCCCTTTGGCAAGCCTCATCCCCGCAAGGCGAAGGTGCCCAGGGCTTCCTCGTAGATGCTGCCGAGCCAGACGATGCCGTCCTTTTCCCTGACGCCGGTGACATGGTGGTACTGGCTCGGATCGCCTTCGAGGTCATGCACGACCAGGCCATCCTCGTTGAAGGCCATCACGCGGCAGGAGCGCGCGATGGGCGGCTGCATCCCGTCGGGCAGCCGGACCACGAACTTCCTGAGCCAGAGCGGAAGCGTGTGGAGCTTCTGCACGGTCGCGTTGAGTGGCGCAGGGATCGCCGCCCAGATCAGGCCGTCGGACCCCCTCGAAAGATTGTCGGGATATCCCGGCACCTCGGCGAAGACCCCGTTCGCGCCATCGTCGAGGCTCACCTTGTGGATGCGTCCCTTGCCGGTCTCGGCCACGAAAACCGTCCCTTCGTCGGCGGAAAGGGCAACGCCGTTGGCGAATGCGAGCCCGTCCAGAAGGACCTCCGGCGCCCCCCGGTCCGGGTGCCACCTGATCAGCCGCCCGGTCTGCGTGTCCTCGACGATATCGTTCTTGTATTTCTCGAGCCGATAGCGCCGGGAGCTTTCGGTGAAGACGATCGTTCCGTCCGATGCCACCGCGGCGTTGTTGCAGACCCCAAAAGGCTCACCGAACACCTCGGGCAGCAGGCTCTCGACCTCCTGGGTTTCGGGGTTCACCGCCTGTAGCCCCAGGTCGGCATTGCACACGAGTACCCGCCCATCGGCCATAAGCTCCACGCCGAGTCCCCTGCCGCCGAGATGGCAGACCCGTTCTGCCTCGCTTCAACCGGGCCTGACGCGCAGGAGCCAGCCGTCGTTCCTCAACGCTGAATAGACGGTCCCGTCCGCGGCGATGACCGCGTCTTCCGGACCGAGAGCCGGGGCAGGAATGCGGGTGATCTTCGGGATCCGAGTCGGTTTGCTCATCATTCGCCTCCACCGAAGCCGCGAAATTCCGCAACCTCGTCCAATGCCGCCCGCTCGCTCCGCCACCCGTTCACGGGATCGTCGGGATCGGGTCGGCCGAGGGCCATCCCAGCATAGAGGATCTCGTCGTCGGACAAGCCCAGATGCGGGTGCAGGGTCTCCCGCACCATGCCCCAGGCCTCCTGCATGCAGGTGGCAAGGCCCTCCTCCTCCGCAAGAAGGGCAATGGTTTGCATCAGCATCCCCATATGCGCCCACTGGCCGTGGCCGAAGCTCCTGCGGGTCACGAAGAAGAGCCCGACCGGCGCGCCGAACCACGCGAAGTTGCGGGCGAGCCACGCGTAGCGGGCCGCCTTGTCGTCCCGGGGGATACCGAGCGAGCGGTAGAGATCCTCGCCCACCCGGAAACGGCGGGTCCGGTAGGGCTCCTCGAGGCCCGGCGGGTAGATCGGGTAATCTCCCTCCTCCCCCTTGGGGTTCCGGAGAAGGGCGCCCTGCGCCAGCGGGGTCAGCGCATCCTTGGCTTCGCCCGCAAGAGCGATGACGCGCCAGGGCTGGAGATTGCCTCCCGAAGGCGAGCGCAGGGCGCGGGCGAGAAGATCACGCACCGTCTCCCCGGGCACCGCATCAGGCAGGAAGGCGCGGCAGGACCTGCGCCGGGCGACCGCTTCGGAAACCCTCACGGAGGTCAGGCCGCCGACGCGAACTGCTTCGCCATGCCCGCGAGCGGCGCCACCATCTGGCCGTAGCTCGCCGCCTTCTCCGAAGAGGCATTGCCGTCCTGTGCGCGCTTCGCAACGCCCTGCACGATCCCTGCGAGGCGGAAGAGGTTGTAGGCGAAATAGTAGCTGAGATTGTCAGGTACGTCCGCTCCGGTCCGCTCGCGGTAGCGGTCGATCAGTTCTTTCTCGTCGGGAATCCCAAGCGCCTCGAGGTCCTGCCCGACGAGGCTCGGCCCACCGCCGGGAGACAGGGGCATCTTCCAGCCGAGAAGAA
>CAZAFU010000105.1:0-9958 GCA_964484475.1 uncultured Caulobacterales bacterium | reverse complement strand
ATTGCGGCACCTTCGCCATCGAGTTCATGCACATCACCGACCCGGACCAGAAGCAGTGGCTTCAGAACCGGATCGAGGGGATGGACAAGGAGATCAAGTTCACGCCCGAGGGCAAGAAGGCGATCCTGTCCAAGCTGATCGAGGCGGAAGGGTTCGAGAACTACCTTCACGTCAAGTATCAGGGTACGAAGCGTTTCGGTATCGACGGTGGCGAATCCATGGTGCCCGCGATGGAGCAGATCATCAAGCGCGGCGGCGCGCTGGGTGTCGGCCGCGGTGATGGGCAAGCCCTATCACCAGATCTTCCACGAGTTCCAGGGTGGCGCGGCGATCCCCTCCGATGTCGGAGGATCAGGTGACGTGAAGTACCACCTCGGGGCGTCATCGGACCGTGAGTTCGACGGCAACACCGTCCACCTCAGCCTCGCGGCGAACCCGTCCCACCTCGAGGCCGTGGACCCCGTGGTGCTCGGCAAGTCGCGGGCGAAGCAGGACCTTATGGTCCCTTCGGACAAGATCAAGCAGGCGCGCACCCACGTCCTGCCGCTCCTCCTGCATGGCGATGCCGCCTTCGCGGGGCAGGGGGTCGTGGCCGAGTGCTTCGGCTTCACCCAGCTTCGCGGCTACCGCACCGGCGGGACGATCCACCTCATCGTCAACAACCAGATCGGCTTCACGACCAGCCCGCGCTTCTCGCGGAGCTCTCCTTACCCGTCGGATGTCGCCAAGATGGTGGAGTCGCCGATCTTCCACGTCAACGGCGACGATCCGGAGGCGGTGGTCTTCGCGGCGAAGGTCGCAACCGAGTTCCGCATGGAGTTCGGCCACGACGTCGTTCTCGACATGTGGTGCTACCGCCGGTACGGCCACAACGAGGGCGACGAGCCGAGCTTCACCCAGCCCCTGATGTACTCGAAGATCCGTGGCCGGAGGACAACCCGCGAGCTCTACGCGGACCGCCTCGTGCAGGAAGGTCTCGTGACCGAGGCCGAGGTCGAGAAGGAGATGAGCGACTTCCGCGCGTTCCTCGAGAACGAGTTCGAAGGCGGCAAGGACTACACGCCGCAGAAGGCCGACTGGCTCGATGCGCGGTGGAAGGGTTTCAAGCCGCCCCAGGACGACGACCGCCGGGGCGATACCGCTGTCGATCTCGAACGCCTCAGGGCGATCGGCGGGAAGCTCACCGGCGTTCCCCAGAACTTCACGGTCCACAAGACGCTCCAGCGTATCCTCGATGCGAAGAAGAAGACTCTGGACAGTGGCGAGAACATCGACTGGGCGACCGCCGAGGCCCTGGCCTTCGGTTCACTCCTCCTCGAAGGCTACCGCGTCCGGCTCTCCGGCCAGGATTCGGTGCGCGGCACCTTCTCCCAGCGCCATGCAAGCTTCGTCGATCAGAACACTGAGAAAAGGTACACGCCGCTGCGTCATCTTTCCGACGACCAGGGGCAGTTCGAGGTCATCGATTCGAACCTTTCCGAATATGCCGTGATGGGTTTCGAGTACGGGTATTCGCTCGCGGACCCCACCACGCTCGTCCTCTGGGAGGCGCAGTTCGGCGACTTCGCCAATGGCGCGCAGATCATCTTCGACCAGTTCATTTCATCGGCCGAACGCAAATGGCTGAGGATGTCCGGCCTGACCCTTCTTTTGCCCCACGGCTATGAAGGACAGGGCCCCGAGCACTCGTCGGCCCGCCTCGAGCGGTACCTGCAGGCCTGCGCCCAGGACAACATCCAGGTTGCGAACTGCACCACCCCGGCGAACTATTTCCATATCCTCCGACGCCAGATGAAGCGGGATTTCCGCAAGCCGCTGATCCTGATGACGCCGAAGTCCCTGCTCCGCCACAAGCGGGCGGTCTCGACCTACGAGGAGATGACCACGGGCAGCTCCTTCCACCGGGTCCTCTGGGACGATGCGGAGTACCGTCCGGGTTCGACCCTCGAACTCAAGCCCGACGGCGAGATCAGGCGGGTGATCGTCTGTTCGGGGAAGGTCTATTACGACCTTTTCGACGAGCGTGAACGCCGCGGCTGCGACGATGTCTATCTTCTGCGCCTCGAGCAGTTCTATCCGCTGCCCGCCGGGTCGCTGATCAAGGAACTCAAGCGCTTCCGCGACGCGGAGATGATCTGGTGCCAGGAAGAGCCCAAGAACATGGGCGGCTGGTCTTTCATCGAGCCCAACCTCGAATGGGTCCTCGGTCAGATCGACGCCAAGCATCAACGCCCACGCTATGTCGGCCGCCCCTCGGCGGCATCCACGGCAACGGGTCACCAACAACAGCATAAAGACGAACTCAAGGCCTTCCTCGACGAGGCCTTCAGTCAGGACAGGTAATCGACATGGTAGAGATCCGCGTACCGACGCTCGGCGAGAGCGTCACCGAAGCTACGATCGGGCAGTGGCTGAAGAAGGAAGGCGACAGCGTTGCCGCCGACGAGCCCTTGGTCGAACTCGAGACCGACAAGGTGTCCGTCGAGGTTCCGGCACCCGCCGCCGGTATCCTCTCGAAGATCACCGCGAAGGAAGGCGAGACCGTCGAGCTCGACGCCCTCCTGGGCGAGATCGGCGAGGGCAGCGGGGCTGCGGCTTCGGGCAACGGGAGCGCCGACGCGCAGAAGCCGAAACCCGTGAAGGACAACGCCGAGGCCGCGGGCCGTGAGGTGGAGATCCTCGCGCCGTCTTCGGGCGAGAGCGTCAGCGAGGCCGATATCGGCGAGTGGCTCGTCAAGGTCGGCGATACCGTCAAGATGGACGACCCGGTCGTCAGCCTCGAGACCGACAAGGCGGCCGTCGACGTACCGGCCCCGGTCAGTGGCACCGTGAAGGAAATCGTCGCCAAGGAAGGCGATACCGTCAGCGTGGGTTCCGTCCTCGGCATCATCACCAGCGGTGAAATCTCGGGAGACGAGAAGCCGCGCGAAACCGAAAAGGCCGCCCCGGCGGCGCAGACCAGCGTGCAGAACTCCAGCCTTTCGCCAGCCCCCCGGCGCATCATCGAGCAGAACAACCTCGACGCCAGCCAGATCCAGGGCACCGGCAAGGATGGCCGCATCACGAAGGGCGATGCCCTCGAGGCCGCTCACGCCCGAAGCCAGGCAGCACCGGCGCCGCAACGCGCGAAGGCACCCTCGGCACCGCGCGAAATCGGCGAGCGCGAGGAGCGGGTGAAGATGTCCCGCCTCCGCCAGACCATCGCCAGGCGGCTCAAGGAGAGCCAGGAGACGGCCGCGCAGCTCACCACGTTCAACGACGTCGACATGTCGGCGGTGATGAGCACGCGCTCGCAGTACAAGGACCTCTTCGAGAAGAAGCACGGCGTGAAGCTCGGCTTCATGAGCTTCTTCGTGAAGGCCGCCGTGCAGGCCCTGCGCGAGGTGCCCGAGGTCAATGCCGAGATCGACGGGCAGGACATCATCTACAAGAACCACTACGACATCGGTATCGCGGTGGGGACGGAGAAGGGTCTCGTCGTGCCGGTGCTCCGCGACGCGGACGTGAAGTCCCTTGCGGAAATCGAGAAGGACATCTCCGATTTCGGCCGGCGCGCCCGCGACGGCGAGCTGACGCTCGAAGAAATGCAGGGCGGAACGTTCACCATCACGAATGGCGGTGTCTACGGATCGCTGATGTCCACGCCGATCCTGAACATGCCCCAGTCGGGTATCCTCGGCATGCACCGTATCGAGAAGCGCCCGATCGTCGTCGGAGACGAGATCAAGGTCCGCCCGATGATGTACCTGGCCCTCTCCTACGACCACCGCATCGTGGACGGTAAGGGTGCAGTGACCTTCCTCGTGCGGATCAAGGAGAACCTCGAGGATCCGCAGCGCCTGCTCCTCGACCTCTGATCGCCAGCCGGGCCGTGGCCTCTCCTCGAGGCTTCGGATGACCGGAACGAAAAAAGCCGGGGCCAAGGCCCCGGCTTTTCCTTTGAGAAGTCGATGACTTCCTAGTTGTTGCGGTTCTGCTGCATGCGTTCGCGTGCACGATCGAACATGTTGCGGTTCTGCGACTGGTTCGGCGTGACGATGTAGATCGGCATCACGGCGAATTCGTCGACCGTCGTATTGAGGCGGTAGCCCATATCGCTGTCCGCATCGCCTTCGGCGACCGAGACGCGGTCGTAAGGCACCGCGTAGTTCTCGCCATCATAGGCCACGATTACCGAGCGAACCTGACCCGAGGTGTTCATCACGACATCCTCGATCAGTACGGTTTCATCCGTTCCGGCGATCGAAAGCTGGGCATCACGCAGCTCGCTTGCGAGGGTCATGCCGTTCTCACCAACGACGAAGTCGTCTTCTTCCCACTCCTGGAGATCTTCGATCTGGTCTTCGGAGAGCGTGGTGGTGACACGGAAGTTGCCGTTGTCTTCACCCGGAGCGATTTGCAGGTCGTCGAAGGAGATCGTGTAGGTCTCCTGACCGAGCCCGAACAGGCCGCCAGCTTCGATGACAGCTTCAGTGACCATGCCGTCCTGGTCGATGATGAAGTCGGTGATGCTCGCGACCTCCTCGTCGTCGCCGCTGTAGACGCTCTGGTCGAACAGACGGTCGGCGTTGAGGGCCGTGGGCTGGAGTTTCACGGTGCGGGTGTAGACGAAGACGTCACCCGGCGCCGCTGTGCTCGACTCACGGGTCGGCTGGTCGGACTGCATGCCGGCCATGCGCGAGGAGTTGGAGCGCTTGTCCCGGTTCGCCTGGGCGGTGAGGGCATCGGCACTCATGTCCTCGTCTTCGGCGCGGTCGGTGTCCATGTTCGCCGCGATATCGGTGCGGGTCTCCATGTCGCCTTCACGGGCCTCGTCGTCCGAAGCGTACCGGTCGGTGTCGCGTTCCTCGTCCATGTCCGACCCGGCGGTACGGTCACGGGTCTGGGTGCGGGCATCGGCGTAGCTCATGGTGGAGCGATCGACGGTGGTCTCCTGATCGGCGTCACTATCGACGTCGATATCGACCGCGTCTTCGTCCTCTTCACGCAAGGTCGCGGTGGTCACCGGGGTGTCGGTTTCCACTTCGACTTCGGTGTCGTCCATGTCGACCGAAGCGGTGGCGACATCCACATCCGGATCGTAGTCGCTGTCCGCATCGATGTCTTCCTGGCCGCGGCGTTCGGGCGAGGTGCTGGGGATCGTGGTGCCGGCAACCTGGGTCTCTTCCGTACCAAGAAGGGTTGCGAGAGCCTCCTCCTGGCGCCGCTGCGTGGCGGTCAGGTCGTCGCTGTCCTGATTGCGGGCGGCGGTGCGGGTTTCCTGCGCCGGGCGATCGGGCGTGGTGCTGGCGTTCGGCTGGGTCTGCTGGCGGTTCTGGTTGATGGACGAGCTTGCCGAGCGGGTCGTGTTGGCAGGCATCTCGACGTCATCGGCTTCCGTCGTGCTGTCGAGGACAACTGCGTTCAGTTTTTCGGCGCTGTCGACCTCGTCAAGTTCATCCTCGTCGAGGGCCCCGACAGGTGCCGGCTCTTCATAGCCTTCTTCCAAGTATTCGGAACTGTCGACATCCTGATCCTCTGCCGTTTGCGCGGCTGCCAGAGAAAACGCCATCGCGGAGACAGCAGTTGTTGTAAGAAGCAGCTTCATACATCCTCCCGGGGAAATGCTACATCTTCCCAACACGGGACAGCGTCGAGCGTTGCCTTCCCACGCAGGCGTGATTCAAATTTTCGCTGGGGCCGCAGAACGCCTTTCGTCTGAAAGAGTTGGCTGGAGGGGAACATTTCGACTCTGCAGGGAATGGGTGATAGACTCTCATGATGGTCAGGTGGGTTCTTGGTATTTTCCTTCTCGCGGCGCTCGGCGGCTGCCACACGCGTCCCCATGACGCGGACGAGGGATTCCGCGGTGGGATCAAGGAAGGCGTCCTGGCCCCTCTCGAGGACATCAACATCAGGCGCGAGGAGATTCCCCCCGTCCTCGCCGAACTCGACGTCTACGAAAAACCGGTACCCAGGAACTGCGACGGCATCGCTGCGGAGGTGACCGAGCTGGAAAGTCTTGTCGGCAGCGACGTGGACATGCTCGTTCTCGACGCGCCGATGGGTTTTCGCAGGCAGGCGATGTCGATGGTGGACGACCAGGCGTATTCGGTCGTTTCCGACCTGACCACGGACCTCATCCCGTTCCGTGGCATGGTGCGCCGGGCCACGGGTGCCTCCGCCCATGAGCGCGAGATCCGGACGGCCTATCGCAACGGACGCCTGCGCCGCTCCTACCTCAAGGGCATCGGGTTCGCGAAAGGCTGCGAGAGCGGGGCGGCCCCCTACTTCGCGCGAAGGGACCAGACCGGCGACGGCCTGGAGGGCGACGAGGCCCAGACAGCGTTCCCGATCCTCGAGGTGCCGCCACCGTGGTAAGCGGGCTTGCTTCCCCCGTCGCTCTCCGCGAGAGGAGGGCATCGAAAGGTTCGGAGGCAACAGGATGGCGAACAAGGTCTTTTCCGATGCAAAAGCAGCGCTCGAAGGTCAGACCTTCGATGGCATGACGGTGATGGCGGGCGGTTTCGGCCTGTGCGGTATTCCCGAGACGCTCATCATCGCGCTGCGCGACAGCGGGGCGAAGGACTTGACCGCCATATCCAACAATGCGGGCGTGGACGACTGGGGCCTCGGCCTTCTTCTCCAGACGCGGCAGATCAAGAAGATGGTCAGCTCCTATGTCGGTGAGAACAAGACGTTTGCGGAGCAATATCTTTCCGGCGAACTGGATCTCGAGTTCAACCCGCAAGGCACGCTCGCCGAGCGAATCCGCGCGGGCGGCGCCGGTATTCCGGCCTTCTACACCAAGACCGGCGTCGGCACGAAGATCGCCGAGGGCAAGGAAGAGCGTACCTTCGACGGCGAGCGCTACATCATGGAAACGGCGCTGAAGGCGGACCTTTCGCTGGTGCGCGCTTGGAAGGGCGACAAGGAAGGCAACCTCGTCTTCCGCAAGACCGCCCGCAACTTCAACCCGATGATGGCAACCGCCGGGAAGGTCTGCGTCGCGGAAGTCGAAGAGCTGGTCGAAATCGGCGAGCTCGACCCCGACCATATCCATACCCCGGGCATCTATGTCGACCGGATCGTCCAGGCCGCGCAGGAAAAACGGATCGAACAGCGAACCGTGCGGGCAGCCTGAAGCCGGTTCGGTCCACCTGAGCATTCGATGGGGAGCCGGCACCCGCGGGGGGCGGGCTCTTCCAACCCGTCCGACCCACCGCGATGCCAGCGGAAGGCGAAGAACGAGGCCGCTTTCCCCCAAGGCTCTGACATCCTCCTGCCCGTCGGAAGTCCCGGTTCGGGGCGCCGCTGGCGGGATCCGAGCCCAAGGGCTTCCCGGCCCCGCCCGACACCCCGGCGGGCCTTCCTGCCGCGGTGCTTTTCCGCACGGCGGCTCCGGGACAGCAGGAGTGCAGATTGTCCGTTGACGGGCCTCGCAATTTCGCCATTGTCGCGCCCAACGACGAAGGAGACGACTGATGCCCTGGACCCGTGAAGAGATGGCCGAGCGCGCCGCTGGCGAGTTGGAGGACGGTTTCTACGTGAACCTCGGGATCGGCATTCCCACTCTCGTCGCCAACTACATCCCCCAGGGCATCGAAGTGACCCTGCAGTCGGAGAACGGAATGCTCGGCATGGGGCCGTTCCCGGCCGAGGACCAGGTGGATGCGGACCTCATCAATGCGGGCAAGCAGACCATCACCGAACTCGACAAGACGTCGTTCTTCTCATCAGCCGACAGCTTCGCGATGATTCGCGGCGGGCATATCGACCTGTCGATCCTCGGCGCGATGGAGGTCTCCCAGGGCGGGGACCTCGCGAACTGGATGATCCCCGGCAAGATGGTGAAGGGGATGGGCGGCGCGATGGACCTTGTCGCCGGGGTCAAGCGGGTCGTGGTGCTGATGGACCACGTCTCGAAATCCGGAGATGCCAAGCTCCTCAAGGATTGCAGCCTTCCGCTCACCGGTGTCGCCTGCGTGGACCGGGTCATCTCCAGCCATGCGATTTTCGACGTGGACAAGTCCGCAAGGAAACTGAAGCTCGTCGAGCTCGCTCCCGAAGTTACCCTCGACGAGCTCCGGGCCAGCACCGAGGCCGCTTTCGACGCTTGACCCGGCCCCCTTTGAAAAATGGCCGGACCCGGAAAGTCCGGCCTCTTTCGCCTTTGGCGGGCAAGTCTCTACCAGCGCGCCACGCGTGGCAGCAGCAGGGATGCCGCCAGCGTCACCAGGGCCACGGCGCCGCCATACCAGAGGGCGATATAGCCGACATTCAGGAACGGGCACTGGAGGCCGTAGACGAAGACGCCCCAGGACCCGGCCGCGATGCCTATGAAGACCGCACTCAGCCTCGGCTGGGTCGGTGCGGCGTTGCGCATGAACATGGTCAGGGCAAAGAACATCGGCAGGGCGAAGCTGATGGCCGAGACGGTGCAGCGCACCCCGACCTCGGGTTTGAGGACGTTCAGCACGCCGCCTCCGAAGCTCCGGTCTAGGGTCGCGACACCGAACCCGAGGAGAAGGGCGCCCATCACCATGGCGAGTTTCCGGTTGGACGGCGCCGTGGGCTCGAGACTGCGGATCGCGAGCGCGGCGAAGCCGAAGGTCAGGCCGCCGAGCATGGCGAGCTTTGCGAGCGTTCCCCAGAAATCGTGGTTGAGGACCGCCAGCACGCCTTCCCCGAGAAAGGCCATGGTTCCGGCAAGCTGAAGGGCCAGCACCGCCAGGAGGACGAGGACCTCGCGACCCGGACGCCTGCGCTGCACGGGTTCGAGGCTGTCGGTCAGGCCTGCGATCAGGCTTGCGGCGGAAGTGTCGTCTGCCATCTCACGCATGGGTGTCTTCCAACTTGTCGAGCATCTTCTTCATGCCGCGGTGAATGCGGACCTTGACCGAGGAGAGCGACTGGCCGGTCATCTCGGCGACTTCGGCCAAGGCGTAGCCCTCGATCTTGGCGAGGCGGATGGCTTCGGCCTGCGCCGGGGAGATATGGGCGAGGAGCCGCTCGAGAACCAGCTTCGAGATGACCCCGCTCTCGTGACTGCCGACGCTGGCCTGGTCCTCGAGTTCGACTTCCGCGGCCCGGTAGTGCCGGCGCAGGCGGTCCAGCCATTTGTATCTTGCGATAGCCACGAACCAGGGCGCGAAAGGCTGCGCCGGGTCGTAGGTGTGGCGCTTCCTGTGCAGCGCAAGGAGGGCTTCCTGCGTGATATCGTCGATCGCCTCGGGAGCGACGCGGCGGGCGAGGAAGATCCCAAGCCAAGCCTCGCAGGCGCGCAGCACCTCGTTATAGGCCCGTCTGTCACCGCCCTGGGCCTTCGCCATGAGCGGGCCGAGGCCAGACAGATCGGTCGGCAGGCGGGGCGCCGGCTCCCTGTCCGGATCGACCAGTCTAAGATGAGAAGCTTGGCTCATGGGCCGTTCCCTCGGCGTCTTGCCCCCATCTTCGCGCGCTGCGGCGAAGGGTTACACCGGGAGAGGACACGGCCCGGAACCCGATCTCGCCTCGGCCCGTTTCCTAGGCGACGAGAGAAAACGGAGAATCCCATGGTCGATCTCAACGCGACGCAAAACCACCCCGACAAGCAGTTCTTCGATGAACTCGAAAAGGCGCGCGCCGGCATGCTCTACCTCGACGGCTCGGGCCTGCACGCCCAGCCCATGACGGGCGAGCGGCGGGATGGCACGAAATCGGTCTTCTTCTTCTCCAAGAACGACAGCGAACTCTACGAGGCGATGAAGACCGGCAAGCACGATGCCCACTTCATCCTGGTCGGCAAGGACCATGATTTCCATGCCTGCGTCATGGGCAGCCTGAAGGAGAACAAGGACCCCGCTCTGGTGGACGAGCTCTGGAACCCGATGGTCGCGGCCTGGTATGATGGCGGCAAGGAAGACCCCACCATGACGCTTCTCGAACTCGATCTCGAAAACGGCCGGGTCTGGGGTTCCACGGACAGCTCCACCCGCTT
>CAZAFU010000104.1:0-9958 GCA_964484475.1 uncultured Caulobacterales bacterium | reverse complement strand
ATATTCAGTTCCCGGACGAGGAAACCATGAAGGCCATCGTCGATGTCCACTATCCGGGCATCAAGGCGGACCTTGTACGTGAGGCCCTGACCCGGTTCTACGCCCTGCGCGAAACCCCGGGCCTGAAGAAGAAACCTTCGACCTCGGAGCTTCTCGACTGGCTCAAGCTGCTCATGGTGGAGGACGTGGACCTCGCGACCCTGCGCGAGAAGGACCCGAGAAAGGCGATCCCGCCCCTCCACGGCGCCCTTCTCAAGAACGAGCAGGACGTCCATCTCTTCGAACGCCTCGCCTTCCTCGCCCGCCGGGACGGGCAGTAGCGGCACGACGCGCGCTGCGCTTGGCCATTGTCAGGGTCACTGCCTGAAGAACAGACTGCACAGGCAGCTTTTCGAGGAGTTCCCTACAGTGTTGAGATGTATCTTCCTGGCCAGCTTCCTGGTCACGGCAGCTCATGCCCAGTCGGAGGACGGCGGCGTCACTTTCGGGGGGACCCATCCGCCAGATCCCGGCGTCATCGCCCTTCTTGAAGCCTACTCCGCAGCCAGCATGAAGATCTCGGACGGGGTCATGGCGCGAAGCCGCGCGCTGCAACCGCTCCAATCCGAAGCCTACATGTATCATGGCTGGGACGGCGCGCCGATCGGGAAAGCCGGCCTCGACGCACGACAGACGGAGAACGGTCTCAGGATCGACAGCACCGAGATCTTCAACGGGCATCTCTACCAGTACGAGAACACCGCCATCGCCACCTACGCCGTTCGTCAGAGCGGCGAGGATCGCGGCAAACCCTTCGAGGGTCTCGTAGGCTCGGCTCTCATCGTGATGGGGAAAGAGAACGGCGAGTGGAAAGTCCTTTCGGACGTCGTCGGCCAGGAACCCGTCACAGACAAGCCGTAGCCATCAGGCGACAACCCCCTCCCGGCCGGGAGGGGGTGCCTTTCGATCACCGCAGCTCTTTTGCGATGCCGTTCATCGTTTCGGCGAGCATGGCGAGGCGGCCCTCGCCTCCCGCTTCCTCGACCATTCCCGCAAGGCGCTGGAGTTCCCGGCCCAGCTCGCGATCCCGCTCGCCATCGTCGAGGACGGCCTCGGCAGCCTCGAGGTTCTCCCGCAGGCGCTGGATCGTCGCGTCGTCGAGTTCTTCATGGCGCTTGATCTGGTCGAGATAGGCCATGGCGACCACGGGCACGTCGGGCCAGGTCACCTTGAACTGCTGCTGCGGATTGAAGGTCTCGCCCATCTCGGCGAGCTTCGCGGCGGCGATCTCGTTCTCCGTCAGGTACGTGCTGGGCTCGAGTTCGAGGACGTCGAGACCGCGGATGATCTCGGTGCCGTAGATCTTGCCGTCATACCAGTAGGTCGACCAGTACCCGCCGATCACCATCCGCTCGTCATGGATGGGGCCGCGGTCGAAATGGGCTATCTCCACAGGCTGGGCGCTGTCGGTGAAGTCGAGGACCGAAAGCCCGCCCTGGTACCAGGCCTGCACGAAGATGTCCCGCCCCGGAACGGGAACGACTGAGCCGTTGTGAGCGACGCAGTTCTCCTGCTCCGTCTGCGGAGCGTCGATCTTGAAATAGCTCTTGAAGGAGAGCTTGCCGTCCTCGATGTCGTAGATCGCATCCGCGCCCCAGTTCATGGGGTCCGACGCGCGGCAGCGTGGCCGGGTCCCACCGCCCCATTCATCCGTGAACAGAACCTTGGTCCCGTCATTGTTGAAGGTGGCCGAGTGCCAGTAGGCGAAGCCATCATCGCTCACGGCATCGATCCTGGTGGGGTTGAGGGGGTCGGAGATATCAAGGATGATTCCGTTGCCCGAGCAGGCGCCGGCCGCGATCTGTGCGGCGGGGAACACGGTGATGTCGTGGCACTGGTCGGTGCGGCTCGTCCGCTGGGTTCCCTCGCCGTGATCGCCCCCCTGCCAGAGGCCGGCGATCCTGCCGGTCTCGTCATCGGCGAACACACGCGGGCTCGATGTGATCCGTGCACGTGAAGGATTGCGAACGGGGATCTCGATCACGTCGATGGAGAAGAGCGCGGTCCGCTCGTCGCCCGGCACCTCGCCGACACAGCCCTCAAGTTCCTCCTCGTCGCGAACGCCTGCGGTTCCAGAATTGTAGACCACGATGCGGCGGCGATTGGCAGAGACAACCGAATGCGTGTGCGAGCCGCGACAGGTCTGGACGAGACCGACCTGCTCGGGCCGTTCGGGATCGGATATATCGAAGATCCTCAGACCGCGGAAGCGCTCCTCGCTGACATCCTCGTCGATGCCTTCGAGACCGCAGTCGACACGTCCCCGGGTCTGTTCCACCGACATGATGAGGAGGTCATCGACGATCGAGACGTCGCCCTGCCCGCCTGGACAGACAACGGAGCTCTGGAGCGAGGGAATGCCGTCCTCACCCAGACGGTAGATGTTGAAGCCATGGTAGTTGCCCGCGACGAGCATGTCGCCCGAGAATGCCATGTCGGTGTTCCAGAAGCTCAGCAGCGGCCAGCGTTCGCCCCATTCGGTCTTCGCGTCCTCCGCGTCGTCCTCGGGATCGCGTTCGCCGTCATTCTCTTCATCGGCCTCGACCACCGGTGGCAGGTTGGACGGGTTCGCCGGGTCGAAGAAGCCCTTCGGCTTCGGCAGGGCCGCGACGAGGCTGATGTTCATCGCCGCCTCGCCGGCATCGCGGAAGCCGGGCTCCAGACCGACCCGTCCGTCTTCGGAGAGGTTCGCGAGCAGGAGGTCCATCTTCGTGATCTCGGCCTCCTGGTCGGCAACGATCCCGCCTACGAACTCGTAGAAGGCGGGGTCGTAGGCGGAGCCTTCGGTATCGAGGAGGTCATCGACCATCCGCAGCGCGCCTTCGTGATGGGGGATCATCAGCTGAAGGAACATCCGGTCGAAATCGACGCCCTCGGCCGCGGCGAGCTGCTCCATCTGGTCCCGGGTCGCCATGCCCATGGCCGCGTAATGCTCGTCCATCATCTTGCGATGGTCGGCCATCGACATGGCGCCATGGTCCATCATCGGCGCTTCGACCGGCTCGCCGCGTTCCTCGAGCCAGCCGCGCATATAGGCGATCTCGTCATCCTGCGAGGCCGCGATGCGCCCGGCGATCTCGACGATCTCGGGATTGTTGGTCCGTCCCTCGACAAGCTCCGCCATCTCGACCGCCTGCTGATGGTGGGGGATCATCATCTGCATGAACTCGGCATCGGCCTTGGTGTAGCGCGTGCTTGCCACCTTCACCGCGTCGTCCGCACTCAGGTTCTTCGCCTTCTGGCCGGGCGCGCCGGGCTGGACGATCGGCGGGTCCTGGGCGACGGCGATGGCAGTGAGGCTACAGGCTGAGGCGAGGGCCGCGACAAGCGACGGGCGGCGGAGGTTACGGATCACGGTGACAGGCACTCCCTGGGTATCACTATGCCGGGAAGGCTAGCCGTCCCGAACCGCTTTCTCAAACCGGCGCGCGCAGCCCCCCGCGATTGCGGCTCCCCGCCGCAGATGCTTAACTGGCCGCAAGGTCAGGACAGGGGGTCCCATGGTCCGCATTCTCTCGCTGCTCATCGGCATTCTCGGCGCCGTCGGGACCAGCCAGGCACCGGAATTCACCCAGCAATACATGCAGAACCTCAAGGGCGGGGTGGACAGGCTCGAAGAGGTCGTCGCCCGTTTCGACGAGGACGCCCTTCGCTCGGACATGAGCCGGGAGGACGCCCTGGCCTTCTGCCTTGCGGACCAGCGTCAAAAAGGCTCGATGTCCTGCCTCGGCCGGGCCGAGGATGTCGCCGCCCATGAGCGCTACAGCGCGCAATTGCGCGAGCTGCAGAGGGCCGATGACTGGCGCAGGCCGATCTACCTTGCACGGAACGTCGATCGCGGTGTCGCGGAAAGCACGCTCGAGGGCTACGCTCTGGCGATCCCCGCGACCCCGGTCGGGGCCGGCTACGCAGCAGCGGGCTTTGCGCTCCTTTGGGGGATCGCCGCGATGATCTTCGGGCTCCTGACCATGCCCTTCCGCAGGGCAGCCTACTAGCCCGAAGTCCCGAGCGGCCTGACGGCATGGCCCATCTTGCGGCCGGGCCGGGCCTCGCGCTTGCCGTAGAGGGTGAGGCTCAATTCGGGGTCCGCCACGAGGTCGGCCCAGCCGTCCGCCTCCGCTCCGATCAGGTTCAGCATTTCGGAGGGCACGCGGGTCGAACAGTCCGCGAGCGGCCAGCCGGCGACGGCCCTGATATGCTGCTCGAACTGCGAGGTGGCGCAGGCCTCATGGGTGAGGTGGCCGGAATTGTGGACCCTCGGTGCCATCTCGTTGGCGAGGAGCTGGTCGCCGCAGACGAAGAATTCCACCGTCAGGACACCCACATAATCGAGATGCTCGAGAACGGTTCGCACGGCGCGTTGCGCCTCAGGGCGCAAACCATCCTGATCGGGGGCCGGAATGATGCTCCGTGCGAGGATACCGTCACGATGCTCGTTCTCGACAAGGTCGTAGAACGCGATCTCGCCCCGGATCGAGCGCGCCGCGACCTGGCTCACCTCGCGGTGGAAAGCGGCCTTGCGCTCGAGGATCCATGGGCCGCCGCCGAGATCGGCGAGGACCTCTCCGGCGTCTTCAGTACCCTGAAGGGCGCGCTGCCCCTTCCCGTCATAGCCGAAGCGGCGGGTTTTCAGGAACGAAGAGCCAGCCTCCGGAAGGACAGCGGCGAGGTCACCCGCACTCTCGATACCCCAGTGGTCCACGGTCCCGATACCCAGTGAGCGGAAGAGCGTCTTCTCGCGAAGCCTCTCCTGGCTTGCCGCGAGGGCCTCGGCCCCCGGTGCAAGACGGACCCCGGCATCGCGCACAGCGGCAGCGGTCCGGGCGGGAACGTTTTCGAACTCATAGGTGACGACGTCACACTCCCGGGCAAAACGGCGGACGGCGTCGTCGTCCTCGTAGGAGCCCTCGACGGCCCTGTCCGTGACCAGTCCTGCGGGCGCAGTCGGCGCCTTGGGTCCGTAGACCGCCGTCCTGAAACCCAGCTTGGCGGCGGCGGAACAGAGCATGCGCCCAAGCTGGCCGACGCCCAGGATTCCGATTGTCGATCCCGGCGCGAGAATCATCGGACCGGAGCGTCCGTGGGCGGCGCTTCCAGCACGTCGTCAGTCTGCTTCTGCCGCCAGCTCTTCAGGCGCATCGAGAGATCCCTGTCTGCCAGCGCAAGGATCGAAGCCGCCATCAGCCCGGCATTCTTCGCGCCTGCCTCGCCGATGGCGAGGGTGCCCACGGGCACGCCGCCGGGCATCTGGGCGATCGACAGGAGGCTGTCCATTCCCGAAAGGGCCTTGGACTGGACCGGTACCCCCAGGACGGGAAGCGTCGTCATCGAAGCGACCATGCCGGGAAGGTGGGCCGCGCCCCCCGCCCCGGCGATCACCACCGCATAGCCCTGGTCCTCCGCCCCGGTCGCGAACCGCACGAGTCGGTCCGGCGTGCGGTGGGCCGAGACGATCAGGGCGTCGTAGCCCACGCCGAGGTCGTCGAGCACCTCGGCGGCGCAGCGCATGGTGGGCCAGTCGCTCGCCGACCCCATGACGATGGCTACCGGCCGCGTGTCCTGCACCATGTTGCGTCCTCTTTCAGGAAAAAAGAAGGCGGCGGCATAGCGGAGCCCATGCCGGGGGGCAACCTCACCCCTCAGACCCCGGCCCTGAGGCTCCTGATCCTTGCGATGAGGCCGGAAGTCGAGCTGTCATGCTCTTCGTCGGCTTCGCCCTTCAGCTCGGCGAGGATCGGTTTCGCCAGCACCTTGCCGAGCTCCACTCCGAACTGGTCGTAGGAATTGATGCCCCAGACGGCTCCCTGCACGAAAATCCTGTGCTCGTAGAGAGCGATCAGTGCACCGAGGGTCTCGGGCGTCAGCTTCTCCATCAGGATCGAAAGCGAGGGCCGGTTGCCCGGGAAGGCCTTGTGGGGCGCGAGCCTTCTCGCCTCCTCCTCGCTCGCCCCGCCCTCCTTGAGTTGCGCGAGGGCTTCGTCTTCGGTGACCCCCACCATCAGGGCTTCGGGCTGGGCGAGGAAGTTCGCGAGCAGCTTCTCATGGTGATCGCCCAGAGGGTTATGTGACACCGCGGGCGCGATGAACTCGCAGGGGATCACGCTCGTGCCCTGATGGATGAGCTGGTAGAAGGCATGCTGACCGTTCGTACCCGGCTCGCCGAAGACGATGGGTCCGGTAGGATAGGCGACCTCCTCGCCGTCGAGACGGCGCCCCTTGCCGTTCGATTCCATGTCCGCCTGCTGAAGGTAGGCCGGCAGTCGCGATAGCGACTGGTCGTAGGGCAGCACGGCGAGGGCCTCCATGCCGAGAAAGCTGCGGTGCCAGAGACCGACGAGGCCCATGACCACAGGCAGGTTCTCTTCGAGCGGGCTCTCCGCGAAGTGCCTGTCCATGGCGTGCGCACCCGAAAGAAGGTCCTCGAAGGTCTCCCATCCCACTGTGAGCGCGACGGGCAGCCCGATGGCGCTCCACAACGAATAGCGCCCGCCGACCCAGTCCCAGAACCCGAAGACATTCTCCGCAGCGATGCCGAACGCGGCGGTTGCGTCGTGGTTTGTGGAGAGGGCGACGAAATGCCTGCCGATATCCTCTTCCTTCATCCCCTGACGGAGGAACCACGCCCGCGCGGAATGGGCATTCGTCATCGTCTCCTGAGTGGTGAAGGTCTTCGACGCGATGGTGAAGAGCGTGGTCTCGGGATCGACCTTCCGGAGGACCTCGGCGAGGTGCGTGCCGTCCACATTCGAAACATAGTGTACGGAGCGACCCTCGATGTGATAGGGCCGTAGCGCCTCGGTCACCATGACGGGGCCGAGATCGGATCCGCCGATCCCGATATTGACGACCGTGGTCAAGGGCTTGCCCGTGGCGCCGCGCCTGTCGCCGGAAATCACTTCCTGCGTAAAGCTCCGCATGCGGTCGCGGACCTCTTCGATGGCGGGCATCGGGTCCTCGCCGTCCACCGAATAGCGGCCTTCGCGGTTGTCGCGCAGGGCGACATGCAACACCGCCCGGCCTTCGGTCCCGTTGATGGGTTCGCCCGCGAACATGGCCTCGCGGCGTCGCTCGACACCTGTCTGCCTCGCCAGGGCGAAGAGCCCTTCCATCACGTCGGAAGTGACCCGGCACTTGGAGACGTCGAGAAAGAGCCCCGCGGCCTCGAAGCTGAACCGGTCGAAACGGCTCGGGTCGCCTGCGAAAAGCGAGCGCAGGTCCGTGGTCCCGTCCGTTTCGGCGAGCGCGGCGAGGTCACCCCACGCGCTTGTCTTCGTGGGGTCCATGCTCGTTCCTCCTCGCTTCTCAGCTGTCCGCGTATTTCACCGAGCAGCCATAGGGCTTGGAGACCTTGGTGACCACCTCGTTCCCCTCGCGCAGGGACTTCAGGGCCGCGCTCACGTAGTTCTGAGCAGGCTTGATGTCATCCGGGTTCGCGGTGGGGATCGAGTCGATCGCGCCGTTGTAGCGGACGGTCCCCTCCCCATCGATGACGAACATGTGGGGCGTCGTCTTCGCGGCGTAGGCCTGGCCCATCGATCCGTCGGCATCGAGAAGGACATAGGTGGGCTCGGCATCGCGGTCACGGTTGAGCGCGATGGCGCGGTCGGCCTCGGCGTAGCCCTGCTTTCCGGGGGCGGAGGAGATCACCTGCAACCAGACGATATCCTCGGCGCTGGCACGGCGCTGCAGGGCCTGCATGTTGTTCGCGCCGTAGTGCTTCTGGACGAAGGGGCAGCCGTCATTGGTCCATTCGAGGACCACGGTCTTGCCGGCGAACTGGTCGAGGCTGATGGTCTCGCCGCTGGCGGCGGGTTCGCTGAACTCGGGTGCCTGCTGGCCGGGAATGGGCGCGGCGGCAAGAAGCAGGCTGGCAAGGCTCGAAAGGATCATCCGTTTCTCTCCAAGGTTTTCTGAAGGCGCTCCGCTGTCAGGATCTGCGGCAGGATCTGCGGCTCGCCCGGTCCATCATAATAGAGGTAGAGCGGAACACCGCTACGTCCCTGCCGCTCGATGGCAGCGGTGATGACAGGATCGGGATTGGTGAGGTCCGCGACCATGAGCACGGTGCCCGTGCGGGCGAAAAGCGCCTGCACCGCCTCCGTCCCCAGCACCACGCGCTTGTTGTACTGGCAGGTCACGCACCATGCCGCCGTGAAGTCGACGAAGACCGGAACGCCCTCGGCCTGGAGGGCCGCGAGCCGCGCTTCGTCATAAGGCACCTTCTCGACAGCGCCGCCCGGGCTCGCCAGCGCGGCCGGCGGCGCGGCTTCGAGGGCCGCGACGGGGACCGCTGCGCCGATCAGGGCGGCGACCGCGGCCACCCGCCAGGTCCGGCCTCCCGGGCCCTGGCTCACGCCGAAGAGCCATGCCGCAAGCCCGGCGAGAACGAAGGCGATGCCGAGATAGAGAACCCCGGTGGGCCCGGCCTGGAGGCTGACGACCCATGCGAGCCAGACCGCTGTCCCGAACATCGCGAAGGAGAAGAGCTGCTTGAGCCGGACCATCCACGCCCCCGGTCTGGGGAGTGCGCCGGCCAGCCTCGGGACCGCCGCAAGCAGGAGGTAGGGGGCGGCGAGGCCGAGGCCGAGGACCACGAAGACCAGAAGCGCAAGAGCGGCAGGCGCGGTGATCGCGTAACCGATCGGCACGCCAAGGAATGGCCCGATGCAGGGTGCGGCGACGATCACCGCCAGAAGCCCGGTGAAGAATGATCCGGCCGCGCCGTTTTTCTGCGTGAGGCCCTGCCCGGCTCCCTGCAACGATGTCCCCAGTTCAAAGAGGCCCGCAAGATTGAGCCCGATCAGGAAGACCACCACCGCGAAGATGCCGACCGCCGTCGGGGACTGTAGGTGAAAGCCCCAGCCGAGCTGCGCGCCCGCGCCCCGAAGGGCCATGAGGAGTGCCGCCATCGCCGCGAAGGTGACGAGCACGCCAGCGGTATAGGCGAAGGCATCGCGCCTGACGGCCGAAGCCTCTGCGCCCGACAGCGACGCGATCCCGGCAGCCTTGAGGAAGACGATGGGAAAGACGCAAGGCATCGCGTTGAGGATCACGCCGCCGAGGAAAGCGAAGAGGAGAACGAGGGCGACATTGCCATCGTCCTGCGCATTGGAGGGTGCCGGGCGCTGCGTGTCTCCCTCTTCGAGCGTTTCCAGCAAGGCCGGGGCGAGGGCTGCGTCCGGGTCGCGCCGCGCCTCCACGACGACCCCGATCTCCTCGCCTGCATCCTCGATGACGAGGACCCCGGAGAGGAAGTCGGGGCTTTCGACCTGATAGTCGAGGCCCGGGGTGAGGGCGATGACGAGATCCCCGTCCGACCTGAGGCTCGGCTGCGGCGCGGAAGGTTCGATCATCCCGCCGAAATCGGGGAAGAAATAGGTGTCCCCCCGGGGAGGACCGGGGACCCTCAGGACGAGCTGGCCATCCTGGTCGGTGAAACGGGCATCGAGCCCGAGATCGACGGGCTGGGCCGAACGGGCCGCCTTGATCCGCGCGGCATTCCCGGCCGCTTCCCCGGCGCTCGCCGCGACCGGCATGGCCAGCGAAAGATCGGCGCTTTCGGGGATGCAGACATCGAGGCAGATCAGCCATTCCGCCGAAACATCGAAAGTGACGCTCTCGCCGAGGGGGGCGTCGCTCGGAACCTCGATCGGTACGATGAAGAGGGGCGTGCCCTCATGGCCGAAATTGGTCAGCGGGCCGAGGGGCAGGCGGTGGGGCAGCGGATAGCCGATCTCCCCGGCCTCGAAGCCCTCGGGAAGGGTCCAGTCGAGCACCAGCGGCAGGCCGCTGTCCCCGGGGTTCTTCCAGTAGACGTGCCAGCCCTCGTCGAGCTCCTGCGCCAGCGCGAGCCACAGGGTCTCGCCGGGCACGGCTGCGGTCTTCTCCGCGATCAGGCGCGAGCGGGCGTGCCCCGTCT
>CAZAFU010000103.1:7132-9971 GCA_964484475.1 uncultured Caulobacterales bacterium | reverse complement strand
ATGGCGAAGTCATTCCGCGCGCGCGCGCCTTGGAAGAGGATCTTCGCCGAACACTGACCGGCGAACTCGAAGACGCGCTGGAAAGGGCCTTGGACAGAATGATCGAAGCGGCGAGCGCTTAGGGCGCGGCGCCGAGGAAAGACCCGAAGGCATTGCCGTTCGGGCGGCGTTCCTTGGATTGTTTCGAAAGAGAAATGGCGTTCTTCGCTGCCCCCTCACCCCGGCGAACCGGTCGGCCTGGCTGGCTTTGGCGTGTCTCGCTTTGTCGCATCGTGCTGGTCCTCTTTCCCATGACCGCTGTGGCGGGTGCACATTCTCTCTCTACCGCACAGATGTGAAGCAGAACTTACTACCTGACAAGCCCGGGTGAGCAGAAGTTGCCGTTCTGGAGGTCGCGCGCGCAGCTTTGTGACACTTCCTGTGTCTTCAGGGTGACAGACTCGCCGCCGCGAGCGCTCGCTCGAGGTCCTCCTGGAGGTCGTCCGCGTCCTCGAGCCCGACGGAGAGGCGGAATAGCCCCGGCGTGATGCCCGCTTCACGGCGGGCCTGCTCGTCCATCCCGGCATGGGTCATGGTGTCGGGAACCGAAATCAGGCTTTCGAAGCCGCCGAGGCTCTCGGCGAGGGTGACAATGCGAAGGGCCCCGAGGAAACGCGGCAGCGACAGGCCTTCGGCGAGTTCCGCGCTGAGCACCGCCCCGGGGCCCTTCTGCTGCCGTTTCGAAAGGGCATGGTCCGGATGGGTCTTCAGCCCCGGGAAATGCACGGCCGAGATCCGCGGATCGTTCGCCAACCATTCTGCCAGTCGGTTTGCGGTCTCCTGTTGCGCCCTGATGCGGAGCCCGAGGGTTCGTAGCCCCCGCAGGGTCAGCCAGGAATCGAAGGCCGGTCCGTGGGCGCCGGTACAGTTGGCCCACCATGACAGCTCTTCGCCGAGGTCCCGTTTCGCAGCCAGAACGGCCCCGCCGACGACGTCGCTGTGCCCGGCGATGAACTTGGTGTTCGAATGCACGACGACATCCGCACCGAGGGCGATCGGGTTTTGCAGGACTGGCGACAAGAAGGTGTTGTCCGCGACCGTCAGGGCACCGGCGCGACGGGCATCGCCGGCCACCGCCTCGATATCGAGAAGCCGCATCAACGGGTTCGAAGGCGTTTCAACGATCACGAGCCGCGTTCGATCCCCCAGGGCCGCGCGGCGCTTGTCCCGGTCGGCGAGGTCGGGAAAGACGACTTCGAACTGTCCGCGTGCAGCCTTTGCGCAAAGGAGCCGGTGGGTGCCGCCATAGCAGTCATGGGGAGCGACCACGCGCTCGCCCGGTTTGACGAGCTCCAGGCACAGATTCACCGCAGCAAGCCCGGAAGGTACGATCGTCCCGGCGGCGGCGCCTTCGAGTTTCAGAAGAGCGTCGGTCAGTTGCGTGCGGTTCGGGTGGTCGCGGCGTGCGTAGTCATAGGCCGGTTTCTCCTCGTGATCTTCCCAGGCGAATGTCGTGGAAAGAACCAGTGGCGGCGCCACCGCCCGGTGCGCCCGGTCTTCGGCCACGCCTGCCGTTGCAAGGGTTGTGGCCTCCCTCCCGCCTCCCCTTTCGGTCACGAAACGAACCGGCGGAGAAGCGGCGCGATGGCGCTGCATTCCTTCAGGAAGGCGTCGTGACCGTAACGCGAGCGCAGGACGTGAAAGCCCGAAAGCCGCGGCAGGCCCGAAGCCAGCTCCTGGGTGAGCGCGAGGGGAACCAACCGGTCCGTATCCGCCGCGATGACCTGCACCGGCACCCCGATATCCGAAGGGTTCTCCGCATGCCGGTCGACAGCCGCCGAAAGGGTCAGGTAGCGCGCGGCCGAAACCTTCCCTCCGTAAAGCTTGCCCTGGTGGCCGAGATAGGAGGCGAGATCCTCGCAGCCCGGTGCGAACCGCTGGTCGAACTCCTCCTCCGACCGGTAGGTGGTCATGGCCAGCTGGCGGGCGAGCGCGACCCCATCCGCTTCGCGGTTCGTCCCGCAGGTCAGCTCGAGGATCTGCCGCTGCACGTGGCGCAGGGCGGTTCCCATCGGCGAGGGGCGATGAGCCGCGCAGAGAACCGAAACCTTCTCGACCGTTTCGGGAAAGAGACGAGCAAAGGCGAGACCGATCATCCCCCCGAAGGAGGCACCGATCAGACCACCCAGATGCTCGATGCCCGCGTTCGACAGGGCGCTTTTGAGCAGGCGTGCGAAATCCTCAGGGCAGAGATCGGCTGCGTCCCGCAGGGTCTCGGGGGGATAGTCGGCGCCGATGACGCGAAAACGGTCCGTATCCACCGCCCTCCCCGGCCCGACAAGGCGCTGCCACCAACCGTCATCCTGCGCCGCGACGAACCGCCCGGCAGAGATACCGCCCAGCACCAGGACGGCAGGCCCCGTGTGGTTGCCGACAATCCGTAGACGTAGCACTTCACCCAAAAGGACGCTGCCGCCTTTCGACCGCCAGGTGTCAGCGATAGCCATCGAGACGTCGCCCACCGAACGCGCACGCGGCATTCGCGCAACGGGCGCGACGGCGGGAACGGGGCGGAAACACTCAGGCTCTGACAGGACAAGGCTCATCGAACACTCCATCAACGGAGCGCCGGCGTGACCTTGGCGAGCGGGGAAAGCGAGAAGTGCGCCATTGCCGAATCGGTCCGAAGGTCCACCTCCGTTCGACTCACGCACCCTTCGCTTTAGCGACACTTGTCGAGCGCCCCGCAAGCTGAAGGGTCAAATCGGCGCTTGTCAACATTGCTGCTCTTCGCTGTGAGCGCTGTCAACCGCCGCGGACATCACAGAATGGTGCCGCCCGATTTGACAGCGTGCCGGAA
>CAZAFU010000103.1:0-7041 GCA_964484475.1 uncultured Caulobacterales bacterium | reverse complement strand
CCTTTGTACAGGGTGTCTCCCGAGGTGCGGCCTGCCTGCCTCGAGGCCCTTGATCCGGCGGCAGCTCCTTATCGCGTGGAGCTCGAAATCACCCACGATCCTGCCGGCTTCGTGACGGAAACCGATGTCGTCAACGCCTCGTCGGCCTGCCTGGCCGAGGCGGCGGTGACGGCCGTCGAGAAATGGCGTTACCCGCCGAGGCTGATCGGTGACAGGCTGGCCTCGCGTGAGGGCGTGCGGGTCCTGTTCCTCTTCAACCGGGACACTCCGCCTACGGAGTAATCAGCGCATGCGCTGATAGGCCCGCCTGACGGCGCCCGCGACCTCTTCGGGACTTGGGTCCCGGTCGAGGTCGATCGCAATCCTGAGTAGCCTGCCCTCGATCTTCGCCGTGAGGAAGGCCCCCTGCCCTGCCTCGCTGGCCGCCGGTTTCGAGGACCGGGGCTTGGAGGGTTTTGCCCCCTGCTTGAGGAGCTTGAAGACCTCCGAACCGCTCATCAGCGATGCGCCACCGATCTCGCGGGCGCGCTCCTGCTCCCTTGCGATCTCCTTCGCACGGCTCAGCAATGCGCTCCGGGCCTCCCCCTTGAGGAGCGGGTTGAGCTGCTGGCCGTGGCGGACGGCGATCTCCCGCGGATCGCCATAGGCATCGAGCACCTCCGTGGGCAGGCGCGCGATCGACATGTAGCTCGACAGGAGGCTTTTGGAGACCTCCATCCGCTGGGCCATGCGGGTCATGTTCCCGCCATAATAGTCGTCGAGGGCCTTGAGATACTCGCGGCCCCGCTCGTAATCGGAGATATCCTGGCGGCCCCGGTTCTCGAGATCGGCGTAGCGGAAGGCCTCCTCGTCCTCGAGATCACGGACCTCGATGAGGTAGTAGATCTCCTTCCTGTTCTCCTCCTCCCGAAGGTAGCTGACCGCGAAATGCCTGCGGGCGCCGGAGATGACCTCGTATTCGTGGCCCTCCGGATCGTTCTTCAGGCGCCTGACGAGGGCGGGAATTTCCTGCTTCCCCTGGGCCCGGATCGAGTTGATCAGGTCCTCGCAGTTCTCACGGGTGAGGAGGTCGTAGATCCGGTTGTGCTTGTCCCACATCCGGCAGACCTTCGGATCGACCATGCGGAGCCGGACATCCCGGACACGCCCCTGGGCGATGTCAGCCAGCGCCCCTTCGCGCTGGGCGAGGGGATTGAGGCGGGGCGCAGGCTTCTTGTCGTCCTGTGCCGGGGTGGCATCGCGGGCAGCCGTTACAGCGTCCTTGAGAATCGTCTTTCTACGCGCCATGAAAACCTCCGCAGAGCCGTTCAACGCGTTGAACGGCAAAAATCCCCGTCATTACAACAATTTGCAATGCCGGGGCGCTTTTTGTAGCCGAGGGCTCGAAGCTATCATGAACCGCTCGATAGGTCATCGGTTCCACTATGCACCTCCTCGGAACGTTCAACGCGTTGAACATCATGCCACGCCCTCCTTCCTCAACCGTGAAGCGTGACTGGGCCAGGTGCTTCTCACGGCAAGCTCGAGATCACCCATGACCCTGTCGAGATTCGCCCGACAACGACGATAGGTCCGGTTCGACGGGCCGTCATATTCATAGACCGACCGCATCTCCACGGAAGCATTATCGAACTCCGAGCTGTCCAGGAGCGCGGTCATCAGGATATCGCCGGCGAACATCTCGCGCATGGCGTCGCGCATGTCGTGATGGGCGGACTTGTTCTCGTCGACCTTGGTCGCGAGCAATTGCACGAACTGGTAGTCCATGGCGGCGCCGTGCTCTTCCATGGTCTCGAGCACCGAACTCAACATCCGCAGGAAGGACACTGTCGATGCATAGTCGATCGAGGAGGGTGGGGTAGGAATCAGCAGGGCATTGGCCGCACGAAGGGCGTTCAGCGAAATCATGCCGAGGGCAGGGGGCGGGTCGAGGACCACGATATCGTAACGCTCCGCAGCCTCGCGCAACCCGCCGCGCAACCGCTCGAACCTGTCCGTCCCGGCCCCGGTGGATGCCAGGTGGTACTCCGCGTTATAGAGCCCGAGGCAGGCAGGGATGAGATCCAGCCCGGACCAGTAGGTCTTCCGGATCGCATAGCTGATACCGTCCCGACCACCCGGCTCGAGGAAGGGGAGGAGGGTTTCCTCTTCCTCGATTTCCGTCTCGGGATTGTAGCCGAACAACCCCGTCGAACTGGCCTGGGGGTCGGCATCGACGAGAAGGACGCGGTATCCCTGGAGTGCGAAGTACTGGGCGGCATGAACCGCAATCGTGGACTTGCCGACCCCGCCCTTGAAGTTCTGCACGCCAAGGATGAGGGGCGGGTCGCTTTCGGCCCGATGGGGCCGGGTCCCGAAGACATCCCGCATGTTGTTGATGTCCTCGAGGGTGAAACCCACGCGATGCCCGCTTTCCCGCTTCTCGGGGGGGGGCAGGGTGCCGGCTTCTTCCGCGCGCCGGATCGTCATGTCGGACTTGCCGACCATCTTCGCGGCCTGCCTGATCGAAAACCTCAGGGGGAGAACCTTCTGACCCCCCTCCGTGACAAGCTGCGCGCGCATCGCATCCAGAAGACTGGCCGAACGTTCCTGAAGTCTTCCGACCCGCCGGGTTGCAGCACTGAAATCCGCCATCACACCTCCGCTTTCCCAAGCCTTAATGCGGTTTGCTGTCGGCGAGTAGGGGTTAACCTTCCGTTAACCCCATATGTTGCTATTTCGGAATGCACAATCGAAAAAGTGCAACATTGCGGCGATGCGGCAGCATCAGTCGACTCTCTCGGAGAATCGTCGCTCTGCTAACTTATCCCCGCCCATGCGGGGCACGTTATTCTGAACGCCGACAACGGCAAAACGAGGAAAGGACCGGAGACGAGGCAAAGAAAAACCCGGCCAATGGCCGGGCTCTTCAGCGGAACCCGAAGGCCCCTGCATTCGCTTGACACCCTATGCATAGCCTTCTCCGTCCGAACGAGCAAGCCCCGAGCGCGATTCGCGCAACGGGATATCTATGCCTCCGCGCCGGAGAAAACGCGCGCGATGACAGGAGAACCATGCCTGAAGCCCGGCTGGGCGAGGCGAAGCGAGGGGTATGAAGCCTCCCGCCGCGCCTGCGCGGTCGATGATCCCATCCCGGATCTGAACCGCCTGATGATCGACAAGGCCCTGGCCCTCGGGACGGCGGGCGAGCTGACGCCGAGCGAGCGCTGCCTGATGGCCGCGCTGCTGGCTCATCTCGATATCTCGGGAACCTCGGCCGGGCAGACCTGCGTCTGGCCCGGCGCGGCGCGCCTGCGGACGCTTCTCGATCTCGGTGACAGCACCCTGCGCCGCCTCAAGGCCGGCCTCGAGGAGAAGGGCTTCATCATGCGCCGGTACGACCGCCGCAACCGGCCCCTGCCGGAGGGCGCTATCGACCTCAAACCCTTCCTCCTGAAAGTTCCGAATATCCTTGCCGAGATGGGCCATACCGAAGCTGTGCTGCGGTCCTACCGGAGCGATGCGGCCAAGGAGTGGTGTGAAGAGCCGCCAAAAGAGAGCGCCCGGGCGCCCGCAGATGAGCGCCCCACAAGAAACCCTCCATCTCATACCCCTGTTCGTCACGTCGGCGAAGACAAGCCGGGGGTTGATCCGGCCTCGGAAGACCTTCGCCTTGCAGGGAGGCTGCACCGGCCGCTCGCGGCGCTCCCTTCCCACACGGAAGAACGCGAGGCGGCCATCGCCGCGACTGCGGAGACCATCCTCGGCCGCTCGCGCGGCCGGAAACTCTTCGCCTGGGCGCAGCGCCGCCACGGCGACACAGCGGTCCTTGCCCTCGCGATCGCGGCGGAGAACCCCAAACTTCGCGACAGGGCAGGGTGGTTCGGATGGTTCGCAACCAGCGCGGACACCCCCGATCTCGCGGGCAACGCCGAGGCCCTCCTCGCGGCTTCGAAAACCCGCACGACCCGAGAGCCGCTTCCCCAGCCCGAGCCTCCGGACGAGCGGTTCAGGGGCTTCTTCGATATCTTTGAAGGTCTCACCGACCGAGGGGTCGTCAGCTCCTACCTCGCCGGTTCGAAGTTGCAGGGCGAACCTTGCGGACCCCTGACCATCCACCTTGCCACGCGCACGGCCGAGGAAAGGCTTCGCCAACGCCACTGGAAGGCTCTCGGTCTTGCGGCAACGGAAGCGGGCTTCACGGAAGTCACGCTCGCGGGGCCGAAGCGCGAATGACCGGTTCAGCCGCGAAAGAGCTTCTGCGCCGATTTGGCGGCCTGTCTGATCCTCTGTTCGTTCTCGACGAGGGCAATCCGGACGAAGCCCTCGCCACGTTCGCCAAAGCCGATCCCCGGTGCCACGGCGACACCGGCCTGTTCGAGAAGGGCTTTCGAGAAGGCGAGGCTATCCCCGCCGAACCCCTCGGGGACCGGAGCCCAGGCGAACATGCTCGCCCGGGGGCAGGGCAGCTCCCACCCGGCCCTGGCGAAACTCTCGATCAGCACGTCCCGGCGCCGCTTGTAGACCGCGCGGACCTCCGCCGCGCAGTCCTCGGCCCGGTCGAGAGCGGCGATCGCGGCCACCTGGATCGGGGTGAAGGCGCCGTAGTCGAGATAGGATTTGACCCGGGCGAGAGCGCCGATCAGCCGGGCATTCCCGACCGCGAAACCCATGCGCCAGCCGGCCATGGAAAAGGTCTTCGACATCGAGGTGAATTCCACCGCGACATCCTTCGCCCCATCGATTTCCAGGATCGAGGAGGGGAGGGCATCGTCGTCGAAGGCGATTTCCGCATAGGCCAGATCCGAAAGCAGGATGATCTCGTGTTTGCGGGCGAAGCGCACGGCCTCCTCATAGAAGGCACGCTCGGCGACCATGGCCGTCGGGTTGCCCGGGTAGTTGAGGACAAGGGCAATCGGTTTGGGAACGGAGTAGTGGATCGCCTTTTCGGCTTCGCGGAAGACCTCTTCGGTGGGCTGGGCGGGAACGGCCCTTATGACACCCCCCGCCATGATGAAGCCGAAAGCATGGATCGGGTAGGACGGGTTCGGGGCCAGAACGACATCGCCGGGGGCCGTGATCGCCGTCGCCATGTTGGCGAAGCCTTCCTTCGAACCCAGTGTCGCGATGACCTCGGTTTCGGGGTCGAGATCGACGCCGAACCTTCGGGCGTAATAGCGGGCCTGGGCGCGGCGCAGCCCGTCGATACCCCGGCTCGCGGAATACCTGTGCGCCTTGGGATCACGGGCGACTTCGCAAAGCTTGTCGATCACGAAACCCGGGGTGGGCAGGTCAGGATTGCCCATCCCAAGATCGATCACATCCCGCCCCTGGGCCCGGGCAGCCGCCTTCATCCGGTTGACCTCGGCGAAGACATAAGGGGGCAGGCGTCGGAGTTGGTGGAATTCATGCTGCATAGCAGCATGATTAGGCCCCCGCCCGCCCTGAGAATCAAGCGGCTTTCATCCCGCGGCCACCATGCCGGGCCGTTTCCACCTACGCCCGGTCCTTCAGGGGCGGAATATCGCCCCGATCAGTCAAAGACCGATCTGTTCCTGCATTCTCACTCCGATCGCTGAGTTTTGCTGCACTGCAACCGAACTGCCTTGTTCCCGTCATCTTTGGCGTCTAACCGGCCCCCGTCGGCAGGACACGCCGATGTATACGGACCGATTCCCAGAGCAGGATGCGCAAGCCATGAAAAAGATCGCCCTTCCTTTCCTTTCCGCCGCCGCCCTTTTCTCCACTGCTACCGCGCAAGACGTCAGTGTCGAGATCGAAACCTGGATGCTCGAAACCGACAGGGGTGCGGAGCGCGTCTACGCCACCCTGGAAGCCAGCGCGCAAAGGGCCTGCCGCGCCCCGGTCAGGACGGCCTCGTCCCTCCGCATCGAGCGTCAGTGCCGCGAAGAGCTTCTCGACGTCCTGGTTGAGAACTCCGCGTCTGACGTTCTTCGCCGTATCCATTCCGGCACGGAAGAAGTCCGCGTCGCGCAGCAATAAGCCCTGCTATCGCGGGGTGAAGCTCTCACCCCCCGAAGGGGTCGGAGTTTCCGGTCTGGCGGTGGCCGAGGGTCTCGTAGGAGAACCCGGTCACCCGCCGCCCGTCGGCGGCCCTCAGCTCGCCTTCGACGAGGAAGAGCTGCACGCGAAAACTTCCCCTGGTGCCATCGCCAAGGGCATTGGCGTGTTCCGATGAAACCGGCGTCGCAGTCCAGAAGAGGGTGATGTCTTCGGTCATCGCGATGCTGCCGCGATCAGTCTCGACCGGGTTGACGTCCTCCAGCACCGCAAGGGCGTTCCGCGTCAGTGTCATCCTGTCGAACGCGTCGTCATAGCGGATGAAGTTCGAAAGGAGCTGGTTCTGCAGTGTCAGCATCGGCACGAGCACGGCTGCGAGAATGGCCATCGCGACGACCATTTCGAGGACCGAAAAACCGCGGGACCGGGCCATCATCCGACCTGTTCGTAGACGCCCGATAGGGCACTCATCAGCGCGAAGGCGATAAGCCCGATCAGGACAGCCACGAACGCGATGGCGAGAGGCTCGATGAGGGCCGTCGCCCGCTTCAGCGTCTCCTGCACCTCGGCTTCGTAGCGTTCCGCGATGTGGCCGAAGATCGGGGCGAGCTCACCGGACTTCTGACCCGCCTTCAGAAGGCCAAGGTCGATTTCCGACAGCGTTCCCGCACGCCGGAAGATATCGTCGATGGTCTCCCCCGACCTCAACGACCGGCCAGCATCCTTGATCGAACGCCGGAAGGTGCCCTCCGGTACGGCGTCAGCGGACAGCTCACTCGCCCTGAGGAGCGTGACCCCCGACTTGAGGGCAAGATGCATCGAGCGGGCCCACCGCGCCCGCTCCCTCGCCCGGAGGAAAGAGCCGAGCGCCGGCACCTTGTGGCCTGCGCGGTAGGCGGCGTCGGCAAGGGCAGGGGTCCTGAAAAGGACGGTCAGACCCAGGACGATGCCTGCCAGCCCGATCAGGACGAGGATGATGTTCTGGTTGACGAAGAGGCCCATCCGCATCACCGCGGCGGCGACACCTGTCAGGTTGCTGAG
>CAZAFU010000102.1:0-10303 GCA_964484475.1 uncultured Caulobacterales bacterium | reverse complement strand
TTCCGGCCCGCCTTCGAGGATGCCGTGCCCGCAAACGGGAGAGGCGTGAACATCGACGGTGCGCAAGACAAGGTGCTCGCGGCAGCCGAGGCGATGACGGAACTCGGCGGGTATTACGCCATGGAGGACGACGGCTCTTACGCTGCGGCGGGTCTTCTCGCCCTCGCCCACCGGGCACGGACCCAGTATCTTGGGGTCGGGCACGAGGACACGGTGCAGGTCGCCCTCCTCCTTGCGCCCATCTACGAACGCATCGACCGCCTCTCCGACGCCGAGGACCTCTACAAGAGCGTCTTCCACGCCGCCGAGCGGGACAAGGGATCCAACAATCCCGAACTCAGTCTCTATATCCGGCTGCTCTCCGGCATCTACGAGAAGCAGGGCCGCCTGACCGAGGCGGAAGCGCTCAACCAGCATATGCGGAAGCTTTTCCGCGACGCCTTCGGGGCGAAGCGCTATGGCGCCAACCGGAGCCGTGACCGGCTGTTCGACGTGAACCGCCCGGTCTCCCCGCAGTTTCCGCTGGAGAGCGGCTATATCCCGCCCGACCTCGTTGCGGCGAAGGACTATGCCATCCCGCTTTCCAAGGCGCCGGACCGGGAGGAGATGCAGCTCCGCCTGGCGAAGATCGACGGAACCACGATGCCCGATGCGCTGGGCGAGCTGATGGCGGCCTGCAAGGCTCCCGGCGAAAGGATGAGCCTTCGCTCCGCCTACCGAAGCCATGCAACGCAGGTCTCGCTGTTCCGCATCAACGAGGCCAGGGGCACCGTCGCGGACCCGGGAACGTCCGAACACCAGTTGGGGCTCGCCGCCGATATTGACGTCAACGGGCGTTTCATGCGGGCGACGGACCGCTCCTACGCCTGCTTCGAGAAGAAGGCCTGGCAGTACGGCTTCATCCTGACGTTCCCGGCAGGCAATACCTATCTTCCGGCCAAGGACAGTTTCGAGCCCTGGCACTGGAGGTTCGTCGGCCCGCAAACCGCCCTCCTCTACCGTGAGATCGGTCCATGGGGACGGCCCCAGGAGTTTCTCGCGGCCCTTCCCTGTTACCAGGAACGCGCGCTTTCCGGCCTTTTCCTCGACCGCGAACGGGGCGATGTCTGCCTCGAAAACCTGCAGATGGCCTCGCGCGACGAAAGCGACTCGGGATGATGGAGCTTGGACAACGCGCGCCGACCACGGTCAGGCTCCTCGGCTCATCGGCATCGACCAGGGCCTGGCGCGAAGCGCTGATCCGGGAGGGACTGCCCGTGCCCGTCTCGGGCCGCGCGCTCGTGGCCCTGGTGGATATCAGGAAAGAGCCCCGCCCCCTCGCCGCGATCAACGAGGCCAGGAGCCGGGCGGATGGCGTGCCGATCGTGGCCGTGATCGCCCCCACCGATCCGATCCCGCGGGGCCTTGCCTCGGATGTTCTCCTGTTCCGTCTCTTCCCGGGTACCCTCGGCGGCCTCGTCAGGGCCCTGAAGATCGCGGCCCACCGCGCTTCGCTTGTCAGGGCGGCGGCCGTCAGGTTCGAAGCGCTGGCGAAAATGGGACACCTGATGGAAGGGCTCGAGCCCGAGCCTAACTCGGGTCCGTGCGTCCTCCTCGCCCAGCCCGCTCCTGAAATCCTCCCGATCATCCAAGGCACTACGAGGCGGCAGCTCGTCGGGGCCCTCTCGTCGGGTCAGACCCTGCGAATGCTGGAGGCGGGACAGGCCAGCGCCCTCCTCCTCAATGTGGGGGACCAGCGGGAACTCAGGATCCCCGTTCTCAAACTGATCCGCCGGCAGAGCGACCTCTCCGACATCCCCGTCGCCGTCCTTTCGAACGAGTGGACCGACGAAACGGCACAGCACTGGATGACCGCGGGCGCGGACCTTCTTGCGCGCCCCGAAGAGGTGCTCGAGGTTCTCGACGTCCTCGATGCGGCGTCCACCCGTTTCAGGACCGTCAGGACCCTCCGCAACGCGCTTGCCTGCGCGACCCTCACCGACAACGGCGAACCCTCCCAGGCGATCAACTACGACCGCTTCATGGCAATCCTGGAAGAGCACCGGCGGCGGGGCGACGAAATGGCCTACGGCCTGATCGAGATCAGTTCGGACGATCCTGCATCCGAGAACGACATCGCCGAGGCCGGCGTCTATATGAGCATGGCGATCTCGCCGGCGGAGCTGGTCCACCGTCCGCGGCCGAACCTCTATTTCGTGGCCATGCCGTTTGCGGACAAGTTCTACGCCCGCCGCACCATGCGAACGATGCAGACCCTCATCGAGGACCTCAAGTTCGGAGAGGAGCCCTCCCCGGTTCTGCTCACTGCGCGGCAAGTGTCCTGCGTGGCGGGCGACGAACCGCCTGCGGAAACCTTCGCGAAGCTCCACACCGAACTCGTTGCGGCCCGTAAGGCGTCGATCATCGCCTAGGCGGCAGCCTTTTCCGCCTCGGCGATTTCAACGAGCACGTTCAGCAGGCGGCGGCAGCCCTTCAGGCGAGCCTTGTCGTCGGGCCAGGTCTGCTTGAAGACAAGCTTCTGGTCCGGGCGCAACTTCATGTCGTAGGGCGTCTCGGAGAGGTACTGGACGAGCCCGCCGGGGTTGGGGAAACGCTCGCGGAACGTCACCACGGCCCCTTTCGGCCCCGCGTCGATCTTGGCAACCTCGGCCCTGCGGCACAGGGCCTTGATACCCACGATATCGAGAAGCGCCTCGACCTCGCGGGGCATCGGGCCAAAGCGGTCGATGAGTTCGGCGGCGAAGGCGTCAATCTCTTCCTTCGATTTCGCGTCGGAAAGCCGTCTGTAAAGGGACATCCTGACATCGAGGTCGTAGACATAGGTGTCGGGGATCAGAACCGCTGTCCCGATATTGATGGACGGCGACCAGGCCTCGGACGCGGCCTCGCCGTCCCGCATCTCCGCCACCGCCTCCTCGAGCATGTGCTGGTAGAGTTCGACGCCGACTTCCTTGACGGTGCCGGATTGCTCCTCACCAAGAAGGTTGCCCGCCCCCCGGATGTCCAGGTCATGGCTCGCGAGGGTGAAGCCCGCGCCGAGGGTATCGAGGGACTGGAGAACCTTGAGCCGCTTCTGCGCGCCCTCGGTCATCTTCTTGCGGGCGCTGGTCGTCATGTAGGCATAGGCGCGCTGCTTCGAACGACCGACCCGTCCCCTGATCTGGTAGAGCTGGGCGAGTCCGAACATGTCCGCACGGTGAACGACGAGGGTGTTGGCGGTGGGAACATCGATCCCGCTCTCGACGATGGTGGTGGCCAGAAGGACGTCGAACCTGCCTTCGTAGAAGGCGGTCATGATGTCTTCGAGTTCTCCCGCCGCCAATTGTCCGTGCGCCACCCGGAACTTCACCTCGGGGACCTGGCTTGACAGGAAGTCCGCGACCCCTTCGAGGTCGGACACCCGCGGGCAGACGTAGAAGCTCTGCCCGCCGCGATAATGCTCCCGCAGCAGCGTCTCGCGAGCGACCACCCGGTCAAAGGGACCGATCGTGGTCCTGACCGCGAGCCGGTCCACGGGCGGCGTCGCGATGATCGAAAGGTCACGGATGCCCGACATCGAAAGCTGCAAGGTCCGGGGAATGGGCGTTGCCGTCAGGGTAAGGACGTGCGTGTCGCCCCTGTACTCCTTCAGTCGCTCCTTGTGCTTGACCCCGAAATGCTGCTCTTCGTCGATGATCAGGAGCCCAAGGTCGCGGAAGCCCACCTGCTTGGAGAGAAGGGCATGGGTTCCGATCACCACGTCGACGGAGCCGTCCTTGAGCCCGCGGCGGGTCTCGGTCGCCTCCTTCTGACCGACGAAACGGCTGAGCTGCCTCACGTTGAGCGGGAAGCCCGCGAAGCGCTCCTGGAAAGCGCGCGCATGCTGGCGGGCGAGAAGCGTCGTCGGGCAGATCAGGGCCACCTGCCGGCCGTTCATCGCCGCCACGAAGGCCGCGCGCATGGCGACCTCGGTCTTGCCGAAGCCGACATCGCCGCAGACCAGCCTGTCCATAGGCCGACCGCTCCCCAGGTCGCCGAGGACGTCACTGATGGCGTTCAACTGATCGTCGGTCTCGGCATAGGGGAAGCGGGCGCAGAACTCGTCATAGACCCCTTCGGGCGGGGTGAGGACCTCCGCCTTCTTCGCAGCCCTCTTTGCGGCAATGCCGATGAGCTGTTCCGCCATCATCTTGATCCGCTCGCGCATCTTTGCCTTGCGCAGGGACCAGGCGCCGCCGCCGAGTTTGTCGAGCGGATGGTTGGGATCGTCGGAGCCGAAGCGGGAGAGAAGTTCGATGTTCTCCACCGGGAGATACATCTTGCCGCCTGCATAGGTCAGTTGCAGGCAGTCATGGGGCGCGCCGCCCACCTCGAGGGTTTCGAGGCCCTCGTACCGGCCCACGCCATGGTTCACATGCACGATGAGGTCGCCAACCGACAGGCTCGAGGCCTCGGTCAGGAAATTGTCGGCCCGCTTGGTCCTAGATTTGCGAACCAGCCGGTCGCCGAGAATGTCCTGCTCGGCGATGATGCAGAGATCCTCCGTCTCGAAACCATGTTCGAGGCCAAGGACCACGGCGGGTACCGTCGAACTCTCCTGCCTGACATCGGACCAGCTCTTGAGAAGTGCGAGACCGGGGACGTCATGATCCTCGAGAACGGTTTTCAGGCGATCGACCGAGCCCGCGGACCAGCCGGCGATGACCACCTTCTTCGCCTTTCGCCTGTCTTCGATATGGCCCGCCACGGCGTCGAAGACATTCTGCTGCCCGGCGCGCTCGGCAGCGAAACTCCGGCCCTGTTTCGCACCGAAGTCGAAGGCCCGCTTGCCGCTGTCGGGGCCGAACGGGGAGAGTGGCCGGAAAGCGACGTCCTGAAGGTGCTCCTTCCACTGATCGCGGGTGAGGTAGAGTGTTTCCGGTGGCATCGGACGGTAGGGCACGCTGTCGAGCCTGCCCTTCTCCCCCGCCCGCATGTCCTCCGCGCGCGCCTCGTAATAGTCGTCGATGAGGGACAGCCGCTCCTCTACGGCCTCGGCGCCGAGGTGGTCGAGGAAGGTGAGCCCGTCCCCCGTGTAATCGAAGAGCGTTCCGAGGTCCTCATAATAGAGCGGCAGCCAGTGCTCCATCCCCGCCTGCCGTCGGCCTTCGCTCACGGCTTCATAGACCGGATCGTCCCCGGCCGGACCGAACCGCTGGAGATAGCCCTTGCGGAAGCGGCTGATCGTGTCCTCGTTGAGCAGAACCTCAGAAGCGGCCGTAAGATTGATCTCGCGGCGCTGGTGCGTGGTCATCTGGCTCATCGGGTCGAAGGCCCTGATCGTCTCCAGCGTATCACCGAAGAAATCGAGCCTCAGCGGCTCGTCCGTGCCCGGCGGGAAGAGGTCGAGAAGCCCGCCCCGGACCGCGAATTCGCCAGGCTCGCGCACCGTGGAGCTGCGTCCGTAACCATTGGCCACGAGGTAGGCGATGAGATCATCCATCTCCAGCGTCGAACCGGGCCTCGCCGTGAAGCTCGCCGTCCTGATGAGGTCCCGGGCCAGGGTTCTCTGGGTCGCAGCCGCGACGGTGGTCACGACAATGAGGGGCGTGCCCTCCTTGCGCCCTGCAAGTGTCGCGAGCGCCGAGAGCCGTTCGGCGACCACGTCCGGCCCCGGCGACATGCGGTCGTACGGCAGGCAGTCCCATGCCGGATAGCGCAGGACCGGCACCTGCGGTGCGAAGAACCGCAACGCGGAAATCATCGCAGCGGATCGTCCCGCGTCCCGGGTGACGACGGTGGTGATCTCCCCCGATGCCTTCGCAGCCTCCGCCACGCAGAGCGCATCCGCTCCTTCAGGGGCGCCGTAGACCGGCAGGTGCCCTTTCGGCCTGAAGGCTTCGTCCTTGCCGATCACCGGGTTCGCGGAAGTCAGGGCCATGGTGCCTCATACGCAGAAAGGCGCGGATACGCCGGGAGGCGCCGCGCATGACAAAAGGGCCGCGGGGCTTAGCAGGACCCGCAGGATGTTCAACGCGTCAGAGCCGCCGCGGTTCGCCCCGCCCCAGCTTGAGCGCGCTTTCGGATCGGACATAGACGGTGATCTCGAGCTCCCGGCCCTTGGAGACGTTGTAGCCCCTGACCGTGGCAAGGGGTCTGACACCTGCGCCGGCAAGGCCCGCGCGGAAGGCCTCCTCCTCCCGGCGATCGACCATTGCGACCCCGCAGGCAGGAACTTCGTTGAGCAGAGCCGCCGCCCCCGCTCCATCGGTCAGCCGCGTATCGGTCCCGAGATAGAAGACGTTGGACGGCTCCCGGTAGCCGGCCGTGGCGAAGGCGAGGTCCTCGCAGCCCTCGATACGGCTCGCGACATAGGAGAGGCTGCGGGAGGGCCACATGGCATCGAGCTCCGGCAGGGCACCGCCGAAGACAGCCGCGACGAAGGCCACCGGCGCGATGGCCGCAACGGCGACCTTGTCGATGGTCGGCTTCCTCGTCAGCCAGAGGACGAAGACCAGCGAAGCGACCCCGAGGACCGCGGCTGCGAGGTTCCAGAAGGTGACGACCGCCGCGCCCATTTCAGTCGCCGCATAGAACGGTGCCGCGATCAGAAGGACCGTGCCGATGACGAAGGCTATCCGTGCGAGAAGGTGGAGATACCGCCCCTTCCCCGAGAGCAGGCTCGCGGCATCACGCACGCCGAGTGCGGTCAGGATCGCCAGCGCCGGGAAGGTCGGCAGGATATAGTGAGGCAGCTTGGTGGCGATCAGCTCGAAGATGAGCCAGCTCGGAACCAGCCACCCCAGGAGGAAGATCACCGCGGGCTGCCTACGGTAGCGCCAGCCGGCCGCAATCGCGAGACCGAGGAGCGCCGTGGCTGGCCAGAACGTGAGAAGCAGCGCCAGCGTATGATAACCGGGCGGGCCGCCATGGCTGTCATCGCCCTGGCTGACCTTGCCGAGAAGCGCGTGACCGACGGATTCGCGGAGGAACTCGCCTCCGGTCTGGATACTGATGAGAGTGACCCAGCTGAGCCCGACCACCGCGAAGAGGAGGAGCCCCGGAAGCGGGCGCAGCCGCTTCAGGGCCCGCCAGTCCCGGGTGAACGCCAGGAAGACGACGATGGTGGAGACCGAAGCGATCGTCACGATCGGCCCCTTGATGAGGACCGCGAGGCCTGAACCGAACCAGAAAAGGAAGGGCCCCCAGAAAAAGCCGCTGGCGGGCGAACCCTTGGGCCGGACGAGGACCTTGAACAGGCCGAGCTGGGCAAGCGTCCCGGCGGCGAGCAGCATCGCATCGGTCTTCGCGATGCGCGCCTCCACACCTGACAAGAGAGCGAGACCAAGGATGCCGCCCGCGAGCGCGCCCGCCGCTCCTCCCGCGATCCGTGCACCGATCCAAGAGGGGATGCGGTAGGCTCCGATGTCGGCCTCGGGACCGCCGAAGGCTTGGGTCGCTGCGACCTGCATCCAGTAGATGCCCGCCGGTTTCACGTAGCGCGGGTCCTCCTGGAAGCGGATGTCGACATAGTCACCCGTCTCCATCATCTGGGTCGCGGCCTGGGAATAGCGGGCCTCGTCCCTGTCGGTCACGGGCACGGACCATTGACCGGCGAAGGTGGCAATGGCCACGATGAAGACGACGAAGAGGGCCCGGAGAGGCCCGAGCCTGCCCTCGGGCTGATAGGCCGTGCCGATCCGCGGGCTGCTCATGCCTCGCTTCCCTCCCGCAGCAGGAGGCGGCCGGAGGGGACGGATGTGCGACGCATCAGCCAGACCACGCCCATGAGGTCGAAGAAGCCGGCGATTGCCCGCCCGACATTCGAATATTTCGACGCGCCGGCCATCCGCTCCCGGTTGGTCACGGGGACGTAGATCGCCTCGAAACCGAGATGCTTGTTCCAGGCGGGGAAATAGCGGTGCAGGGAGTCGTAGAAGGGCATCGCGAGAAAGAGGTCCCGCGCCATGAGCTTCAGGCCGCAGGCGGTATCGGGACAGTCATCACGCAAGAGGCGTTGCCTCAGGCCGTTGGCCAGGCGCGAGGCCGTCTTCCGGCTCGAGCCGTCGGTCCGGTTCTGGCGGACCCCGCCCACGAGGCCCACCTCGCCGACCCGCCCGAGATCGACCTCCCCGGCCATCCTGACGAGGTCCATCGGGTCGTCCTGGCCGTCTCCGTCCATGGTCCCGATCCAGGCGGTTCGCGCCGCGATCGCCCCGGTCCTCAACGCAGCCGACTTGCCCGATCTTCGAGGATGGACGATGACCCGCACCCGGGGGCCGAAGTCGCGCGAGGTCACGGCTTCGGCCGTGCCGTCAGCGGATCCGTCATCGACGACGATAATCGTAGAACCGAGATCCTCGGTCGCCTCGAGGGCCTCGGCAATCACCGCCGCGATATTCTCCGCCTCGTTATAGACCGGAATGATGATGGAGAAGGTCGCGTCCGCCATGGCCCTGCCTGAACTTGCCAAGACGACCGCCTAGGCGGTCACCCGGGGAAGAGCAATTGCAAGACCGGGTTCGCGGCGCTTCTTCGGGAAGGCCGCGATGGCCCGGCGCCTGGCCTCTCAGGAGACGCTGGCGCGACTGACCGAGCCTGCAACGTCGAAGGCCTGCATCTTTTCGAGAACCGGGCCGCGATAGTTCTCCGGCGGCTCTTCCCGTCCGATCACCCAGGCATAGAGCTCCTGGTCCGGCACCTCGAGGAGAAGCCGGAACTCTTCCGCCTCTTCGTCGGTCATGGCGGCGAGGTTGGCTTCGGCGAAGCGTCCGACCACGATGTCGGCCTCTTTGAAGCCGCGGTGCATGGCACGGTAGAGAAGTCGTTTGCGTTCGGGTGTGAGTTCTTCTGACATGGGCTTTGGCATAACCGATTTGACGGGCGGGTTCTCTGCGACCCATGAGCGGCTTGCGTCCCGGACGCAACGCCATCATAGAATTGCCCTCAAGTGAGGAGAGCGTTTTGACCTACGTCGTGACCGACGCCTGCATCGCGTGCAAATACACCGACTGTGTCGAAGTCTGCCCGGTGGACTGCTTCTACGAGGGCGAGAATTTTCTGGTCATCAAGCCCGAGGAATGCATCGACTGCGGGGTCTGCGAGCCCGAATGCCCCGTCGACGCGATCAAGCCCGATACCGAGGACCCTGACGGCAAATGGGTCGAGATCAATGCGAAATACGCCGAGGCCTGGCCGAACATCACCGTGGCCAAGGACGCCCTTCCCGAGGCGGACAAGATGGCGGACGTCGAGAACAAGCTCGAGACGCATTTCAGTCCGAACCCCGGCGAAGGCGACTGATTCCGCCGAGGGACCTTTCACCGCTTTCACGGCAGCGCAGCATATTCAGCTGGCTTTTCTTGGAACTTTGTGCTACCGTAAAGGGATGGTGAACGGGCGCAGTAGAAATCAAAGGCCGGCGACTTGGATCACCGCGGCCAGGATATCGGCGAAACCCGACCGGAGGCGTCCACCCCACGGATCATCTTCACCGGGAACTGTGCTCGGCGCACAGGACCACGGGTTGTAGATCCGGTCAATGTATTGATCGTAGGAACGCCACCAGGTTCGATATCACCGCCAGCATGTTGCATTTTTGCGACGCCGGTGACAGATGCCGCCCCTGCTCTGACGTTCCTGTCCACATATAGAGAAGGCAAACGTGGCTAGCTCAAACACTGCGAACGCTCTGAAGGCGATCAAACCTTCCCCCGTCCAAGCGAACAAGAAGAAAACCGAAGAAGGCGAAAAGCCGAAGATCGCTCCAGCGCCGCTGCGCCCTGCCCTGAAGGTGGCGAAGCGCGCCGAAGCGAACCGTGACAAGAACCAGAAGTTCAAGGTCGACACGAACATCATCTATCCTGCGCACGGTGTCGGTTACATCACCGAGATCGAGAAACAGGAAATTGCCGGGGTGGATATCGAACTCTTCGTCATCGAGTTCGAACACGAGAAGATGAAGCTCCGGGTTCCGGTGGCGAAAGCCGCTGCCGCCGGGATGCGCAATCTCGCGCCCGCCAAGAAGGTGGACGAGATGATGAAGCTCATCCAGGGCAAGCCGCGGATCAAGCGGACGATGTGGTCCCGCCGCGCGCAGGAATACGAGGCGAAGATCAACTCGGGCGACCTTCAGGCCGTTTGCGAGGTCGTTCGTGACCTCTTCCGTCCCGCAGACCAGCCCGAGCAAAGCTATTCCGAACGCCAGCTTTTCGAACAGGCCCGCGAGCGCTTCGGCCGCGAGGTCGCGGCTGTCCGGAAGAAGACGCTGGACGAAGCGATCGACGAGATCATGGCGAATCTCGACAAGCGAGCCAAAGCGGAAGCTTGAGGCAAGTCCAAACCG
>CAZAFU010000101.1:0-10324 GCA_964484475.1 uncultured Caulobacterales bacterium | reverse complement strand
TGCAGCCCTCTCCACCATTCCTTCTGCCCGTGCGCCGGGCGAGCCGAGGGATGGGAAAGCCGCAGGACGACCTTGCCTTTCCCCTCGGGCCCAGTGCATTGCCGCGGGCGCGGCCCTCTCGGACACTTTCCGCGCGATAATATATCGGATGTTCCCGTTTTCGTTGCGGTCTCCGGCGTTTGACGCTTCTTCACCCGAAACCCATAAGAGCACCCAGGACAAACAACTGGGAGATGGACGATGCGGGCATGGCTCATGGGCTGCGCGGCGGCGGTGACGGCTTGGGGAAGCGCGGCGGCGCTGCCGATCGACGACTTCAAGCTCGACGGGGTGAAGTATGACGAGGAGATTGTCACGCCTGACGCCTTCTTCGGGCACGGCCTCGGCGACCAGCCCCTGCGCCATGACCGATTCGTCGATTACCTTCTCTATCTCTCGGAGAGCTCCGACCGGATTACCGCCGAGACGATCGGTTACACCCATGAAGGCCGGCCGGTCCTCTTCCTAGTGGTCAGCTCGCCCGAGAACCAGGCCAATATCGACGAGCTGAAGGCGCAGCACCTTGCGAGCCTCGAAGGCGAGGGTGAGGGCGCCGGAACGGACAAGTCCGTGGTCTGGATCAATTACGGTGTTCACGGAGCGGAATCTGCCGGCATGGATGCCGCGATCCCCACCGTCTATCACTTCGCCGCGGCCCAGGGCGAAGAGGTCGAGGAGATGCTGGACGGCAGCATCGTGCTCATCACCGCGATCCTGAACCCCGATGGCCACTCGCGGCGGGCGAATCACGTCGAGACCTTCATGGGCAAGGTTCCGGTGACGGACCCCGACCATGCGCAGCACGACCTGTGGACCGAAGCGCGTACGAACCATTACTGGTTCGACCTCAACCGCCAGTGGCTCCCCGTCACCCAGCCTGAATCAGAAGCCTGGGTCACCAAGTGGCAGGAATGGAAGCCGCAGGTTTCCGCCGACTTCCACGAGATGGGCTCGAACTCGACGTTCTATTTCCATCCCGGCGAGCCGAAGCGGCTGAACCCCCTGATCCCCGGGACCGCCCGTGAACTGACAAAAGAGATCGCCGAGTATCACCGCGAGTTCCTCGACGAGGAAGGCCGGCTCTATTTTACCGAGCAGGGCTTCGACAATTTCTATGTCGGCAAGGGTTCGACCTATCCGCAGGTCAATGGCAGTCTCGGCATCCTGTTCGAGATCGGCGCGGCGCGTGGCGGCTCGATCGAATCGCCGAACGGCCTCCGGGACTATGGCGACAACATCCGTACGCATTTCAGGACGTCGTTGACCACCATCGCCGGGACCCTCGGCAACAAGGATGCGATCGCGAACTACCAGAAGACCTTTTTCGAGGATGCCGCCGACGCCGCGCGGCGGGACCCGGTGAAGGCGTATGTCTTCAAGAGCGACGGCGACCGCACGCGTGTCCGCCGCTTCGTCGAACTTCTCAACACCCATGACATCGAGGTCCGCAAGCTGGCCGAGGACGTTCAGGCGAAAGGAATGACGTTCCCGGCGGAGACGAGCTTCGTCGTGCCGATGGACCAGAAGCAGTACCGCATGATCCGCGCGATGTTCGATCGCCTGACGGAGTTCGAGGAGAACATTTTCTACGACGTGAGCGGATGGACCATGCCGCTGGCCTACGATCTCGACTATGCAGCTCTCGGGGCGGGCGGAAACCGCCGCGGGGTCGACGGTCCCTACGACAACAGCATCCTGGGCGCCGGCGTCCAGGGCGATGACGTCGCGGCACCGGAGGCGGTCGAGCAGACGGACTACGGCTATATCATGTCGTGGTCCGATCATTACGCGCCGCGGGCCCTCTACCAGCTCCTGGACGAAGGCCTCCTCGTGCGGGCGGCTGGTGAAAGCTTCGAGGTGAGGATCGACGACGAAACCGAACGGTTCCCGGCCGGCAGCCTCTTCATTCCAGCGGTCCAGGACGGAATGGAACCCGATGCCGTTTTCGATACCGTCTCGGCGGTCAGCGAGGATCTCGGCATCGAGATCAGGGGCGTGACCTCGGGTGCGGGCGATGACGCCACGGCAGCCCTTGGCGGACGGAGCTTCAGTGCGCTCGAAAGGCCCGAAGTCCTCCTGGTCTTCGACGACGGTATCGCCCGCTATGACGCGGGAGAAATCTGGCATCTTCTCGATAACGAGATGCGGATGCCCGTTACCCTGCGCAGGAAAGACGACCTGCGCGGTATCGACTGGTCCCGCTACACCCATATTATCATGCCTGACGGCTATGGCGTCGCCCCCGCCGAAGGCACCGTCGAGCGGATGGGCCAGTGGGTCAGGGAGGAAGGCGGTACGCTGATCGCCATCGAACGTTCCGCGCACTGGGCACAGGATACGTTCCTGGGCACCGAAGAAGAAGCGGGCGACGAGGGCGAGGATGACCGCGAAAGCCCCCAGCGTCTCGACTACAGCGAGATGGCGGAGCGCGATGCCGAGGACTATATCGGAGGCGCCATCGTTTCCACCGACATCGACACCTCGCACCCTTTGGGTTTCGGCTATAACGACCGTATGCTGCCGATGATGCGCAGCACGACCGATACGCTCGACTGGCCAAAGGGCAATCCCTACGCCACGGCTGCGGCATACCCGGAGGACGAGGTTCTCCTCACCGGCTACATGTCCGAACGCCGCCAGAACGAAGTCAGCGGGACCCCTGCGATCATTGCCCAGCCCGTAGGCCGGGGACAGGTCATCCTGATCGCGGACAATCCGGTCTTCCGCGGCTTCTTCCTCGGCTCCAGCAAGGTGCTGACGAACGCGGTGTTCTTCAGCAACCTGATCGACAGTCCTTCGGCCAGCTACGAGGCGGTCGAAGAGTAGGACCTAACGGGGAAGGCCGCGCGGCAGGCCTTCCCAGCACTTCGCATAGTCTTCGTCGCGATCGAGTTCGGTCTCGGCGAAGGCTGTCGGTTTCTGTACCAGCCGCGTCTCGAACATGAACGCCATCGTGCCCTCGAGCTTTTCAGGTTCGAGATCGGCTTCGGTCGCGCCCCTGAACGCCTGCGCATCCGGGCCGTGGGGCAGGCCTGCATTGTGCAGGGACATACCGCCGGGTTTGAAGCCGCCCGGCTTGGCGTCGTAGACCCCGTAGAGAAGGCCCATGAACTCGCTCATCATGTTGATGTGGTACCAGGGCGGCCGGAAAGTGTCCTCCATTGCAAGCCAGCGGTCGGGGAAGATCACGAAATCGCAATTGGCCGTCCCCGGCGTATCCGACGGGCTGGTCAGGACGGTGAAGATCGAAGGATCCGGGTGGTCGAAACTGATCGAACCGATCGTGTTGAAGCGGCGAAGGTCGTACTTGTACGGCGCATTGTTGCCATGCCATGCGACGACGTCGAGGGGGGAGTGATCGGTTGTGGTCCTGAAGATGCGTCCTTGCCATTTGGCGACGATTTCGAAGCGTTCGCCATCCCGGTCCTCATAGGCAGCGGCCGGGTACAGGAAGTCGCGGGGGCTTGCGAGGCTGTTTGCGCCGATGGGCCCGCGCTCGGGCAGGGCCAGGGGGGCGCCGTAGTTCTCGAGGATGTAGCCGCGAACCGGCCCATCGCATTCGACACGGAACTTGACGTTCCGCGGAACGAGAATGAGGTCGCCGGCCGCGCCGCCGAGAATACCCATTTCCGTCACCACACGGATCTCACCTTCTTCGGGAAGAATGCCCATCTCACCGTCGGTATTGACGAAGATGCGCGTGTCCATGGTGCGGTTGGCTGTGAAGACGTGACTGGCAATGCCGTTGCCTTCCGCCGCGGAGCCGCAGGTGGTGATCGTCTTGAGACCCTCGACGAAGTCATGCGGCCGGTCATTGATCGGCACCGGCCCCCAGCGAAGCTGCGCGGCCTCGAAGGCCGTCTCCTCGGCAACGGGTGCGGTCCTGAGGTTCGGGGCGAGGGACGGAGCGGGCTCGAGGTCCTTCAGGTGCAGGACCGACGGGCGGATGCGATAGAGCCAGGACCTGCGGTTGGTGGCGATGGGCGCCGTGAACGCCGTGCCCGACAATTGCTCCGGGAACAAACCGAAGGGTGGCCGCTGCGGGGAGTTGCGCCCGATGGGAAGGGCACCGTCCTTTGCTTCGGTTGCGTGATGGGCGTTGAAGCCGAGCATCATGCCGAAGCCGGTCTTCGGATCGGCCTCCTTGATGAGCCCTCCCTTGAGAAGCACTTCCTCGGTCATCCTGTCCTTCCTTCTGCCGCGGCCTGCGCGACGATGTCTTTCATGGGCCGTTCGGGGTCGCCCAGGGTGGCCGGGTCCGGTTTGGCCCTGAGCGGGATCAGACGTTTGGCGGAAAGGAATTCCGCCGGGGCATTCACCGCATCGACGGCGATCAGCTCGCCGTCCCTGAGGTAGAAGATGGCGAAGCTTTTCCTTGCGGGCTCGCCTCTCAGGACCGTTCGGTCGTGGCTCGCGCTCAGTCCCGCGATCTGGAGCTTCACATCGTACTGGTCGGACCAGAACCAGGGTGCTTCGAGGCGAGGCGGGTTCTGGGCGAGGATCGACGCCGCCGCGATCTTGCCCTGCTCGATCGCGTTGTGGACACTCTCGAGGCGCCCGCGACCCTCGAAGGGGAAGAGGGGCCGTTCGGCGCAGTCACCGATCGCATAGATGGCGGGGTCCGAGGTCCGTGCCTCGGCATCGACCACGATGCCGTTGCCGCATGCGAGCCCGGCGTCCTCTGCCAGCTCCTGGTTGGGAAGGATCCCGATGCCGAGCAGGACCACGTCGGCGGGGATGCTGTGCCCGTCCGCCAGCCTGACGGCTTCGGCGCGCCGGTTGCCCTCGATCGCCACAACCTCGGCACCCGTCTGGATGGAAACGCCGTGCCCGGCGTGAAGCGTCTCGAAGAAGTGGCTGATCTGTTCTCCCGCGACCCGTTCGAGGACCCGAGGCGCGCGTTCGAGGACGGTCACTTCGACGCCGAGCTGCCTTGCCACCGCCGCGGTCTCGAGCCCGATATAGCCGCCGCCGATGATCACGGCCCGGCGCCCCGGGACGAGGACGTCGCGCAGGGCCTCGACGTCGGCGAGGCTCCTCAGGTCATGCACGCCCGGAAGCGACGCACCCGGAACCTCACAGGGCCGGGGGCGTGAGCCCGTGGCAAGCACGAGGACATCATAGGGGTGCTCGCTTTCGCCGGTTCGGACCATCCGGCTTTCCCGGTCGATCGCCTCGACACGGGTGCCGAGGACGAGACCGACGTCCTGCTCACGGTACCAGTCGAGCGGACGCAAATAGAGCCGTTCCGCTGGCAGTTCGCCTTTCAGGTACGCCTTCGAGAGAGGCGGGCGCTGGTAGGGCGGGGCTGGCTCCTCGCCGATGAGGGTCAGGGCACCGCCGAAGCCGCCGCTCCGCAGGGACTGGCAGACCTGCGCTGCCGCCTGCCCGCCGCCCACGACGACGACCCTGCGGGCGTCGCCGCGCTCGCTGTTCGAAATACTCATCGACCCGCTTCTAGGGCAGGACAGGCCACCGCGTCGAGCCGTCCCGGCGTCTTGCAGGGGCGCGGCAACACGCTAAGGCGAGGCCAACCCAATCAACGACAAGGAGACGCTCATGGAGCTCAAAGGCAAAGGCGCGATCATCACTGGGGGCGCTTCGGGCCTCGGCGGCGCGACGGTCAGGCTGTTCGCCGAGAACGGCGCGAAAGTCCTGATCCTCGACCGCGACGAGAAGAAGGGCGAGGCCCTCGCAAAGGAACTGGGTGCGGACGTTCATTTCATGGCGCTGGACGTGACCAGCGAGGAAGGCGTGCAGAAGGCGGTGGACTTCGCGGTCCAGACCTTCGGCGGGCTTCACATCGCCTGCAACTTCGCGGGGATCGCCTGGGCGCAGAAGACCGTCGGCAAGGACGGCCCGCATAGTCTCGATGCCTTCCGCAAGGTGATCGACGTCAACCTGATCGGCAGCTTCAACGTGATCCGGATCGCGGCTCTCGCCATGATGCGGAACGACCCGATGGCCGACGGCCAGCGCGGCGTAATCATCAATACCGCCTCGGTCGCGGCCTTCGAAGGCCAGATGGGCCAGGCTGCCTATTCCGCTTCGAAGGGCGGTATCGTCGGGATGACCCTGCCGATCGCCCGCGACCTCGGTCGGGAAGGCATCCGGGTGAACACCATCGCCCCGGGCCTCATCAAGACGCCGCTCTTCGAGGGCCTGCCGGAAGAGGCGGTGAAGTCCCTCTCCGAGCAGCCCGTGAACCCCAAGCGCCTGGGCGAACCGGCGGAGATCGCGCACACGGCCAAATTCATCGTCGAGAACGACTACGTCAACGGCGAGACCATCCGGGTCGACGGTGCCATCCGTATGCAGCCGCGCTGAGCTCCTGCGGCGGGGTTTCCGGCCCCGCCGCCGATTGTGAGCAGGCGCCGGGCGAAAACGATCAGGGCCGCCCGGTCATTGCCGGAATGAGATGCCTACCGACGATCCGGCTGCGACGCTGACCCTGCATTGAGCCCTGCTGATGGTCCCGCTCATGCACAAGACCACAAGGTCGAGTTCCTGCACGACCACGAGCACCGGGCGGTCATGAGCAACAGCTCATACCGTGCCGTGCCGCTGGTGGGCATATCGTGCGAAGCCATCGGTCCGCTTTCTTGTGGCTTTTCCGGGTATGCCGCACAACGAATGTCCAGGCTCGGAACCGCAGCTCAAGCCCTCTGGACACCTCTTGCTCCATTCAACTGGAGGAGGCGGAAGTTCAACGCAGCCGCAACACTGACCCAGAGCAAGTAGGGCACCAGCAGCAAGCTTGCCGTGACACTATAAGGCTGGAAGGCAATGATCATCGCGGCGATCATGGCCCACAGGAAGATCACATCGACCATCGCCAAGTCGAGCCGTTGCTTTCCGAAAAACAGCCACGACCACACCCCGTTGATGACGAGGTGGACTGCGTACACCGCCAGTGCAGCTCCGGCGGCCAGGCCGGCCGTCTGCCAGACAAGCCAGCCGGACACCGCTATCATCGTGAAGAGGATTGTCCAGACGACGGGAAAGGCCCAGTTCGGCGGGTTCCAGCGCGGCTTCTTCAGGTTTTCATACCAACGCCCGGGTTTGAAGACCGCTCCGCTGCTGGCTGCCCCGAAACAGGCAGTGAAAAAGACGGCGAGCGAGATGAGAGATGAGATCTCCAAAAAAGGGCTTCTCCGTTGCGTGTGCGACCCGCGTAGAAAACGGGTGAGGTGTCGAAAACCTCGCAGGCGATAAGTCACGGTCCTATGCGGCTCCAGGCCCAGAAGTCGATGGCAAACTTGGGTTCTGCCCTCAGACACCGGCATGAGCCATCACAATGTCCGCATCGGGCGATGGGGTGCGTTCATCGCCGATCGACCCGAAGCGTGCATCAGCCGAGATGAGCCGAAGGCGAAGCCGAGCTCTCTGCTGTTGAAAACAAGAGTGGTTCGGTCCTGTTCGGCCCCCCCCTCGCCCGAATGGGGCGCCAGCCGGGCCGGTCACCCCGATGCTCAGCGTCTTTCCCGCTCTGGCGGCGGGCCTGCCGATTTTTCTCTGTTGGCTCGTGATCTTCGGGCGCTGGCGCTTTGCCATCCCGGTTGTCGCGTTGACGCCCACGGACGCGGGTTTCAGGCCCCGCCGCCGACCGGTCAGGCCGGCGCCGAGCAATGGCGATCAGGGCCGGTCGGTCATCGCAGGAATGAGATGCCCACCGATGATCCGGTTTCGCCACCGGCCCCAGATCCCGCCCTGCTGATAGTTTCCGCCCATGAACAGGACCACGAGGTCGAGTTCCGGAACGACCACGAGCACCTGTCCGCCGTTTCCCGTCGCTTCGTAGGACGGGTAGGTGCGTTCGCCGGCCTGGACTGTGTCGAGCCGCCATTCGTAGGCAGCCTCGCCCCCGAAGGAATTGTTGCTGAATTCCTCCGGGGTCATGCCGGTGGTCTCCGGCGTGATGGCAATCCTCGGCGTCGTCGAGATGTCGATCCAGTCCGCGTCGATGATCCGCATCCCGTTCCAGACGCCCCCTTCCTGATAGACCGCGCCGATCTTGAGGATGTCCCGCGGCCGCATATAGGGACCGCCGCCAAGATAGGCCTCGCCGCTCGGCATCAGGTTCCAGTGGTAGGGCCCGAAGTCGAGAGGTTCTGCGATCAACTCATCGAAGAGCTCGAGGACCGGGGCGCCGCCCGCTTCGCTGATGGCCGCACCTGCCAGGTTGATGCTGGCGGAGCAGTAGGCGTAGCGCTCTCCAGGGGCGTGGAGAACGGGAAGACGGGCAGTGTAGAGCCAGAAGTTCCCCTCGGGCTGTGACCACAACCTGTCCTCGTTGCCTGCTGACCCTGCATCCTCGCTGCAATCCAGACCACTGGTGAAGCTCATGAGATGACCGAGCGTGATTTCTTCCTTGCGCGGATCGTCCACGGGTTCTCCCGCGCCGGACAGGACCGCTTTTACGGGCCGTGTATCGGCGCCGATTTCCACCCCCTGAGCCTGCAAGGCGCCCACGAGAACGGGTGCGAAGACCTTCCCGAGCGACCTCGTGTCATGGCGGTCGTCGCGGTCATGCCCGAAGAAGTATTCCTCGAAGAAGAGCTTGCCGCCCCGGGCAGCGAGGACGGCATGGATGAGGCGCGGACGGTTGTCCAAGGGATCGACGGCCGAAAGCTCGGCTACGAGCGCGTCGAGGCGTTCGGGGTCGAAGCCGGCCTCATCCGCCGAGACGGCTGTCCAACCGTCGCCGCGGTCCGGGGGCGGAGTATAGGCATTATCGTCACCTGCCGGATCCCTTGGCAGGTAGCCTTCGATCTCGCCTCTCTCGCTCCGCTCCATCAGAAGGGGGCCGTTGAACCATGGGTGGTGAAGACGCCACCCCTCGCCCTCCTTCTCGAGAGCCATACGCAACTCGTTTTCGCCGCTTCCCGAGACAAGGGCCCAGCCTTTCCCGTCTTCGGCTTCGACCCTGTAACGTGTTCTGACGATCTGGTTACGCTCTGGATTCTTCAGGACGGCGGCCAGTTCGCCCTCGGGATCCTCGAACACTTCGAGGAACATACGGAAGGGGCGCTCCTGCACCGTCACTTCCGACGCCCACAGGTTCCGGCGGTTCCGCAGGATCTCGACCGGGGTCGCAACCTCGGCATATCCGAGGTCCGATGATGGCTGCAGCCAGAGACCATCGATAGCCGAACGATCCTTGGTCAGCGTTCCGACGAAGCGTTGACCGTCCGGACCGGTGAGGGTGATCCCGGCCCCGTCGGTCATGACGTCGGCATCGGCCCCGTCGACGGTTGCCGTCCATTCCTTGCCGCGCCGCCTGATTGCCACCTCAACCGATGGCACGGACGGTTCGGCCACCCAGGCCCAAAGACCGGGTGCCGGAGCGGGGGGAGCGCTCTGGGCCTGTGTGATGGAAAAGAGGCAGAGTACCCCTGCGAAGGCCCATGATTTGAAATTCATATATCGATCCTGCTTCCTCGCCCGGACGCATCATATAGTTAGCTACCGATCATTCGTGCCAGCTACGAAGCACTGCGGCGAGCGGTTTTTGCAGTGCCCCGCAATCGGCATCATCGAGGATGCCGCGCTCGCCTGCAGGCCTTGCCCGCCCGGAGGGTCCAGGCAGTTGAAGAAAGATCGGAAAAGAGGGCCTGGGGGGGGAAGATCGATCAGCACCCGCCCGCTGATGCAGCAAAGCTGATACGGGAAGGAAATCTGGCGGAGACGAAGGGTTTCAATTAATTAGGCCATAACCCGCATAAAAGCTGGGTTATAGGCGCCCCTCGAGCCGGCAGGGCGCCAAAACCGGAGCGCAAAACGGAGCGTTTACCGGAGCGCAATGTCGGGCTAAGCGGCGAGGATGAACAAGGCCGATCGCTATCTCGACCCGCCGAGGCATGGGCGGCAGTACCGCTTCCGCAGGCGCGTGCCGGCGGATGTTGCGCCCTTCCTCGACCGGATCGGCAAGCTGCCGAAGAACGGGCACCTCGCGGTGTCGCTCAAGACCCGCGATCTCGCCGAGGCGCGGCGGCGGCGTGATCTCATCGAAGCCGAGCAGGATCTCTGGTTCGCCGAGCTGATGCGCGGCGAGACCGATGCCACCGTGCGGTATCAGCGGGCGCTCCTGATCGCCAGGCGGGCAAGGATCGATTACCGGCCGGCCTCCGAGCTTGCCGATGATCGGCGCACCAGCTCGGCCGAGCTCGCCCGGCGCCTAGACATGGTGCTGGCGGCATCGAACAGGAGCGAGGCCGCCCTTGGCATTCTCGGCGGCGCGGAGCGGCCGCAGCTCTCGGTTCGCGGCGTGCTTGGCTACTGGCGG
>CAZAFU010000100.1:0-10500 GCA_964484475.1 uncultured Caulobacterales bacterium | reverse complement strand
TTCGTTCATATTCGCCCTCGGCCATGCGCATCTGATCCTTGTGCGCCTTGCCGACGGGAGCCTGTGAGCCCCAGACCGAGAACCTGAGCGTGCCGACGCGGCTTGCCATGCCCATCGGGGCGGCTTCGTTGCGGGAACCTCTGGTCTGCTCACCGAAGAGAAGCTCCCTGACATCCGCGAGTTCGTCGCGGGCCCGGGAGAGCGCCTGGCGTTGGGCGGCTTCGGCCTCCGGTATGCGGTCGAGTGCCGCCTCGAGATAGGCGATCCGCTCACCCAGCTCGCCGACCTTGCGGCTGGCGCTGCTCGCGGCCACCGACAGCTCGCGAAGGGCCAGATGGTCGGACGCGAGTGCCTCTCGGTCATCGGCGGCTTCGGGACTGCGGCCGAGGGGCTCGACCGAGAAGCCTCGGGTCTCGGTCAGTACGCGGTCCTTGCCGTTCTCTCTCGCCACGATCTCGACGGTGTAGGTGCCCGGTTCCACCATGGGGCCGGTCGACGGGCCACCGAAGAGCGATGGCTCCTCGGGGGTGAGGGAAACGGGATCGGGCGCTTCGTGCCTGAGATCCCACGCGATCCGGTGGATGCCCTCGCCGCCTGGTGCGGCGAGCCTCCTGACGATCTGGCCATCACCGTCGCGAACCACAGCGAGGACCTTGGGCGGCGCCTCGCGGTCCTCGGCCTCGAGATCGTCCCAGGACGGATAGGGCGTGTCCTCACCCGCCTCGAGTTTCTTGGCCTCCTCCCTGCGGCGGGCCTCGCGCAGCGTCTCGAACCCGTCCTTGAGGTGGTAGGTGAAGACCGCTCCATAGGGCGGATTCTCGGCATGGTAGAAGGCATCGCCCTGGGAGCTCTTGGGCCCTCCAGCCGGACCCCAGACGTCGCCTTCGACGTAAAGGTGCGCGTCCTTGACGGCGAAAAGGGTGGCCTCGGCCTCAAGGGCGCTATCGTCCGCACGAAGAGGTGAGTAGTCGTCGAGAATGAAGATTCCGCGGCCGAACGTGGCGATCACGAGATCGTCCTCGCGCCTCTGGATCTCGAGATCCCTCACCGCGATCGTCGGCAGGCCGCCCGTCAGCTCGTCCCAGCTTTCGCCGCCGTCGCGGGTGACGAAGGCTCCGAACTCGGTCCCGACAAAAAGGAGAGCGGGATCCTCGTGGTCCTCCGCGATGGTATGCGCTGTGCCCCGCTCGGGCAGCCCCTTGCCGATGGGGGTCCAGGTTTCGCCCCGGTCGGTGGTCCTGTAGACGTACGGGGCGAAATCGCCCTTCTTGTGATTGTCGAAGACCGCGTAGGCCGTATCCGCGTCATGGACGGAGGTGATGATGTCTTCGACCAGCGACATATCCGGCACCCCGGGTACGTAGCTGTTCCTCGACCAGGTCTCGCCGCCGTCCTCGGAAACGGCGATCACCCCGTCATCCGTACCCGCATAAAGGAGACCCTCTTCGAGGGGACTCTCCGAAAAGGCGATGATCGAACCGTAGATCGACGTGCTCGCGTTCTTCGCGATGGCGTCGACCGACCAGACCCGCCCCATCACCTCGAGTTCGTTGCGGTCGATCCTGCGGGTGAGGTCAGGACTGATCGCCTCCCAGCTGTCGCCACGGTTCTCGGAGCGGAAGACCTTTTCTGCAGCGTAGTAGATCGTCTCGTTGTCATGCGGGCTGATCAGGATGGGGGTATTCCAGTTGAATTTGTACTGATCTTCGCCGACCCCGGCCATGGGGGCGATGTAGACCCGCTCCTGTGTCCGCCGGTCATAACGTGCAAGGCCGCCATACTGGTACTGGGTATAGATGATGTCGGGGTCGTCGGGATCGCTGACCGGTTTATAGCCGTCTCCACCCAGAATGATGGTCCAGTCGGCATTGGTGATGCCGTGCTTTGTCGCCGTGCGGCTTGGCGCGCACAGGGAATTGTTATCCTGGGTGCCGCCGCAGACGTTGTAGAAGGGTTCGGCGTTGTCGGGCGTGGCCCGGTAGAACTGCGTGATCGGCAGGTTGCGCACATGGCGCCATTTCTGGCCCCGGTCCCAGCTCTCGTAGAGCCCTCCGTCGCCGCCGATGATCAGGTGCCGGGTGTTTTCGGGATCGATCCACAAAGCGTGATCGTCCACGTGCCGGGTGAAGGCCTGAAGCCGGCTGAAGGTCTTTCCGCCGTCTTCCGAAACCGACGTGAACGTGTCGAGGGAGTAGATCCGCTCGGGGTTTTGGGGATCGACCACGATCTCGTTGTAGTATTGCGGGCTGGTCGTCGAATGCGATGACCGTTTCTCCCAGCTGGCCCCGAAATCGGACGTTCTGTAGACGCCCTGTTTCTTCTCGTCCGCCTCGACGATGGCATAGACCATGTCGGGGTCGGAGGGCGCCATGGCGATGCCGATCCGGCCGAGTTCACCCGAAGGCGCCCCTCCGGAAGCTTCCGACCAGGTCCTGCCGCCGTCGGACGTGACATGGATGCCCGATCCGGGGCCGCCATTGATCAGGGTCCAGACATGTCGCCGCCTCTGGTAGCTCGAGGCGATGATGCGGTCATGGTCGTCCGGATGCACGACGAACTCGTTGATACCGGTATGCTCGTCGATCTCGAGAATCCGTTCCCAGCTCTCGCCGCCATCGGTGGTCCTGTGGAGGCCGCGGTCGCCGCCTGCATTCCAGAGCGGTCCCTGCGCGGCCACGAGGAGGTGGTCGGCGTCGGCCGGGTCTATCCAGATCTGACTGATGTGACCGGAATCCTCCAGGCCGATATTGCGCCAGCTTTTCCCTCCGTCATCGGAGCGGTAGACCCCGTCCCCGTAGGCGACCGAGCGCTGGGCGTTGTTCTCGCCCGTTCCCGCGTAGACGATGGCCGGGTTTGACGGGGCGATCTCCACGACGCCGATGGAATAGGAGCCGTAATCGTCGAAGACCGGTGTCCAGCTGGTCCCTGCATCCTCGGTCAGCCACAGCCCGCCAGAGGCTGTGCCGACGAGATAGTGGTGGTGACCGCCCGGCATCATCGCGATGTCCGAAATCCGTCCGCTGGTGATCGCCGGGCCGAGCTCCCGCATGGGAAGAGCGGTGAGGGGGCTTCCTTCCGCCGACGCCGTGCCCAGCGCGCAGGCGAGCGCGGATAGGCCGACACCTGCCGCCGCTGCGGCCCTGAAGAGTGAAGCCATCGGAAAAACCCCCATCTGATCCTCAACCGGGCCGCCCCCATAGCGCCCCGGTGATGGATGGTATCACAGACCAGCTACCGGCAGCTTTCAAGGGACACCTGCCGGGCCGGCTCCTCCCATCAGGCCATGGCTCATCCTGCCCCGGCGGCAAGGCCGGCGCGGCCGGCTCCTCCGACGGGCAGCCGCCGGTTGCTGTTCGAGGAGACGCTGGTGTAGAGCGCGGGTGCAATTATCCGACAGTTCACGAGGCGGCCCCCGCCCAATCCGAGACGAGGTTTGACGATGACCGACGCCCAGACCGGCGAGGCTCCCGCGGCGGCCACGATGCCCCGGTCTGCCCCGGGCGGGCAGAAGGCGAAGGGCCCGCTGCCCCTTGGCGTCGTCGTCGGCATGCACCGCTCGGGCACCAGCGTCATCACCAGGGGCCTCGAGACCCTAGGCTTTGCCCTCGGGTCGGAGCTGATGCCGGCGCACGAGGAGATCAACGCCAAGGGTTTCTTCGAGGACGAGCGCCTCGTCGCGATCAACGAGCGGGTGCTGGAGAAAGCCGGAGGCCTCTGGCGTCGGACAACCCGTCTTGACCTATCGGGGGTCGAAGGCGAGCGCTTCGTCGAAGAGCGGCTGGACGCTGCGAAGATTCTGACGAGCGAACTCACCGCTCATGGCAGGTTCGCGTTCAAGGACCCGAGGAGTTCGGTCACCCTGCCGTTCTGGCAGTCCGTCTTCTCGGCGATCGGTACGAACGAGGGCTACGTCATCGCGGTCCGGAACCCGCTCGCCGCCGCCCGGTCGCTCGACAGGCACCTGCGCGTCCCGCCCTTCAAGGGCGCACTTCTCTGGGCCCAGCACCTTCTCGATTCACTGCGCGACACGGCCGACCGGCCAAGGGTCATCGTCAGCTATGAACGGTTCATTCAGGATCCCTCCCGTGAGCTGTCGCGCATGGCGGAGGTCCTTGGCCGATCGGGCGACCTCGCCCCCGATCTCGAGCGGGACTTCATCGACGGTTTCGTCGATCCCTCGCTGAAGCGGCAGCACATTCCCTATGCGGAACTTCGCCGCAGCGGGCAGGTGCCGCCCTTCTGCGTCGATCTCTACGACCTGGCCGAGGAGCTGTCGGCGGGCAACGCCATCCCGGATCTCGAGGCCGAACTCCAGAAGGCACGCGCCGCCCTTCAGGACCACGGGCCGCTCCTCGATCTCGACGATGAGCGTGACCGGCGGATGGAGGATCTTTACCAGTCGCTCGTCCGTTCGGAAGGCCGGGTCGAGTATCTCGAGGCCCATGTCCGGCACCTCGAAGGCGTGGCCCATGAGCGCCTGACCACCATACAGGACCACGAGCGCCAGGCGGCAGGCATGCACGCCGAGGCAGGAAGCCTTCGCAACGAACTCGGTGAGGCCACGGACCGGGCCGCCATGCTTTCGGATCAGGCCGCCAGGCTCTCCGACCAGCGCGACCGTTTCCGTGCCCGTGCGGATCGTCTCCAGAACGTGGTGTCGGGCCGGGACCATGCCCTCGCTCTTCTGGAGCGCCCTGCCAGCGAGGCTCCCCACCTCAGGGCCCATATCGGCCAGCTCGAGGCCGCGCTCGCGCATGTCCAGGGGGAGGCGCGGAATGCCCAGGACGTCGTGAAGGCCCTCCAGGGCACCCTTTCCTGGAAAGTGACGGCGCCGCTCAGGCGGCTGTCACGGCTCGTCCGCAGGAAGCCGAAACCCCTGAAGGACTCAGCCACTGGCCGTCTGGCGCGGGCGACGATGGGCGCTCCGGCTTTCGTGCCGCCGCCCGTTCCCGAGCCCTTGCGTCCGCAGGCTGCAACCCCCGTCGCGCGCCCGTCGGTCGCGGTTGCGATCTATGCCGAGGATCTCGATAGCCTCCAAGGGAAGATCCAGGCGATCGACGCCGAGCGGATCCGGGCCAAGCTTTTCGTCGGGGTCCCCGGTGAACTCGCCGAGCCGGCAAGGCAGCTCCTCGCAGGACATATTCTTCCTTACAAGGTCGATGTCCGCGAAGGTGACCGGGCCGGCGACGCCCACCTCGTGGATGCGCTTGCCGAAGCGTCGTCTGCGGGCTGGACTTTCCTGGCCATGATGGCCGGGGATGGCCCCGTTCTCGACGTCGCCGGGACGGTCATGCGGATCCAGGACGATCCCCGGCTTTGCGCTGTGGGGGAGGCCGGGATCGCCGAGGATCTTTCGCTTCCTTCCGGCCTCGCCGACCCTCTCGCCCGAGCCGGAGCGGGCGAACCGGGGGTGACCCTGGAGGCGCCCTTCGTCATCCGTCTCGAGACCGTCCGTCCGCTGCTTTCCGCGGGGCTGACCTCGCTCGATATCCATAGCGAAGACGGGGGCGATCTCATGCTCGCCGTCCGGCGCTCCCTTGCGGCCCTTGCCGAACGCGGCGGCCGCTCCCTCGGGACGCTCGAAGACTGAACCGGCCTGCGGAGGTACAGCATGCTCATCAAGGCAATACGCCGTCTTCGCGCCAGAACCATCGACCGGCGCCTGATCGGGGCCTCCGGTCTGTTCGACCCTGCCTACTACGCGCGGGCCTATGATGACGTCGAGGCGAGCGGGCTCGACCCGCTTCAGCACTTCGTCGAGCATGGCGCGGCGGAGGGCCGGGACCCTTCCGCCCTCTTCGTGGCCTCCTACTATCTGTCCCAGTACCCGGAACTCGACCCCCGCCGCATCAATCCGCTCAGCCACTATATCGTCGTGGGGGAGGGCGAGGGTGCGCGGCCCAATCCCTATTTCGACCCGCTTTACGTCCGGCGCGCGCTCAGGCTGGCGCCGCAACATTCCCCCCTGCGGGCCTACATGAAACTGCCCTTCGAATTCCTCTGCGATCCGTCGATGGAGTTCGATATCGGCCACTACCGCAAGGCTGCTCTCGGCGATGACAGCAGCGTTCATCCACTCGCCTATTACCTCCGTGGTCCCATCGTCGGCAACCTGAAGTCGAGCGCGGATGTGGACGGCCCTGTCATGCTCGAGTGCCGGTCGGTGAACGACCTGAGGGCCGAGGGCGATGATCACTGGCGGCCGACGGGCGCCGATCCCTATTTCGTCTTTGGCCCGAAGGGCGGTGGCAAGCTGCCGGCGGGGCTGTACAGCTTCTCCTTCCGCTTCGATGGTGAACGCCAGCGCCTGACGGGATCGACGATCTTCATCGATGAGGGGCAGGGTTTCAGGCCCGACAACACCTGGCGCCCCCATTTTTCGACGGTGGACGGACAGCTCACCTGCATGATCGAGCTCAAGCGGCCGGTCTTCGCTTTGAGGTTCGATGTCTGGGAAGGTCTCGATGACGAGCACGGACCGTTCTTCTTCGCCGACCCCGTCCTCGAAAGGCAGGGCCGCGCACGTTTCTTCAGGACGATCTATCGCGCCGCCGAAAAGCGGGAGGGCCGGGAGCGGCTCCGCGAAGACCTTCGTTCTGCGCTGAGCGCCGGCGGGCTTCCCGCGCTGCGCGAAGCCGTCATCGAGGCCTACCAGCGCGGGCCCCTGCCGCACCGGGTCGATTACGAAGCCTATGTCGAGCGGTTCGAGGCGATCACGACGGACGATCTCGACGTGATGCGCGAGCGCGTCACGGGTTTCGACCGGACACCGCTGATCTCGATCGTGATGCCGACCTACAACACCCCTGCGGAATTTCTTCGCAGGTGCCTCGACAGTGTCATCGCGCAAACCTATCCGCACTGGGAGCTCTGCATCGCGGACGATGCCTCTCCCAAGCCCCATGTCGCGGAAATCCTGTCGGAATACGCCTCCCGCGACTCCCGCATCCGGTTTTCGGTGCGGGAGGAGAACGGCCACATTTCGGCTGCGTCCAATACCGCGATCGCCATGGCCGACGGTGAATGGATGGCTCTACTCGACCATGACGACGAGCTTCCTCCGCACGCGCTCTACTGCGTTGCCGATGCCATCAACAGCCAGCCTGACGCCGCCCTCATCTTTTCGGACGAAGACAAGATCAATCCGGACGAGGAGCGTCTCGACCCGTATTTCAAGACCGATTACAACGAACGCCTGACCCTGGCCCAGAACATGGTCAGCCACCTCGGTGTCTACCGGATGGATGTCGTGCGGGACATCGGCGGTTTCCGTGAGGGGCTCGAGGGGTCTCAGGACTGGGACCTCATGCTGCGTTTCGTCGAGAGGATCGAGCCTTCCCAGATCGTCCACCTTCCCTTTGTCCTCTATCACTGGCGGATGCTCGAAGGATCGACCTCGGTGACGGTGGACAACAAGCACTACGCCGTCCAGGCCGGCCTGCGTGCGGTTTCCGAAGCCCTGTCACGCCGCGGCATCGACGCCGAGGTCACAAGGCTCGAGCATGTTCCCCACTACTACGTCCGCTACGCCCTGCCGAACCCGATTCCGAGGGTCGCAATCATCATTCCGACCCGGGACGGGCTCGATGTGCTTCGGCCCTGCATCCAATCCGTTCTTGAACGGACGAGCTACCCCAATTTCGAAGTCGTGGTCGTGGACAACGGTAGCGAGGAGCAGGCGACGCTCGCCTACCTCGAGGAGATCGAGACCATGGGCGTCACCGTGATCCGTGACCCCCAGCCCTTCAACTTCGCGAGGATCAACAACCATGCGACCCGCGGGCTCGGAGCGGATTATTTCTGTTTCCTGAACAACGACACGACGGTGATCACGCCCGACTGGCTGTCGGAAATGGTGCGGGAGTGCGCGCAGGACAAGGTCGGCGTGGTCGGTGCCAAGCTTCTCTACCCGGACGGCACGAACCAGCACGCGGGCGTCGTGCTCGGCATCGGCGGCGAAAAGATCGCGGGTCACGCCTTCACCGGTACGCCGGGCGAGGATCCCGCCTATTTCGGCCGGGCCGAGCTGCCACACGAACTTTCCGCCGTGACCGCGGCCTGCATGCTCACGCGCAGGGACCTTTTCGAGAAGCTCGGCGGTTTTGACGCCGAGACCTTCGCCGTCGCCTTCAATGACATCGATTACTGCCTTCGCGCGAGAAAGGCAGGGTACAAAGTGATCTTCACCCCCCAGGCGCGCCTGACCCACCACGAGAGCAAGACCCGGGGCTTCGATCTCAAGGGGGAAAGGCGCAAGCGCTACCTCACCGAGGCCGAGGCGATGAAAGAACGCTGGGGCGAGCTTCTGAGCAACGATCCCTTCTACAGCCCCAATCTCGCGCTTGGCATGGCGCCCTTCTCGATCTCGCATCGCCCGAGGAGAAGCTTCCCATGGCGCAATGGAGATCCATCGTGAGCGAAGGCCGGCAGTGCGCGGAGTGGGCCTTCTTCATCGACAGGGGCGGCACCTTCACCGATGTTCTGGGCCTTCACCGCTCTGGAAGCCTGCGGATCGAGAAGCTGCTCTCGGTCAATCCCGAGGCCTATGAGGACGCGGCCATTGAGGCGATGCGGCGGATCACCGGCAAGGAAGAGCTGTCGGAAGCCGTCGATAAGGTCAGCATGGGAACGACCGTCGCCACCAACGCTCTCCTCGAGGGAAAGGGCGTCAGGACCGCCCTCGTGACCACCCAAGGCTTCGCCGATTCCATCGAGATCGGTGACCAGACCCGACCGAAGACTTTCGCACTGAAGATCGAGAAACGAAGGCTTCTCTACGAAACCGTCGTGGAGGCCGATGAGAGGCTGGACGCGAAGGGGCAGGTCCTGCGGCCGCTCGATGAGGACCGGCTGCGTTCGGACCTGGTCCGGATCAGGGACGAGGGCATCGAGGCGATCGCCATCGTCTTCATGCATGCCTACCGTTTTCCGGAACACGAAATTCGTGCCGATGCGATCGCCCGCGAGGTGGGGTTCACGGACATTTCAAGGAGCAGCGGGGTGAGCCCGCTCGGCAAGCTGGTGCCGCGGGGCGAAACCACGGTTGCGGACGCGTACCTCAACCCTGTGCTCAGGCGGTATGTCGACCAGGTCGCACGGGATGTGGATCCCGGGGGCAAGGCCAAGCGCCTGATGTTCATGCGATCGAGCGGACGGCTCGCTGAAGCGAGTGCCTTTCACGCCCGCGACGCAATCCTCTCGGGGCCGGCGGGCGGGGTGATGGCCTGCGCCGAAACCGGTGAGGCCCACGGCTTTTCCGAGGTGATCGGTTTCGACATGGGCGGCACCTCGACCGATGTCTGCCACTATGCAGGGCAGATCGAGCGGCTCTATGAGAGCGAGGCCGCAGGCGTGAAACTGCGTGTGCCGACGGTTGCGGTCCATACCGTCGCTGCGGGCGGTGGATCCATCCTCGGCTTCGACGCCGGGCGCTTCCTGGTGGGGCCCGAAAGCGCAGGTGCCGACCCCGGTCCGGCCTGCTATCGCAGGGGTGGCCCGCTCACCGTTACCGATATCAACGTCGCCCTTGGCAGGCTCCAGGCCGACCAGTTCCCCGAGGTGTTCGGCCCCGGCCACGATCGGCCCATCGACAGGGAAGCTTCCATCGAAGGCTTCCGGAAGATTGCTTCCGAGATCGGCGACGGGCGGGACTGGCGGGACATTGCGGAGGGTTTCCTCGATGTCGCAGTCGAGCAGATGGCACAGGCCATCTCGAAGATCTCCACGGCCAGGGGTTACGATCTTGACGGCTATGTCCTGAACGCCTTCGGCGGCGCGAGCGGTCAGCATGCCTGCCGGGTGGCGCGCCGGCTCGGTATGCGGAAGATCCTGGTTCACAGGTTTTCGAGCATTCTCTCCGCCTACGGCACGGCTCTGGCTCCAGTGGCGGAGGAAAGTCAGACGATCTACCGCAAACCCCTCGATGCGGACCTCGCCAGAGACGCTGCGGCGGAGGCCGAACGGCTGGAAGCCCATAACCGCCAAGCGCTTCGCAATCAGGGCGCCGAGGCGGAACCCGAGGTGCGGACGATTGCCTTCCTTCGCTACGAGGGGACTGAAACGGTGGTCGAGGTGCCTCTTGGTCCGGCCGACGCGATGACCGCCAGCTTCGCGAAAGAGCACGAACGGCGCTTCGGGTTCATCTATCAGGACCGCCCTGTCATGCTCGACCGCATCGCCACCGAGAGTGCTGTCATCGCCGAAAACCTTCCGATCACGGAGGCTTCCTGTGCATCAGGGCCGATGAGTGATCACCGCACCGCGACCGTCTATCTCGACGGAGCGGAAACCGACGCAAGGGTGCTTGCGGCAGAAGACCTTGCCCGGGATCAGGTGCTCCAAGGGCCGGCCATCGTCGCGGTGACCGGCGGCACCGTCGTTCTCGAACGGGGATGGAGCTGTGTGAGGCAGGCGGACGGGAGCCTTCTTCTCGAGGCGCACGAGACCGCGCCGGCGCTCGCCGCCAACACGGAGCGTGATCCTGCGACCCTTGCCCTTTTC
>CAZAFU010000099.1:0-10605 GCA_964484475.1 uncultured Caulobacterales bacterium | reverse complement strand
ACACCACCAAGGCCGTCACCAAAGGCTACGCCATCGGCTCGGCGGGCCTCGGTGCCCTGGTTCTGTTCGCGGCCTATGCGGAGGACCTGAGATATTTCTCGGATCACCCCGAGATCTATCCCTTCTTCGAGGGGGTGGTCGTCGATTACTCGCTGATCAATCCCTACGTCATCGTCGGGCTCTTCGCAGGGGGGCTTCTGCCCTTCCTCTTCGGCTCTCTCGCCATGCAGGCCGTCGGCCGGGCCGCATCCTCGATCGTCGAGGAGGTGCGACGTCAATTCAGGGAGAAGCCGGGGATCATGGACCGCACCGAGAAGCCCGATTACGGCCGCGCGGTGAGTCTCCTGACCGGGTCGGCGATCAAGGAGATGATCGTTCCCTCGCTGCTGCCCATTCTCGGTCCGCTCGTCCTCTATTTCCTCATCGGCATCGTCGCCGGCAAGGCGGAGGCCCTGGCCGCGGTCGGCGCGATGCTGATGGGCGTGATCGTCACCGGTCTCTTCCTCGCGCTTTCGATGACCGCCGGCGGCGGCGCATGGGACAACGCGAAGAAATACATCGAGGACGGCCACCACGGCGGCAAGGGTTCGGAGGCCCACAAGGCCGCGGTGACCGGCGATACGGTCGGCGATCCCTACAAGGACACGGCCGGCCCCGCGGTGAACCCGATGATCAAGATCACGAACATCGTGGCGCTCCTGCTCCTCGCCTATCTTGCGAGCCTCGGCGCGTAGGATGACGATCGACGCCATCCTGTTCGACTGCGATGGCGTCCTCGTGGACAGCGAGATCGTCGGGCTGCACGACAGCGCGGCGTATCTTCAGGGGGAGGGGTTCTCCTACACGCCGGAGGACCTCGTCCGCCTCTTCACCGGCAAGCGGGACGACCGCTTCCGGGCCGAGCTCCTCGACAGCTACGGGAGGGTGCTCGGCCGTCCGCCAACGGAGGAGGAAGGCGAGGCGCTCTTCGAAGGCCTTCTTTCCTGCCGCAGGCGGGCCCGGGACCAAATGACCATCGTGCCGGGCGCCATCGACTCGGTGGCGACGGTGAGAAAGCTCGGCCTCGGCCTCGCCGTGGCTTCCTCCTCACGCCAGGTTTTCCTCGACAGCAAGATCGAACGCTTCGGTTTCGGCCCCCATGTGGGGCGACACGTCTATTCGGCGGAAAGCGTCGAACATGGAAAGCCGGCGCCCGACATCTTCCTCTACGCGGCAAAAAAAATCGGCGCGAGTCCAAGCGAATGCGTCGTCATCGAGGACAGCCCCTTCGGGGTCGAGGCAGGCCTTTCGGCGGGGATGACCGTCTGGGGCTTCCTCGGGGGCGGGCACTGCTTCGACGATCATGGCGACCGGCTGTTGGCGGCCGGCGCTCATGACCTGGTGCAAACTCACCAAATTCTTAAGAAGAGATTAATTTCGTTACGCAAGAACGGTGCATAAAGAGTTCCAATACTGGACAGAAATGTTGTATAAGCAGCTATCGGGCAGCGCTTCCCCATCACTTTCGCTGCCGGGTTCTTGAGCGGACCTGTTCCCCTGTCCGCCGGGATCAAATCCGGCGGTGCTGTCAGTTCCCCCAATGGACAGCACCGCCGCACGTGCCTTGATGGAAGGGACGGCTCTCGCGGTCAGCTCAGTGAACGGAAGGCGGCGTGGCGCGCGAGCCTGATGAGCGCGGTCTTCCGGCGCGCGCCGGGAAGGGCTGAGGTTTCGGCCTCGCGGACGATCTCGGCGCCGAAGGCATCGGCGAGGATCAGACCTTCCTCAGGCGGAAGGATGTCGGTGGGAAAGTCCGTGGCGACGGCGAAATAGAAACGATCGCAGTAGTCCTTGTACTCCGGCCACTTGTTATCGACGTCGAAATCCGCGCGGCAGGATTTGACCTCCACCATGACGATCTCGCCCTTCCTCGAAAGGCCCGCGAGATCGGCGCGGCGGCCATTCGGCAGGCTGAGTTCCGCAACGGGCGCAAGGCCGAGATCGAGAAGGAGGCGCGTTGCGCCCTTCGTGACGGCAGCGGTCACTTCGGGGCGCGCATCGCCTCCGGCCGCCTCGACGGCGCGCTCTATGACTTGCGGGGCGCTCAGCCCTGGAACTCCGGGATCGTCACCTTGAGGCCATCGAGCGCCTCGGAAACACCGATCTGGCAGGAGAGGCGCGAGTTCGCCTTCCGCTCGGAAGCGAAGTCGAGCATCGAATCCTCCATGGGAGAAGGCTCGCCCACCTTCGGCAGGAACGCCTCGTCCACATAGACATGGCATGTGGCACAGGCACAGGCGCCGCCGCAGTCGGCGTCGATCCCCGGCACATTGGCCTTGACGGCCACTTCCATGACAGTCAGCCCGTTTTCGGCTTCGACCTCGTGCTCGCGTCCATCGTGCTCGACATAGGTGATCTTGACCACGGCTATCCCCTTGCTTGAGTCCCCGGTGGATAGCGGCACAATCCGCGAACGCCAACCCGCTCTCGACGCCGTGAGATGAAAGGGCACAGCATGACCACCGTGACGACCAGGTCCGCCGCCGAGACCGAGCGGGCGGCGAGGCATCTCGCGGCCTATCTGAAGGCGGGGGACTGCCTGACGCTCTCGGGTGAGCTTGGCGCGGGGAAGACGACCTTTGCGCGGGCGCTGATCAGGACGCGGGCCGGGGCCGAGATCGACGTTCCGAGCCCCACCTTCTCTTTGGTGGAGGCTTACGATTTCGACATCCCCCTCCATCATGTGGATCTTTATCGTCTCGAAAGCCCGGATCAGGCGGTGGAACTCGGACTTGAAGAGCTCTTCGATACGGGCATCGTCATCATCGAGTGGCCGGAGCGGGCGGCGGGGCTTCTTCCCAACGCGCGCTGCGGGATCACCATCGGGCAGGGGCAGGAAGACATGCGGATTCTGGCATTCGAGCCGAGGGGCGAGGCCTGGGCGAGGAGGATCGAGACCATCCTCCCGGGACTGACGGCATGAGCGTCGCCCATGACGAAGCCCGCAGCGCGGCGCGTGATCGTTTCCTCGCGCAAACACCATGGTCCGGGGCACGCCTCGAGCCGCTTGTGCCCGATGCTTCGCCGCGGCTCTATTTCAGGCTCATCGGCGGGCCGTCGAGGGCGGTGCTGGTGGACGCACCGGGTGCTGCGACAGAGCCTCCCTGCCCACCGGGAGCGGACGAGGAACAGCGGCGCGAGCTCGGCTATGTCGCTTGCGCCCGACTTGCGGGGAATGCCCTCGCAGCGGGACGCGCGGCCGCGGACGTGCTGCGCTCGTGCGGCATCGACGCGCCGCGCACTCTCGAAGCCTTGGAGGCCGAGGGTTTCGCCATTGTCGAGGAGGTCGTCGGAGAGCCCCTCGCCAATGCCTGCGAGGACGAAGGCGCCGAAGACACCTTCTACCGTCAGGCAGCGGAGCTTCTCCTGCGGCTCGAGGGGTGCAGTGCCGGGCCCGATGCCGCCGAGGGCTGGACCTACCAGACCTATGACCGCCTCGCCTACGAGACGGAAGTCGCGCTGCTTCACGAATGGTACCTGCCGGGCCTGATTGGCCGCAAGCTCGAGGATGACGAGATCCGCCGGCTCGATGCGGCCTGGAATGAAACCTTCGCCACGCTCTCGGAGCCGCGGTCCTGGGTTCACCGGGACTTCCATGCCGAGAATATCATCAGCACCGCGAAGGGCCTGGCCGTCATCGATTTCCAGGACATGATGATCGGCCAGGCGGCCTATGATTGGGTCTCGCTGATCGAAGACGCGCGCAGGGACGTGAGCGTCGGGGTGGCCCGGGCGGTCCATGCCATCGGCGTGCAGGCCGCCTCGGACCCTGGCCGGTTCGAAACCGACTACGCTGTTCTCGCGGCACAGCGGAACGCGAAGATCCTCGGTCTGTTCACCCGGCTTGCCCATCGGGACGGGAAGAAGCGCTATCTCGGCATGATCGACCGGGTACGGAGGCACTTTCTTGCGGATCTTGCCCGTCCGGCGGTCCGGCCCGTCAAAACCGAACTCGAAGACATTGCTCCGGAGCTTTTTCGTGACTGACTTTCAGAAGGCCATGGTCCTCTCGGCGGGGCTCGGTACCAGGATCAGGGCGAAATTCCCGGACATCCCTAAGCCCCTTGTCCCGGTCGCGGGCCAGCCGCTGATCGACCATACACTGTCGATGCTGAAGGAGGGCGGGGTCAGCGAATTCGTCGTGAACGTCCACCACTTCGCTGACCAGATCGAAACGCACCTCGAGCGGCGGATCGGCGGCGACGTCGCGATCTCAGACGAACGGGATCAGCTCCTCGAGACCGGTGGCGGCATCCTGAAGGCCCTTCCCCTCCTTGGCGAAGGCGCGTTCTACTCCGTGAACACCGACGCAATCCTCCGGGGCGGTACCCGGAACCCTGCGGTGACGCTTCGCGACAGGTGGAGCGACGAAGTGGACGCGCTCCTCCTCCTCGTGCCGGTGGACAACGCATCGGGGTATCGGGGCGAGGGGGATTTCGCCCTGACGGCGGACGGACGGATCCTGCCGAAGAGCGAAGGCGAAGCCCTGATCTTCACGGGTCTGCAGCTCCTGCGGCCATCCCTCTTCGGTGGTGCCCCGATCGAGAAGGTCTCCACCCGGAAGTTCTGGAAGATTGCCGAGGAAAGGGGCCGTTTTCGCGGCGTCCTTTTCGATGGCGCGTGGATGCATGTTGGCGATCCCGTCGGCCATCACGAGGCCGAACGCCGGCTGAAGGCGGGAGGCTGAATCTTGCCTTTCGATCATCACGACAAGGACAAGGCGCGGCTCTTCTCCCTTTCCCCGGGCAGGCCGTTCTTCGACGATCTTGCGGCTCTCCTGGTCGAGCGGGCCGGGAATGTTGCCGACCTCCCGCGGATTCATGTCTTCGTGCCGAGCAGGAGGTCGGTCCGTACACTCAAGACCGCTTTCAGGCACGCCGCCGGTGAGCGGACGCTCCTTCTTCCGCGCATCACGGCGGTGGCGGACCTCGAGGAGAATGGCGGGCTCGACCTCGGTTTCCAGCGGATGGGACCTCCGCTGCCCCCCGCGGCGAGTTCTTCGATCCGCAAGCTGAAGCTTGCGCAGATTTACCGCGATGCCCATGACGACGACCGGCCGAGCTGGTCGGCGGCCCTGCGTGCCGCCGATGCGCTTTGCAGGACCGCCGATACCCTGACGGAATACGGGGTGGGCACGGACGAGCTGGAAGCGCTGTTGCAGGATGCTGCGTTCGTCGACCATGCCGCGCACTGGAAGGATGTGGTCAGGACCCTGCGCATGGTCACCGAGCTCTGGCCGGCATGGACCCGCCGTGAGGGGTTGATGGACGGGCGCAGGCGTCGCGCTATCCTCCTCGAGGACGTCGCCGGGCAGCTGGCCGACCTTCCCGAGACGGACCATATCATCGCTGCGGGGTTTCTCGGAACGAGCCCTTCGTCGCGGACCTTCCTGAAGCGCATTGCCCATCTCGAACATGGCTGTGTGGTCTTTCCGGGGCTCGACCATGGGATGCCCGAGGCGGAATGGGCGGAGATCGAGCCGCCGCATCCCCAAAGCGCCTACCGCATCCTCCTCGAAGAGACGTTCGACGGTGCGACCCGCTCCGACGTGGCCAGTCTCGACAGGGAGACCTCGCGAAATGAAGAGAGCCGCAGGGCGCTCCTGTCCCTCGCACTGATGCCCACGGAGAGTACCCATCGCTGGTATGACCGCTTCGTCGCTTTCGAGAAGAGCGATCCGGACCGGGCCTGCCTCGAGGGGCTGCAACTTGCGATCGCACAGGACACTGACGAGGAAGCCGATTTCATCGCCCTCGAACTGCGCGCCCTGATCGAGGAGCCCGGCAAGACCGGAGTGCTCGTGACCGCCGACCGGAATCTCGCGCGGCGTGTGGCTGCGAAGCTTCGCAGTTGGGACGTGGAGATCGATGACAGTGGCGGTGCGCCCCTCGGCGGGAGTTTCCGTGCGACGTTCCTGCGCCTCGTTGCGCGCCTGATGGTCGAGCCTTCGAACGCGGTGAACCTTGCAGCTCTCGTGCATCACCAGCTCTTCGGCCTGGGTCTCGATGCGAAGGAACGACGCCCGCTTCTTGCTCGGTTCGACCAGTTCCTGCGCGGGCGAACGCCGCGTGAGGGCTGGGACGGCCTCCTCCTGTCCCTCGAAGACGACTGGCGGCCCTGCCAGAGGCAATGGGGCAAGGCGGAGCGGGAGCAGATTGCCGCCGCCTTGCGGGACTTCATCATCCGTCTGCGCGAAGCGTTCACGCATGATCTCCCATCCGGGAGAGGTATCGGCGAGCGTATCAGGGCACTGATGAGCATAGCCGAACGCCTCGCTGCGACACCGCGGGAAGCGGGAGCGGCACGCCTCTACCGCTTCGAGGATGGTGAGGCGGTACAGGCGCATCTCCAGACCCTTCTGCAGGCGGAGCGCCTCCTGCCGGAGGTCGATGACGAGGAATGGCCGCACTTCTTCGATGCCATCCTCCAGGGGCAGACCCTCCGCCAGCCAGGTGGGCAGCATCCCCGTCTTGCCATTCTCGGCGTTCTCGAAGCGCGCCTCCAGACAGCGGATCTCGTCGTGGTCGGCGGGCTGGCCGAGGGTATCTGGCCTGCCGAGGAGGCGGTGGATCCTTTCCTCTCGCACGGCATCCGCCGTATTCTGGGCCTGCCGTCGCCGGACATGGATGTGGGGCGGCTGGCCCATGACTTCGCGAGTTTCGCGACCTCGCCACGTGTCCTGCTGACGCGGGCAGAGCGGAACGCATCAAGCCCCCAGCGGGCGTCGCGCTTCATGATCCGCCTGGAAAGCATTCTTGCCAATCTCGACAGGTGCCGGGGCTTTGATGCCTCGCCCCGCCTGCGCGCATGGCGCGGGGAGCGGCACGGGACGCGGGTGACACCGACACCGGCGCCCCGGCCCGCACCGACAGTGCCGCGCCACCTGAAGCCACGAAAGGTCTCCGTCAGCAGTCTCAGGACGTGGATGCGTGATCCCTACGCGATCTATGCCAGAAACATACTGAAGCTCCGGCGACTCGAGGGTTACGGAAAGGTCTTCGGTGGGGGAGAGCGGGGGCAGCTCCTGCACGCGCTGTTCGAGGACTTTGTCCGTGATCGTATCGAAGCGGGCCATGTCGATCATGACGAACTCACCGGTGACCGGCTGGACGAGATGATCGCGCGTTACGACGTCCCTTACGCCGCTGCGGAGCTCAATCGCGCGGGTCTCGAGAAGAGCATCGGTCACTTCGTCGCCTTCGACCAGGGGGCTGTGGAGCGCGGGCACTGCGCAGGGGTCGAGATCCAGGGCGAGATCGCGTTGCCGGTCGGCGAAGAGAGCGTGACGCTCACGGCACGGATCGACCGCATCGACAGGGAAGACGGAGGCTATCACATCGTCGACTACAAGAGCGGAGGCGGCGACAATCTCGGCCTCGACCAGAACTTCACTCCCCAGCTCTACGTGGCGGCGATGATCGCCGAGGAAGGCAAGCTGGGCAATCTCCCTCAGGAAACCTGCGCCCGTGTGACGTTCCTCCGGCTGGGCAAGGAAATGAAGGTCTGGGATGCGGGCCCGCGGAACAAGGATACGATGGCGGGGGATACCCTGCGGACAACCACCTGCGAGGTGAAGGAGAAGATCACCGAATGGCTGTCCTGCCAGTTCGAGGACGAGGCGGTCTTCGTTTCGCAGATCGATCCCGACCCGTCCTATCCGGGCGATTACGACGACCTCGCGCGGGTGCGCGAATGGAGGGTCGGTGATGGAAGCTGACCTTCTCAAGCGGACAGGCGAGATCCAGCGGCGTGTGGGCGATCCTTCCCGTTCCGCGTGGGTTTCCGCCAATGCGGGGACGGGGAAGACCTATGTCCTCGTGCGCCGGGTGATCCGTGAGCTTCTCGGCGGGGCGAAGCCGAACGCGATCCTCTGCATCACCTATACGAAAGCAGCGGCTGCGGAAATGTCGGTGCGGCTGCTCTCGATGCTGAGTGGGTGGGCGCTCCTCGGCGATGACGAGCTGCGTGCGCAGATCGAGGCGGAGACGGGGCTCATCCTCGAGGGAGACGATCTCGACAAGGCGCGGCGGCTTTTCGCGCAGGCCCTCGAAGTGCCGGGCGGTCTGAAGATCCAGACGATCCACAGCTTCTGCGGCGCACTCCTCGGCCGCTTCCCGACGGAAGCGGGGTTGGCCGTGGGCGTGGTTCCCCTCGACGAGGAGGAGAGCAAGGCACTCCTGAGGCAGACGGTCGAGGAGGTCTCGCGGCTTCTCTGGGAAGGCAAGCATCACCATGCGGACATGATGCGGCGGATCGCATCCCGGTTCCGGGCGATGCAAGAAGGCGAGACGTCGAGGGGAACTTCCCTCGATGGGGCGATCGAAGCGGCAGCGCGTTATCTTCTCGACCTTCAGCTCACCGAAGGATCGGCCGAGGTTCTCGATCTTTTCATCGACAGATTCTCGCAGGAGATGGGCCCCAACGCCGCTTGCGATGAAGCGAGGATCATGGCGGAATGGGAGAAGACGGTCGAGCGGCACAGGCCCTTCATCCGTGAGGTCTGCCGTGGCCTGCGCGATGTCGGGGGGCCGAAGCGGACGGAACTGGCGGACGGCTTCGAATGCTATCTCGAAGCGCCCGGCGGAACCGGCCATCTTCTGAAACCGACATTCCACACCGCTGATGGACGTATCTCCAAGAAATTCGGCGAGTGGCTGGAGCAGCCGCCACTGATCGGTCTTCGGACGGATTTCGAGGCCTTCGAACGCGATGTCCTCGCCTGCCGCGAACGCCTGATGGCACGAGCCCATTTCGAGGAGAACCGTGAGTTTTTCGCGATAGCGGGGCTGGTGCTCCGTTGCTACGAGAAGGAGAAGCGTTCGCGCGGCGTCATCGACTTCCACGATTCGATCATCCGTGCCCTGCGTCTTCTTCAGGACGCCGATCATGCGTGGGTCAGGTTCAGGCTCGACAGTGGGATCGACCACGTGCTCCTGGACGAGGCTCAGGATACGACGCTCGCCCAGTGGCGGCTTTTCGATCAACTGGTGGCGGAGATCATTGCCTCGACCGAAGAGGCGCTGGGCCAGGACAGGCTGCGCTCGCTGTTCGTGGTGGGGGATCCGAAGCAATCGATCTACATGTTCAACGGCGCGGAAGCCGCGCTTTTCGCCGAGCAGCGCCAGCGCTACGAAGAACGGCTACCCGGGCGCCTCGCGACGGACAGGTTGTCGCTCTCCTTCAGGACCTCGCCGGCGGTGCTCGATTGCGTGGACGCGGTCTTCGACAGGCAGGATTTCAGGGCCTTTTCCCGCGATTACGAACGCCACGACAGCCGCTTTGCCGGACGCCACGGTTGCGTCGAACTCTGGCCACTTTGTCCGAAGACGGACAAGGTGAAGTTCGAGCCCTTTGTTGCCGCCGGAGAAATAGAGGCGCGATCTGCCGACAGTGCCTTGGCCGAGGCGATCGCGGAAGACATAGCCGCGCGGATCGAACGCGGCGAACGTCTCGCCTGCCAGGACGGCCGCCAGGTGAACGCATCGGATATCCTGATCCTGTTGCAAAGGCGGGGCGCGCGCTTCGACGCGATCCACAAGGCTCTGGCAATGCGCGGTCTTCCATGCGCCGGGTCGGACCGGGTCAGGATGCTCGAGGACGCGGCAGTGGCGGATCTTCTCGCGTTGCTGCGCTTTGCGGCGAATACCGATGACAGCCTCTCGCTGGCCGTCCTCCTCAAATCGCCATTCTTCGGCTGGTCCGAGGACGAACTCTTCGGTCTCGCCGCGGAGCGGAAGGAGACCGAACTCTGGTTGACCCTCAAGCGCCGGGCCGACGAGAGGCTCCCCTATCGCGAGGCGGTGGATGTCCTCACTCGCGCTCTTGACGCCGGTGCGCGGCTCGGCCCGTTTGCACTCGTGACCTCGCTTCTCGAAGGCGAGATCGACGGGCGTACCGGGCACGGCGCTCTGGCTTCGAGGCTCGGACAGGACTACCGCGACGCCGTGGAGATGTTCCTTGCGCAAACGATGTCATTCGAGGAGACGGAGCCGCGCACGGTACACCAGTTCCTCTACCGGGCGGAGCGCCTGCATGTGGACAAGAAGCGGGAGCTCGACGCCGCTTCGGCTACGGGGGTCAGGGTGATGACCACCCACGGCGCGAAAGGGCTCGAAGCACCGATCGTCTATCTGGCGGACGCGGAGCATCAGAAGAGGCTGGACCCGTCCCAGAACCCGATCATCGGCATCCCGCTGGAGGACGGAACGACGCTTCCGGTTCTCCTGCCGAGATCCTCAAAAGAAGACAGCGAGCAGATGAAAACCTGGCGTGAGACGGCCGAAACCCGGCAGCGTCAGGAGTATCAGAGGCTCCTCTATGTCGGGATGACCCGGGCGAAGGAACATCTCGTGGTCTGCGGAGCGGGGGAGAGAAAGCCCGGTTCCTGGCACGAGCTTGTCGAGCTCGGACTGGGCAAGATCGACGATGACCTGATCGAGCGGACCGAAGCAGGATGGGGCGGTGAAGTTGTCCGTTTCCGGACGGGCGATATCGGCGAGGTGAGGGCTGGGACCGAGGCGCAGGCGCCCTCGTTCGACGCCCCCGTCTGGCTCCATGAGCGCGCGC
>CAZAFU010000098.1:0-10787 GCA_964484475.1 uncultured Caulobacterales bacterium | reverse complement strand
TCTTTACGCTGATGACCATGAACACCCACCCGATGCATTTCGACGCGGAGTTCGCGGAAGCTTCGGAGTTCAAGAGGAATCTCGTCGTCAGCCCCTACACGCTCGCCATCCTGATCGGCATGTCGGTGACCGACGTGAGCCAGAAGGCCATCGCCAATCTCGGCATGGAGGAGGTGAAGTTCACCGCCCCCGTCTTCGCCGGGGACACGATCTACGGCGAGAGCGAAGTCATCAAGAAACGCGAGTCGAAGTCGCGTCCTGGACAGGGCATCGTCACTGTACTGACCACAGGAAAGAACCAGCGTGGCGAGACAGTCTGCACCTTCTACCGCAACCTCCTGATCCCCTCCCGCGGCAACGCGGTCGAGGACAGGGTCGGCACCTATTGAGGAGAGGCCCATGGCCTACACGGATACCAGCAGCGACGACGAGATGATGCTCGATGCCATCGAGAAATGGCTCGAACAGAAAGTCCGTCCCGTCGCGATGGAACTCGAGCATGACGATGAGTACCCGACCGAACTTGTCGAGGACATGAAGGAGCTCGGCCTGTTCGGTGCCCTGATCGATCCCGAATATGGCGGGCTCGGGCTTTCGGCGACGATCTACTCGAAGATCGTCACGAAGATCGCCGAGGAGTGGATGAGCCTGACCGGCATCTTCAATTCGCACCTGATGATGGCGCAGATCGTCCAGCGCTTCGGCACCCGGGAGCAGAAGGAGCACTGGCTGCCCAGGTTCGCCACCGGCGAGATCAGGGGCGGGCTCGCGCTCACCGAACCGGATGCGGGCACGGACCTTCAGGCGATCAAGACGAAGGCCCGGCGCGACGGCGACGACTACGTGGTCGAGGGCGCGAAGACCTGGATCTCCAACGCGATCCAGGGCCATTGCGTTGCACTCCTCGTCAAGACCGATCCTTCTGCCGAGCCCCGCTACAAGGGTATGTCGATCCTCATCACCCAAACCAAAAACCCCGAAACGGGCGAGAGCCTCCTCGGTGTGAGGAACGGGAATAAGCTCGAGAAGCTCGGCTACAAGGGTATCGACTCAGGTGAGCTGATCTATGACGATTACCGCTGCGATGCCGAGTTGTGCCTTGTCGGGGGCGAGGAAGGCAAGGGCTTCTTCATGGCCACCGGTGGGCTCGAAATCGGACGGATCAACATCGCCGCCCGCTCGGTGGGTATCGCAAGGCGCGCCCTTCGCGAATCCATCGCCTACGCACAGACCCGCAAGACCATGGGCAAGCCGATCGCGGAGCACCAGGCGATCCAGCTCAAGCTTGGTGACATGGCCGCGCGGACGCGGGCTTCGGAACTCCTCGTCGAAGATGCGGCGCGCGCCTATGACACCGGCGAGCGGATCGACATGGAAGCGGGAATGGCGAAGTATTTCGCCTCGGAGACCGCTGTCGAAGTGGCGACCGAGGCCATGCGCATCCATGGCGGCTACGGATATTCCAAGGAATACCCGATCGAACGCCTTTACCGCGATGCGCCCCTGATGTGTATCGGTGAGGGCACCAACGAGATGCAGCGGATCATCATCGCCAAGCAGCTCATCAAGCGAAATCCCGTCTGATGGCGGAGCGTCTCCTCGAGGGCCTTCGCATCCTCTCCGTCGAACAGTACGGGGCAGGGCCGTACGGCACCATGCTGCTCGCCGATCTGGGAGCGGAAGTCATCAAGATCGAGGACGAGGCGCGAGGCGGGGACGTCAGCCGGTCGGTGGGGCCCTACAAGCTCGGGGACGGTGACAGCGAGTTCTTCCAGACCTTCAGCCTCGGCAAGAAATCTGTCTCTCTCGACCTCAAGTCGGAGGAGGGGAGGGCGGCCTTCCATAAGCTTGTCAAAAGCGCGGATGCGGTGGCCAACAATCTCCGTGGTGACCAACCTGGAAAGCTGGGCCTCACTCATGAGGCGCTTCGCGAAGTGAACCCGAAGATCGTCTGTGCCCATCTTTCAGCCTATGGCCGCAGCAGCGAGCGCGCGGCCTGGCCCGGCTACGACTACCTGATGCAGGCGGAAGCCGGGTTCATGAGCCTGACCGGCGAGCCCGACGGCCCGCCGGTGCGGTTCGGGCTTTCCATGGTGGATTTCCATACCGGCAGCCAGCTCGCCACGGCGCTTCTCGCAGGGGTGATCCGTGCCATGAAGACAGGGGAAGGGGCGGATGTCGATGTCTGCCTCTTCGACACCGCGCTCCATCAGCTCTCCTACCCAGCGACGTGGTATCTCAACAACGGGCACGAGACCGGACGCCTGCCCCGAGGGGCCCATCCGACCATCGCGCCCAGCCAGCTTGTCAGGACGAGGGATGGCTGGGGCCTTCTGATGTGCCAGACCCCGAAGTTCTGGCAGCTCTGGTGCGAGCTCTCGGGGGCGCAGAACATCGCAGGCGACCCGCGTTTCGCCAGTATCGATACGCGTCGGGAGAACCGTGATGCCCTGACCGATGAAGTCGATGCCGTGATGATGGCGAGGACCACAGACGAATGGCTCGAAATCCTGGGCGGGCATGTCCCGTTCGCTCCGGTCCGCAGCCTCTCCGAAGCCCTCGACAGTCCCTACGTCGCCCGGATCGGCATGACTGGAGAGGTCGAACATCCTGCCAAGACGGATAGCCTCAGGGTTCTCGCGTCGCCGTTCAGGATCAATGGCGAAAGGCCGGAGCAGACGCGGGCCCCGCTCATCGGTGAGCATACGGACGAGTATCTCGGATGAAGCTTGAGGGGCTCAGGGTTCTCGATCTCTCGGCATTCCTGCCGGGGCCGCATCTGACCATGATGATGGCCGATCACGGTGCCGACGTGATCATGATCGAGCCTGCCAACGGGCTCGGCGAGCCCACCCGCGAAATCGGCGAGAAGACCGGGGACGGCGTATCGGTCTGGTTCCGGAACATCGCGCGGGGCAAGCGCAGCCTCAAGCTCAACCTCAAGGACGAGGGCGGACGCAGGCTCCTTCACGGCCTGGCGAAAACGGCCGATGTCCTCGTTGAGGCGTTCAGGCCCGGGGTCGCGCATCGCCTGTGCGCCGACTACGAGACCCTTTCGGCCCTCAACCCGCGCCTCGTCTACTGCTCGATCAGTGCCTTCGGCCAGACAGGCGCCCTGGCCCGGAAACCTGCCCACGACCTCACGGTGCAGGGTCTTGCCGGTCTCGTGGATCTCTCGCGGGGGCTTGAAGATACCAAGCCCGCCATGCCCTCCATCCCGTTCGCGGATGCCTCCGCATCGCTCATGGCGTTCGCCGGGATCATGATGGCCCTCTACCGCCGCGAAGCGACCGGGGCCGGGGACTTCATCGACCTTTCGATGTTCGATGCGGCGTTCGCCTGGACCCCGAACGTCATGGGACCCACCTTTGCTGAGAACCGTGCTCCCGAACCCAAGAAGATGCGGAGTTTCGGCGGTAGCGCCATGTACAATATCTACGAGACCCGAGACGGTGAATTTCTCATCCTTGGCGGCTCGGAGGTGAAATTCGCGGCCAATCTCCTCGAATCGCTCGGCCGACCCGATCTTCTCGACATCGCGCGCAAACCTCCGGGGCCGGACCAGAAGCCCCTGCGTGAATACTTCGCGGAAACCTTCGCACAGAAACCGCTGTCGCACTGGCAGGATTTTCTATCGGGGGTCGACTGCTGCTGGAGCTGGGTCAGGGACCTCAAGGAGGCCGTGGACGACCCCTTCGTTAGCGAACGCGGCATGGTCTTCACCGACGCCGAAGGCAACCGGCATATCGGCCCGCCGATCCGGTTCCTCAACGAGCCCCCGCGCCCGAACCCGGACGTTCCGGGCTTTGGCGAGCACGGCCGCGGCATCGCGAAGGAAGCGGGTTTCACGGAAGAGGAGATCGACGATCTGGAGGCCCGCGGCGTGATCTGACGGTCAGGCCCGCGCGAGCCGCATCTCGTAGGCGAAGCGACCCGCCGGATGAAAACTCTCCGAAAGCAGCAGGATGCGGTCCTCGGCATCCCTGTAGCGGCGGACGGTGCGAAGCGCAGGACTGCCCTGTTCGGCACCGATGGCGCGTGCCGCCGTCTTGCAGAGCGCGACCGCTTCCATCCTTTGCGTGACGCGGTCGATCCGCGCCTTGCGGCTCTCTTCGAGCCCATCGGCAATCGATCCGGAGAGTGACGTTCCGGGAGAGATACCAGGATCGAGATCCGTCCTGATAAAGACTGTCACAGCCGCCTGCGGTCTCTGGCCCGGTACCCGTCTGACACCGGAGTAGCGCTTGTAGTCCCCCTCGAGACCAAAGGTTTCGAGTTCCCGCAGGCCGGCATCCGCTACGGCCTCGATCTCGAACTGCGTGTCGCGCGCATACTGGAGGAGGGCGTCATAATCGCCGATGGACTGGGCGAAGGAAGACCTCTCCCGCTGCACGACGACGGTCCCCGCGCCGCGCCGCCGCTCGATCAGGCCGTCCTCGGAGAGGATGCGCAGCGCTTCGCGCGCCGTATGGCGCGAGACGCCTTCGGTTGCGCAGATCTCCATTTCCGTCGGGAAGGAACTGCCCTCGGCGAGTTCACCGTCCGTGATCCGGTTGCGCAGCCGTTCGGCAAGCCGCCGGTAGAGGGGAATGGAGGTCGACATCAGAGCGATCTTGTTAGCTCTTCGAATGCCCGGGTCAAGCTTTCACGGTGGGAGGGGTGGGCGATCCCTATCAAGGCTTCCGCACGCTGATCGATCGTCCGAAGGCGGAGGTCGGCCGATCCGTACTCGGTCACCACGATCCCGGCCTCGTGCCTTGCGAGGGATGTTGCGGGGCCGCCGAGCCTCGGCACGATGCGGCTGATTGCGCCATTCTTCGCTGTCGAGGTCAGGGCCGTGATTGACGCCCCGCCGGGGCTCAGCCCCGCGCCGCGGCTGAAGTCCACCATGCCGCCCGTGCCCGAAACCTGCCTGCCGCCGAGGAATTCTCCATTCACCTGGCCGAAGAGATCGACTTCGACCGCCGCATTGATCGCCTTGAAGGAAGGAATCGCCATGAGGGTGGACGCGGCGTGGGTGAAAGCCACGCTCCTGTAACGGATCGACGCAGTATCAGCGACACGCGCATAGAAATCCTCCGATCCGAGAGCGACACCCGTCGTTACCGGATCTCCCTCTTCGCGCAGGACCCCTTTTCCGAGAAGATCAGCCACAGGTCCTGAAATCATACCCGAATGGATGGCGAGATCGCGCTTCTTCGCGAGCGCTTCGAGAACAGCTCCCTGGAACCGTCCGAGCCCGAATTGCAGGGTGTCCCCGTCCTCGACCAGGCTAGCAACTTCCCGAGCGACGGCTTGCAGATCCTCCGGCGGCATCTCGTCGGGGACGGTCACGAGAGGATGGTCGATGCTGACAATGCTGGAGAAGCGTTCCTCATCCGCCCCGATGCCGTCCCGGACAGGCGGCATCCTCGCGTTTGCGAGGGCAAGGACCGGGACATCCTTCCGCTCAAGGACGACGGGAGAGAAGTCGGCGGCGATGCCGAGGCTTGCCCGCCCTCCCGTCGGCGGAGCGGTCATCACCACTGCGCCGTCGAGTTCGCAACTTCCCAGCCAGCGCACGGCCTGGCTGTAGGAGAGGGGAAGGAAGCGCGTGCGGCCTGTCTTGAAACTGTCCCGCAAGTCCGCACTCATGAAGATCGTCTCCGCCCGTGACGAAGGCGAGAAAGCCGCCCAGTCGGTCCTGTTCACGCCCGGGATCCAAACCCCGAGGAAGGTGATGCCCTCCGCCAGCTCGGGCGCCTCGTGGAAGACTTGCTTGAGCGCCAGGGGCTCACCCGCGCACCCGGCCACGTAGATCCGCGGCCGTTCGGGGAGGGTGCGCCGCCACGCACGAAAGGCGTCTGTGAGACTGGTCTGGGTCATGGTCTCCCCGGGTGAAAATGTGCCTTTTCCGGTCGCACTGGCGCTACCGCCATGCTAGCACAATCAAATGTCCGGACAAAATGGATCGGCCACGGTGATCGAGGGTTTGGCCCGGCGTCTTCGGCGCCCGGTTGGCCATGCCGACCGCCAGCGAGCGGCTTGGCACCTCGCCGACTGGCTTGGCTGCACGGCTGCCGGGGCGGGTGAGCCTGCTGGCCGGATCCTGATGGCCGGTGACCTGTCAACGGCGTCGTCCCGCGCCTTTGCCTGGGGCGGGCTCGGGAACATCCTCGAGATGGACGACGTCGACAAGCGGGCGCTCCTCCATCCCGGCCCTTCTGTCGTACCGGCAGCCCTTGCCATGGCCGACGAGATCGGCGCTCCGGGTGAAGCGCTGCTGGCTGCTCTGGTGATCGGCTATGAAGCGACGATCAGGCTCGGGCGCGCGGTGGGAGCGGGGCACTACGCGCTTTTCCATAATACGGGCACTTGCGGCCCGATCGGCGCTGCCGCGGCGTGTGCCGCGCTTCTCGAACTTCCCGAGGAGGAGAGCGCCCATGCCATGTCCCTCGCCGTCAGCCAGGCGGCGGGCCTCTGGCAGACCCGGCATGAAGCGTCCAGCATGGGCAAGCAGCTGCACACCGCCCATGCCGCGAGGGCTGGATATGACGCAGCCAGGCTCGCGGCACGGGGTTTCATGGGTCCACTGACGATCATCGAGGGGGCGCAGGGTTTCTTCGCTGCGCTATGTCCCGGAGGGTCGCCGCGGGATGTCGTGAGCGAGGGTGACGGGTGGGCGATCCACGACGTCAGTTTCAAGCCGTGGCCCGCCTGCCGCCACGCCCACGCTGCGATCGATGCCGCGCTCCTGATGCGGCAGAAGCACCACGCGGCGAGCGACGCGAAGGTGACGCTCTCGACCTATGCCGATGCCCTCAAGTTCTGCGACCGGCCCGATCCCCGGACGGTGATCGAGGCGAAGTTCTCCCTCCAACATGCGGTCGCTGTCACCTGGGCGCGCGGAGCGCCCACCCTCGATGACTTCAGTCCTGCGGCTATCGCCGACCCCGGGATCAAGGCGCTCCGCAGGCGTATTGCTGTCGAGACCGAACCGCGCTTCGAAAACGCCTATCCCGCCCATTTCGGCGCGTGTCTCGAGATTGACGGGGATGTCTTCGAGGTCCCGGACGCCCTCGGCGATCCCGAGAACCCGGTCGGCCGGGAGCTGATTGCCGGGAAGGCCGGTATACTGATCGCCGCTTCACCTTTCGCATCGGCCGGAAACCCAGCCGCCGCGGTCCTTGATGGCCGGGTCGCGCCATCGAAGCTTGCCGCATGGCTTTCGGGAGAGCGGGCATGAGCGGCCTCGCCGACGCCTTCATTGATCTTGCCGGGCAACTTCGCGAGGAAGGCCTGCCCGATGATGCCCGCCGGGCCGTGGAAACCTTTCTTCTCGACACCATCGGCGTCGGTATAGCCGGGAGGAAAGCGCCCCTCACCGAAGAAATCAGGCGCTGTGCGCGAGACTGGCACGGCCTTGGAGCCTGCCGGCTTCTTGGCGGGGGTGGGGGGCTCAACGCAGCCGGAGCCGCCTTCGTCAACGGGTTCCAGATCCACTGCCAGGAGTTCGACTGCGTGCACGAACCGGCGGTGGTGCATCCTATGGCAACCGTGGCGGCCGCGCTCCTCGCCGAGGCCGAGAGCGCCGATGAACCGGTCAGTGGGCGACGTTTATCTGAAGCCCTGGCCCTCGCGGTCGAGCTGGCTGCCGGCCTCGGCGTTGCGGTGAAAAGCCCGATCAAGTTCTTCCGCCCGGCCAATGCTGGCATCTTCGGGTCGGCTCTCGGTGTGGCCTACCTGCGCGGGTATGGGGGCGAAGCGATCAAGAACACGCTGGGCTACGCCCTCGCATTCTGTTCGGGAACCATGCAGGCCCATGTGGAAGGCAAGCCAGCCCTTCCGGTGCAGATAGCAAACGCTGCCCGCGGAGCCATCATGGCGGCCGACCTCGCACAGGCCGGCGTCAGCGGCCCTTCGGACAGCCTCGAAGGGCCGTTCGGCTACTTCGCGCTTTTCGAAGACGAGACCGATCCTGGCGCGGTCGAGCGGAACCTCGCACGGCCATGGCGGATCACCGAAGTGAGCCACAAGCCCTTCCCGACGGGGCGGGCGGCTCATGGCGGCCTCGTTCTGGTGCGGAAACTGCGGGAGCGACTGGCAGATCCCGATGCCATCGCCCACGTCCTGCTCACCGCCCCGCCGCTGATCGAACGCCTGGTGGGGCGGGCGGCTTTTGCGGGGATGCCAGTCAACCACGCAAGGCTGTCATTTCCCTATCTCGGAGCCCTTATGATCCTCGAAGGCCGGGTCGGTCTCGATGACTTCTCCGAAGCCGCCCTTTCGCGGCCCGACGTCCTCGACCTTGCCCGAAAGATCGAAGTGGAGAGCGATGGTAGCGGCAATCCCGCCGCCTTCGTTCCGCAGCATGCACGGATCACGCTCGATAACGGGGACGCCGTCGAAGAGACGATCGACCGGCTCCTCGGCTCGCCCGCCGAACCCCTGTCGAAGGAAGAAGCCGCGAAGAAGTTCGCAGCCTGCCTGCGCTACGGGTTCGGCAGGGCGTGCCCGGATCTGGCCGACGGCCTCGTCAATGCCGTTGGGCAACTGGATCAGGTCGACGACGTCCGCCTTCTGATGAACCTCGCCTCTCCGGAGACCATGGAATGACTGCCGAGCACCGTACCTACTTCAACTCCGTCGACTGGGATGCGCTGACCCGAGACCACCCCATCGGGGAGGATTTCATCGCCTTCGCAAAGAAGAGCCGCGACGAGATCCGCGCGCATCAGGAAAGGCTTTTCAGGCGTTGCGTTGCCCGGGCGTGGCAGACGCCTTTCTACCAGAAGCTCTGGGGTGGGGCGGGGATCGAGCCTGAAGACATTCGTGGTCTTGAAACGCTGCCCAGGCTGCCGAGCTTCGACAAGGCGGACATCATGGCGTCGATCGAACGCTCCCCGCCCTTCGGTGATTTCGGCGCGTTCGAGAGCCATGGCGACAGCCGCCCGCCGGTCGTCATGCATACAACATCAGGCACTACTGGCACGCCGCAGGTGCTGCTCTTCGGGGCAAAGAGCCGCGAGGCCCAGAACCTCCTCCTTGGACGCCTTTACAGGTTTCAGGGACTGAAACCCGACGACGTCGTTCACTCCGTCTACGGACACGGAATGATCAATGGCGGGCACTACGTCAGGGAGGCCGTGATCCACTGGACGAGCGCCATTTTCATGTCGGCGGGAACCGGCGTCGAGACCCGTTCGGTCAGGCAGGTCGAGCTGATGCGGGATTTCGGCGCCACGGTCATTGTCGGCTTTGCCGACTACATCAAGAAACTGGCGCGCGTGGCCGCCGAGCAGGGGATCGACCCGGTACGCGACCTCAATGTACGCATGGTCTCAGGGCACCTCGGGCGGGAGGACAAGGAGAGCCTGTCCCGCGCCTGGGGCGGGGTCGAATGCTACGACTGGTACGGTGTCGGAGACACCGGGTGCATCGCCGGGGAGGGGCCCGACCGGGACGGCCTCTACGTCATGGAGGACGCCCACTTCCTGGAAGTCTGCGATATCGAAACGGGCAAGCCTGTCGGCGAAGGCGATGAGGGCGACATGGTCTGCACCTGTCTTTACAAGGACGACATTTATCCGATCATCAGGTTCAATACCCATGACGTGACAAGGTTCAGGGAAGGCCACTCCTCCCTCGACCTTAATTTCAGGCGGATCGAGGGTTTTCTAGGCCGCTCGGACAACATGGTGAAGATCCGGGGCCTCAATATCTTCCCTCAGGCCATGGGGCCGCTCCTGGAAGAAGTGGACGGGTTCTGCGGCGAGTTCATCTGCCGTGTCGAGCGGGACGCAGACGGGCGCGACGAGCTGATCGTTTGTGTGGAGACCAGTCACCTGGGCAGCAGCGATGCCTACCGGGCTCTCCTCAAGCAGAAGCTCGGCCTTGAATGCAGGGTCGAGCTGTCGGGGCCGGGCGAGCTGGCCTCCCTGACCCAGACCGAAACTCGCCAGAAGCCGATCCGGCTCATCGATACCCGGTTCCCATGAACCCGCTCGACCGCCTCGACAATCAACTCGGCCGGATCGCAAGGCTCGATGGCCAGGTCCACGCCTTCCTCGATCTGCGTGCTGAAGAGGCGCGGGACGCCGCCGCGGCGAGTGCAGAACGGCTGGAGCGTGGAGAGCCCCTTTCCGCTGTCGATGGCCTTTCGATCGGGGTCAAGGCCAACATCGCCATCGCCGGTCTGCCGCACCATGCGGGTATCGAGGCCTACCGCAACAGGATCGCCGAGAAGGACGCCGTGGCCGTACGCAGGCTGAAGGAGGCGGGTGCTATCGTTCTTGGTACGGTCAATATGCATGAAGGCGCTCTCGGCGCTACGACCGACAACGAGGCTTTCGGCCGGACCCTGAACCCGTGGGACGAGGCGAGAACCCCGGGCGGCTCCTCAGGGGGCTCGGCCGCCGCGGTCGCGGCAGGTTTCTGCGATGCGGCGCTCGGGTCCGATACCATGGGCTCGGTCCGCATCCCCTCGGCCTATTGCGGCGTTCAGGGGTTCAAGCCCACCAAGGGCGCGATCCCCGAAGACGGTGTTCTCGCGCTATCACCCAGTCTCGACCATATCGGTGTCCATGCGAGAAGGGTCGATGTCGCCGCGAAGGTCTTTTCGGTCCTCGCTGGACGGATGGAGGCCGAACCGGCAAGCCTTCGCGGGCTGCGCCTGGGGCACTGGTTTCCCGAGGGCGAGGTGGAGTTCGAACCCGCCGTCGCGGACGGCTTTCGCTCTGCCATCATGACGATCGAGGAGCAGGCAGGAGAGACGCGGCCCGTCACGCCTCCTCTTTACGATCACGGCA
>CAZAFU010000097.1:0-10856 GCA_964484475.1 uncultured Caulobacterales bacterium | reverse complement strand
GCGAAGCGGAGACCGAGTTCTCGATCATGCTCGGTGCCCTCGGCGCCATGGCCGCAGCGGTCATGAACTACTATTTCGGGTCTTCGGTTTCGAGCCGGGAGAAGACTCACCTCTTGCAGAAGGGCGCGGAGCGGAGCAGCCGGGACCCGATGTCCTTCTGAGGCGGGCGCATGGAATACGAAGTGGCAGTGATCGGCGATGGAGTGATCGGGGCGGCCTGCGCCTTTCACCTGGCCGATCGCGGCCACCGGGTGGTGCTGGTCGGAAAGGGCTCTCCGGGCGGTACCGCCGCGGCGGGCGGTATGCTGAGCCCGGCCTTCGAAAGCTCGCACGATGCCTCGGACGGCGCGATGCAGGATCTCATGCAGGAGGGCCTGTCGCGCTGGGAGGAGTTTGCCCGACGGGTCAGTCCCGATCCCGGGCGGGCCTTCTCCTACCGCCGGGACGGTATCTACGGCATCGGCTTCCATGCTCGGCCCCAGGGAGCCCTGGTCAAACCCGAACCCTCAGCCCTCCCCGCCTTCTCACGCCAGCCAGCAGCATTCGCACCGGGCGAGGGAGCGGTCGAACCACACGCTCTGGTCCGCACCCTGACCCGTCGCATGGCCGAGCTCTCCGGCCGCTACATCCGGGGCTCGGGGCGGATCGAGAACGGTCGCGTCACCGTCGGGGCAGAGGAGATCAGCGCCGAACAGATCGTCATCGCAACCGGAGCGGAGAAGGGTCTCGGTCCTGAAGGCCTTCAGGGCGTGAAAGGAGCGGCGGTGCATTACCGCCTCCACCCCGAAGACGACGGATCGGTCCCGAATATCGTGCGCTCACCCACGGTCTACTTCGTGCCCCGGGCTGACGGAACGCTCTATGTGGGGGCTACGGAGGAATGGCCGGGGACCTTTTCGGCCACCCTTGCGGATGTGGAGAGAGACGCTTTGCGCCTACTCCCGTGTCTCGCCCGCGCGCAGCGCCTCGACGCCATCGAGGGGCTGAGACCCTTCACCAGCCGGACCGGCCCCCTTATCGGACGGGACGGGCGCTACGGTCACATCGTCCGCGCTCAGGGGCACTACCGGAACGGTATCCTCCTCGCTCCGCTGACTGCGGAACGCGTCGAGAGCATCCTCTTCGGCAAGCCCGGAGCGGTCTGACGCACGGGCCGCGACCATCCGGTCATAGGCCCGCCGCCAGGGCCTCGGCCAGAAATGGGTGACCTTCAGCCTGTATTTCCTGGTCAGGAAGTTCTTCCGCTTCGGCTGGGTATACCTCAGGCGGCCGGCAAGTTCGAGGAGCTCGTCCTCGATGGGGCCGAGATTAAGGCCCGCATGGGCTTCTTCGGGTTCGATCTCGGGAAGCTCGGCGACCACCTCGTCGAGTTTGTCCGCCTTCGGATCAGCGCTCGTGTCGGTCCAGTCCTTCTCGCGCGCCTCGACGGCATCGGGAAGGGCGTCGAGGACATCGGCGATCGCGCGGGCGACCTCGGGCTCCCGGGACAGTCCGCGCACGTTGTTTTCGGAGGGGTCGACGACGAGAATGGCCGATTTCGCCCTGCGGTTCGACCTCAGGGGGCTGGCGCCATAGCCGAGCGACGCCGATGCGAGGTCCGTCCGCATCAGGAGGCCAGCCTTGCTCTCGGCGGCCATCAGGGCTTCTTTTTGCTGCTGGATGTCCATGCCCTCCTTTTCCTCGGGCGCTTCGGTGTCTTCACCGAACCGCTCGGCGAGTTTTCTCTGCATGGCAAGGGCTCCCTTCTGACGGGAGACCTCTTCCTCGGCGGCTTCGATCTTCCGTTCCGCGGCACGGCGGAGGGCCTCGCCCTGAAGTTCGCGCCGCCGGCTCTTGAGGCTCTCGTCCGGTTCGGCGCCGGATTCGGTCTGCTCTTCCTCCTCTTCGGAGGCATGAGTCCTGTCGAGCGCTTCGAGCGAGGCGGTCACCTTCGCCTCGTTCAGCTCTTCGAGTGTGAGAGCCGAGGAGATGACATTCGCCTGGACCAGATGAAAACCGAGGGTCTTGAAAGCCTGGCAGGCCACTTCGTTCTCGGCGCCGATCGCGGTGACGAGCGCGCCTTCGGCTTCCGCCCTCCGGATCAGGTCGGCGGTCTGCTGGAGGCTCGCGAGGTGGTTGTTCCGGGCGGCGCGCAGGAGGCCGCGCCCGGGAACCTTGATCTCGTCGAAGGCGGCGATGTCGAAGGTCAGGTCGAGATCGTCGCTGCGGCTCATGAGCTCCGCGGCGAGGCGGACACCGAGATCCTTCAGCTCGGCCAGGATCTTCCTCGATGGCGAAGCGTCGATCAGCCTGACCGGGCACTCGAAGATGAACCTCGACGGGTCGATTCGCGTGGCCTTGAGGACGCTGGACACGGTCTCGGGGAGCGAGGGGTCCGAGCAGTCGGCCGCGGCAAGGTTGATCGAGAGAGCAACGTCGCCCCTCTCGGGCCAGGCGCCGAATTCGCTGGCGGCCCGTTCGACCACGCGCCGGGTGAGGGCCGTGAGCCGCCCCTCTGTTTCGAACGCAGGCAGAAACACCGCCGGCAGCATGGTGCCGAAACGCGGATGATCCCAGCGAGCGAGAGCTTCCACGCGGCTCAGGGCCTTCTCGGTCAGGGAGAAGACCGGCTGATAGAGAAGATTGATCTGCCGCGAACTCAACGCTTCATCGAGGTCGCTTCGCGATAATGTCAGCGCTCGAGCAGCCATCGAAAACCCATCATGAAACCGCACCCATCGGCGGCCATGATCGGAATAGGGGAAAAAGGGTTAACGCCGTTTAAAGACCCGTTACCAAGACCTAATCCTCGAATTGTTCCCGGAGGATACGCTCTTCGAGGCCGGTGCCGTGGTCGAACAGGAGGGTCATGCGCCTGTCCCGGAGAACGCGCGCGGTCACCTCGATAACGTCGCGGACCTCGACATTGTCGGCTGTTGCGGCGCAGCTCCTGAATTCGGAGTCCTGCACCACGAATTTTACCTCCGCGTCATAGGGAAGAAGCGCTCCCCGCCAGCGGCGGGGCCTGAAGGCGCTGATCGGTGTCAGCGCGAGCAGGTTCGAATTGATCGGCAGGATCGGCCCGTGGGCCGAAAGGTTGTAGGCGGTGGAGCCTGCCGGGGTCGCGAGCATCACCCCGTCGCAGATCAGCTGGCCCAGGCGGGTCTCGCCATTGACCATGATCCCGATGCGCGCGGTCTGGCGGGTCTGCCTGATCAGCGAGACCTCGTTGATCGCCATCGCCTCGTGTCTCGTACCGGACTGGTCGGTCGCACTCATCAGGAGGGGATTGATCACCGCCCTGTCCGCCGTCGCGATCCGCTGGGGTAGCCGGGCGATCTCGCCGAGAGGGTTCATCAGGAACCCCACGGTCCCGCAATTGATGCCGTAGACCGGCGTTCCGCCGTGCTCCATCGTTCCGCGCAGCACCTCGAGCATGGTGCCGTCGCCGCCCAGGGCCACGACGACCTTCGCATCCCCCGGCTCGGCCTGGCCGTAGAACGAGGTCAGCTCCTTGAAAGCCCGCTGCGCAGCGGGGCGGTCGTTGGCGATGAAGGCGATTTCGCCTTTCTTGGGCGGGTCACGGCGCATCGCGGCAGGCTGGCGAGGGTTGCTGGCAAAGTCCAGTCGGCTGGCCGGGGCCGGCACGGCCGGGGAAGAGGGCGGACCGGCTTGCCTTTCGCGCGGATCACGCTTATGGGCGCGGGTCCCCCCTCTTGATTTCTGGAGACCCCATGGCGCGCGTCACCGTCGAAGATTGCATCGAAAAAGTCGATAACCGGTTCGACCTCGTTCTCCTGGCCGCTCACCGCGCCCGGATGATCGCATCGGGCGCCGCGCCGCTGGTCGATCGCGACCGCGACAAGAACCCCGTGGTCGCCCTGCGCGAGCTTGCGGCGGACAAGATCACATCGAACGAGATCACCGAGGATCTCGTCACCTCGCTGCAGACCCAGCTCGATGTCGACGAGCCGGACGAGGCGGAAGGCGCGGCGGCCGAGAAGGCCGACCTCCCGGAGCACGACACGGTGTCGGAAGACGACCTCCTGCGCGCGCTCCAGCAAAGCGGCATGGCTCCGCTCTCGCCGTCCAACAAGTAATCGGGACGGTTCCGTTTCGCTCCCTTCGCGCTTGCGTCATCGGAGCGAAACGCCAACATTGAGGGCTCATGCCCCAGTCCATCTCGACTTCCTCGGAGACGCCCGATGAGGCGAACGGGAAACGCCCGTCGAAAGCCGGCACGCGCTCGGGCCCAGCGGATCGGAAGGGTGCGCAGGAAGCGCGCGTTCCTCAGGACGCGCAAGCTGCGACTGCGGACCCGGATCCTGCGGGTCATGAAGCGCCGCATTCTCCGCCGCCACCGGTAGGCCGCGCCGCCCCGAAGATCGTTCGCCAGTACGAGCTGGTCGAGCTTGTCCGTGCCTACGATCCCGAGGTCGACGAAGATCTCCTGAACAGGGCCTATGTTTTCGCCATGCGGGCGCATGGGGGGCAGACGCGCCAGTCGGGCGACCCTTATTTCTCCCATCCCCTGTCGGTCGCGGCGATCCTCACCGACCTCAGGCTCGACCCCATGACCATCGCGACCGCGCTCCTGCACGACGTGGTCGAGGATACGGACGTCACCGTCGCGGATATCAGGAAGCAATTCGGTGACGAGATCGCCAGGCTCGTCGATGGCGTGACCAAGATCTCCAACCGCGAGCTGTCGCCGGACGCCGACCACTCGGCCGAGAACTTCGGGAAGTTCATTCTCGCGACGTCCAAGGACGTCCGGGTGCTGTTGGTCAAGCTTGCCGACCGCCTGCACAACATGAGGACCCTCCATCATATCCGGAAGGAGGAGAAGCGCCGCAGGATCGCGCTCGAGACCATGGAGATCTACGCGCCCCTCGCGCGGATCATCGGTATCGAGAGGTTCCGGGAGGAGCTCGAGGACCTGTCCTTCTACTATCTGCGTCCCGATGATTATGCCGCGATCACCAAGGGCCTCAAGGACGTGGCCGAGCGCTCGGTCTCCGATGTCATATCCCTCAGCCAGACGCTCAAGAAGGAACTGGCTGCGGCCGGTATCGACGCGGAGATCTACAGCCGGGAGAAGCGGGCGTTTTCGATCTGGCGAAAGATGCAGCGGAAGAAGGCGCTCTTCGAGGAGCTCGCGGACATCTACGCCTTTCGCGTGATCGTCGAGAACGTCGATGACTGCTACCGGGCGCTCGGGGTGATCCACCAGAATTTCCCCATGATCCCGCACGAGTTCGACGATTACATCTCGACGCCCAAGCCGAACAATTACCGATCGATCCACACGGCCGTGCTCCTCTCGCGGGAGAAGAAAGGCCAGAAGGCCGAAATCCAGATCCGTACAAAGCAGATGCACGAGGCCGCCGAACGGGGGATCGCCGCCCACTGGCGCTACAAGGATGCCAGCGCGCGGGCGGATGGTTCCGTCGAGCTCAAGGGCTCGGAGCATTACAACGATTTCGAATGGCTCCGGCAGACGGTCAGCTCGCTCGAGGCAGGGGGCAACGTCGCCGAGATGTTCCAGGCGGCAAAGCTCGAATTCTACCGTGACCAGATCTTCTGCTTCACGCCGCGGGGGCGGGTCATCGGCCTGCCTGTCGGCAGCTCGCCGATCGACTTCGCCTATGCTCTTCATACTGATATTGGCGATACCTATGCCGGCGCAAAGGTCAACGGTGTCCTCAGGCCCAATCGCTGGGCCCTCAAGAATGGCGATGTGGTCGAGATCCTCCGCTCCAAGGCCGCGCAGATCCCGCAAGGATGGGAAACCTTCGCGGTCACGGGTTCCGCAAAGCTCCGCCTGCGGAGGCGGACCCGCGATCTTGCTGCGAAGGAGCAGCATGCCCTTGGTGAGCGGATCATTCGCAACACCTTCAACGCCAACGAGGTGCCCTACTCCCCCGACGCGGTGAGGGAGGCTGCCAAGCGCATGGGCTTCAGGGGCCTCAAACCCCTGCTCGAGGCGGTCGGGCGCCTCGAGGTCAGTGACACCGCGGTCCTCGACGAGGTCTATCCGAACCTCATGGCGGGTCACAAGGCCTCGCGCGAGCCCATCGTTCCCGGAGAAGCCGTCCGTAGACACCCTGTTTCGATCGAGGGGATCGGTAAGCGGGCGGGTATCGCCTTCTGCGAGAACTGCCGACCCCTGCCCGGCGAGCGCATCGTCGGTATCAAGGGCGGCGATTCCCGGGTATGGGTTCACCGGATCGACTGTCACCTCCTGGAAGATGCGGCCGAGGAGGACTGGGTCGATCTTGCTTGGCGCAACGATCCGGATGCGTCCTTTGTCGTCGAGGTGGTCGTGACCGTCACGAACCGGACCGGCGCGATTGGCCACATCGGAAGCCTGCTCGCGAAATACGAAGCGGACATCCACGATCTCCGCGTTGAAAACCGGGAAGTCCTGTTCTCCGATCTCCGGGTCGAGTTCGCGGTGCGTGATGCGCGTCACCTTGCGAATGTCATGACGGCTTTGCGGGGCTCGGATTTCGTGGTCAGTGCGGAACGTTCCGAGGGAGTGAAATGATGGACCAGGACGAGGTGCTGGAAATTTTCGAGATCTGCGGCGCGCTTCTGAAGGGGCACTTCATCCTCTCTTCGGGGCGGCACGCGGATACCTATCTCAACAAGGCTCTCGTCAGCCGCTTCCCGGAGCCGACCGGGAGGCTCGGCCGTGCGCTCGCGGAGAGGATCGGCGGCCTGAGCCAGGCTCCGAGTGTCGTCGTATCCCCCGCGATGGGGGCGATCCTCTTCGGGTACGAGACCGCAAGGGCCATGGACCTGCCATTCCTCTACACGGAGCGGGAAGGCGGAGAGTTCACCTTCAGGCGGGGTTTCTCGCTGTCCGAGGGGCAGAAGGTCGTCGTCGTTGAAGACATCGTTTCGACCGGCCTTTCGGCGCGGGAATGCGTGGACGCCGTCAGGGCCGCCGGCGGCGAACCTCTCGCCGTGGCCTGCCTGATCGACCGTTCGGGAGGCAAGGCCGATCTCGGCGTGCCCCTTGTCGCTCTCGCCGAGCTCGATATTCCGACCTACGATGCGGACGACCTGCCAGACCACCTGCAGGACATCCCGGCAGTCAAGCCCGGAAGTCGAGGTCTTCAGTGAGCGGAGTTTCCGGGGGCAACCCGCTCGAAAGAGCAAAGAGCCTGAGCGGCGGAAACCCCGCTAAGGACGCGCCGGCCTGCCGCCTCGGGATCAACATCGACCATGTCGCCACGATCAGGAACGCCCGCGGCGGTCCCCATCCGGACCCGGTACGGGCGGCGAAGCTTGCGGCGGCCTCGGGTGCTGACGGGATCACGGCGCACCTGCGCGAGGACCGCCGGCACATCCGTGACGACGACATGCGCCGCCTGAAGGAAGAGGTGGATCTACCCCTCAATTTCGAGATGGCCGCCACCGATGAGATGGTCCGCATCGCCTGCGAGATCCGACCGCACGCGGTTTGCCTCGTCCCGGAGAAACGCGAGGAGCGGACGACCGAAGGCGGTCTCGATGTCGATGGGCAGCGCGATGAACTCAAGCCCCGCATCGAAAGGCTTCGCGACGCCGGTGCGCGGGTGAGCCTGTTCATCGATCCGGAGGGAAGGCAGATCCAGGCCGCGGCCGATCTGGGCGTCCCGGTGGTCGAGCTTCACACGGGCGCCTATGCGGAGGCAGCCCTCGCCACCCACCGGCAGTCCCTGATAGAAACCTACGAAGCGCTGCGACATGGAGCGGCGCTGGCCCATGAGCGCGGCCTCGAAGTTCATGCCGGGCACGGCCTGACATTCTTCAACGTCCAGAACATAGCGGCCCTCCCGCAGGTCCGGGAGCTCAATATCGGGCATTTCCTCGTCGGCGAAGCGGTGTTCATGGGCCTCGACGCCGCCATTCGCGAAATGAAGCGCCTGATCGCCGATGCCCGCACGGGGGTCCTCCTTTGATCATCGGCATTGGTTCGGACCTGATCGACATCAGGCGGGTGGAGAAGACCCTCGAACGCCACGACGAGCGCTTCACCCGGAGGTGCTTCACCGAAATCGAGAGGGTGAAATCGAACCGGCGGCGGAACCGGGCGGCGAGCTACGCCAAGCGTTTCGCTGCCAAGGAAGCCTGCGCGAAGGCTCTCGGCACCGGCCTCAGCCAGGGCGTCTTCTGGCGCGACATGGGCGTCGTCAACCTGCCGTCGGGCAAGCCCACCATGGCCCTGACGGGCGGGGCCGCCGAAAGGCTGGCTGTCCTGACACCGCCGGGACGAAAAACGGAAATTCATCTCACCATCACGGACGACTTCCCGCTGGCGCAGGCTTTTGTGATCCTCTACGCCGCACCGCATGACGAATGAAGGGGCCTTCCATGGCTGAATTTGCAAGCCGCCGTTCCCTGCGTGATGCAGCAGGCGAGTTCTGGGACGTCTCCAAGACGGTCATCATCGCCGTCGGCATCACCCTGCTCGTCCGCTTCTTCTTCATTCAGCCCTTCAATATTCCATCGGGTTCGATGGAGCCGACCCTGATGACCGGCGACTTCATCCTCGTTGACAAGATCGACTACGGTTACTCCAGGGCTTCCCTGATCTTCCCCCTGACCCGCCTGCCTTTCGACGCGCGGGTCTTCTCCGACATGCCGGAGCGGGGCGAGGTGGCGGTGTTCAAGAACGCCCGGCATGACAACAAGGACTACATCAAGCGGATCATCGGCCTTCCGGGCGATACGGTGCAGGTGATCGGCGGCCTGCTCCACATCAACGGCGTGGCGGTGACACGTGAGGTGATCGCGGACCCCGAAACCACCTGCAACGGCTACAGCCCCGAGGCGCGCCGATACTACGAGACGCTGCCTGGCGGCGGGCCCACCTATGTGGTGCAGGAATGCGACGGCAATCGCGGCAGCAACGACAACACGGCGCCCTTCGTGGTTCCCGAAGGCTACTACTTCGCCATGGGCGACAACCGCGACCGCTCGCAGGACAGCCGCTCCGGCCTCGTCAGCTTCGTACCGCACCACCAGCTCGTCGGCCGCGCCCGGCGGGTGGCGTTCTCCGTCGATGGCGACCGCGCGAAGTTCTGGGAGATCTGGCGCTGGCCGCTTTCGGTCCGTTATGCGCGGATCGGTGATCGGGTCGTCTGATGGGCGAGGGTCGGACCTCTCCCTCGCAGGTCGAGCAGAGGATCGGTCATCGTTTTGAAGACCGGGAACTCCTGCAGCGGGCACTGACCCATTCGAGTGTTTCGTCGAACAGCGGGAAGGACCTCGAACGGCTCGAATTCCTCGGCGACCGGGTGCTCGGCCTGCTGACCGCCGAAGAGCTCTGGCGCCGGTATCCGGACATGGAAGAAGGACAGCTCGCACCCCGCCTCAACCAGCTGGTTCGCAAGGAAACCTGCGCGGATGCCGCCCGCTTCTTCGACCTGGGCGAAGCTCTCAAGCTCTCGGCCGGTGAGGAGAACAACGGCGGCCGTGACAGAACGGCGATCCTGGGAGATGCCTGCGAAGCGCTTCTCGGCGCGGTCTACATCGATGGCGGCCTCGAAGCGGCCGCGGCGGTCTACCGCCGCTACTGGGGTGAGCGGTTCGATGCGATCGCCGACGCTCACCGTGATCCCAAGACAGTGCTGCAGGAATGGGCACAGGCCGTGGGGCACGGCACGCCGAGCTATATCGACATCGACAGGCGGGGCCCCGACCACGCCCCGTGCTTCACCGTCGAAGTGCGCGCGGGCAAGCTGGACGCGGAACGCGCGCAAGGAGCGTCAAAGCGCGAGGCCCAGGCCGCCGCGGCGCTGAAGGTCCTCACGCGGGAAGGAGTTTGGGACGGTGACTGATCATCCGACCCCCCGATGCGGCGTCGTTGCCGTCCTCGGTGCGCCGAATGCCGGCAAGTCGACCTTCGTCAACCAGATGGTCGGCGCGAAGATCTCGATCGTCACCCACAAGGTCCAGACCACCCGCGCCCGTGTCCGAGGCGTGTCGGTGCATGACGAGACACAGATCGTCTATGTGGACACACCCGGCATCTTCAAGGCGAAGCGCGGGCTCGACCGGGCCATGGTCAGCGCGGCATGGGAGGCCGTGACGGGGTCGGATGTGATCCTTCTCCTCGTGGACGCGCCATCCTACCTTGCCACGATGACTGACGATCCGTCCCCGGCAGCTGTCAAATCGGCCGAGGACACCGATCGTATCATCGAAGGCCTGAAGGCTGCCGAGCAGAAGGCCGTCCTCGTCCTCAACAAAATCGACCGGATGCCCCGCCCTCCGCTTCTCCATCTCGCACACACCCTGAACGAGACCGAGGCGTTCTCCGAGACGTTCATGATATCCGCGAAGAAGGCCCGGGGCACCGAAGACCTGCGGGACTGGCTCGTCTCCCGGATGCCCGAAGGGCCTCATCTCTATCCGGACGATCAGCTTTCGGACATCAACGACAGGATGATGGCAGCGGAAGTGACCCGGGAGAAGCTCTTCCTGCGCCTGCACGAAGAGCTTCCCTACAGCCTGACGGTCGAGACCGACATGTGGGAACGGACCAAGCGCGGAGAGCTCAGGCTCGAGCAGACCATCTATGTCGATCGTGACAGCCAGAAGAAGCTCGTCCTCGGGTTCAAGGGGCGTTCCATCGCGAGTGTCGGCAAGGCCGCGCGGGAGGAGCTGCAGGACCTGTTCGGCGAGACGGTGCACCTTTTCCTCTATGTGAAGGTCCGGGAGGGCTGGGCCGACGACAAGGAGCGCCTGCGGAACATGGGGCTCGACGTCTAGGACATGGACTGGCGCGATGACGCGATCGTCCTGTCCTCACGGCCCCAGGGCGAGAACCACAGCCTGCTGACGGTCTTCGCCAGGGAGCATGGCAGGGTGTCCGCCCTCGT
>CAZAFU010000096.1:0-11180 GCA_964484475.1 uncultured Caulobacterales bacterium | reverse complement strand
TTTTCTTGGCCGGAGCCTTCTTCTTGGCAGCGGTCTTCTTGGCAGGGGCCTTCTTGGCCGGAGCCGCCTTTTTCGCTGCGGTCTTCTTGGCCGGAGCCGTTTTCTTGGCCGGAGCCTTCTTCTTGGCAGCGGTCTTCTTGGCAGGGGCCTTCTTGGCCGGAGCCGCCTTTTTCGCTGCGGTCTTCTTGGCCGGAGCCGTTTTCTTGGCCGGAGCCTTCTTCTTGGCAGCGGTCTTCTTGGCAGGGGCCTTCTTCTTGGCTGCCCGCTTCGGAGCCATCTGCTCGGCTTCGATCTTGTCGAGCGCTTCGGCGTAGGCCTTCAGGCTCTTCATGAAGGTGCCCTGCTGGGTCTTCGGAAGCATTTCGAGGGCTTCCTTCTCCGCAGCGATGACCTTGTTGGCCTGGCTGTTGAGGGCCTTCTTGCCGGCAGCGGTAAGCTTGACGGCGTTGGCGCGGGCGTCATCCTTGGTACGCTGACGTGCCACATAGCCTTTCGAGGTCAGGCGGGCGATCATGTCCGCAAGGGTCGAGCGGTCGATGCCGGTGCGGCGAACGAGGTCGGTCTGGGAAAGGCCTTCCTTCTCGCTGATCGCGTGGAGGACCGTGAACTGACGGGCCGTCAGGCCACCGGAACCGACATGTTTCTTGTAGAGATCATCGGCATATTGCTGGGCCCGGCGCAGAAGGTGGCCGGGAGAATCTTCAAGCGCGTAGTTCGCCATGGGTATCGCTCTCTTCTGACGTATGGCGCGGCAACCGCGCCGTAGCTCCAAATGAACGAGGCCGGAGCCTCACTTTTGTTCAGTTGCGGATCAACGAGTGCTGGTGTCCGACTTGACTGCTATTGACACGTTGTCCTTAACGAACGCTTGCCACTTTGAGTGCTTCGGGTACTGAATCAACCCTTTTTGGCCTCGAAACGATACGAAAACGGAAGATAACTGCAAAAAATGACAGTGGAGGCGAGATGAATACCGAAGATCTGTCCCCTTCCTTCGTGAAGAAGGTCCCCGAAGGCGACGACCGCGAGCGGAATGTCTGCACAAGGTGCGGCTTTATCGCCTACGACAATCCAAAGATCGTGACCGGGTCCGTCGCGACGGACCCGAAGGGTCGGATTCTCCTCTGCAAACGGGCGATCGAGCCCAGAAAGGGCTACTGGACCCTGCCGGCGGGGTACATGGAGCACGGAGAGAGCGTCGAGGAGAGCGCGCGCAGGGAGGCGTCAGAGGAAGCGCTTGCGGATCTCAGGATAGACCGGGTGCTGGCCATCTATTCGATCCCGAGGATCGGACAGGTCCAGATCATGTTCAGGGCTGAACTTCAGAACCCAGAAACCATCGGTGCGGGCCCCGAGAGCGAGGAGGTCGCGCTCTACGAATGGGAGGATATCCCCTGGTCGGACCTTGCCTTCCCGACCGTCTACTGGGCGCTCAATCACTTCGCCGAGGTGAAGGGACAGGACGCCTTCGCGCCGTTCGGCAATCCGCAGGACGGGGTCTGAGGAGGGCTCAGCCCTCGGACCTGGCGTGCTTCATGATGAGGGGGGCATTGGCCGCGACAAAGACGAAATAGGCGATGGTGAAGCCGAAGAGCTTCAGGTTCACCCAAACCGCCTCACCCGGACAGTCGGCGTCGGGAACACACTCCGCCGTCAGCGTCCGCCACGCGATCTCGTTGGCGATCGCCGCCAGCGCGTTGAACCCGACGAAGCGGAGCGTCAGCGTCTTCCAGGCGGCTTCGGACATCTCGAGGGCCCCGTCGAACAGGACTTTCAGGAAGTTCTGCCCGGTGAGAAGGCCGCCCCCCAGCACCGCCGCCGTCAGCCCGTAGACGATGGTGGGCTTGATGTAGAAGAACGTCTTGTCCTGGAAGATGAAGGTCAGCGCCCCGAGGACGATGACGATGGCGCCCGTCACCCCCAGCATCGGCGCGACGCGGCGGGTCCTGATGACGGAGAAGACGAAGGCCACCACGAAGGCGGGCAGGAAGAGCGCAAGCCCCGTATAAAGCTGGCCGCCATCGGAGGAAAAGAGGTCGCTGCCGAACAGCCCATCGAGAAGCGGGCCGGTCCGTCCGCTCAGGAAGTAGCCTGCGAGGAAGAAACCCATGGGCCCGAGTTCGACGAGGGTCTTCTCCCGGCCTTCGAGTTTGACCGGGCCGGTTCCGGGTGCGCGCTCCATGGTAGTCCCCCTGATGCGTATCGTTGAGTTCGGTCCTAGGACAGATCGGCGGTCATCGCATCCGCGAAACCGCGGGCATCGAAGGCCCTGAGATCCTCGATACCCTCACCAATGCCGATATAGTGGATCGGAAGGCGGTGAGTATCGCCGAGAGCGACGAGGATGCCGCCCCTCGCGGTCCCGTCGAGCTTGGTCATCACGAGCCCGCTCACCCCGGCAATTTCCGTGAACGTCGCGGCCTGGCTCAGCGCGTTCTGCCCCACGGTCGCATCGAGAACCAGGAGCGTGTCGTGGGGGGCTTCGGGCGCCAGCTTGCGAATCACACGGACGATCTTGGCAAGCTCGTCCATCAGCTCGGTGCGGTTCTGGAGCCGCCCGGCGGTGTCGATCATCACCACATCGATATTCTCGGCACGGGCTTTCTCGATGGCTTCGAAGGCCAGCCCCGCGGCGTCGGCGCCCTGCGGCTTGGTGAGGACGGGCACGCCCGCCCGCTCGCCCCATACGGCCAGCTGTTCGACGGCCGCCGCGCGGAACGTGTCGCCGGCCGCGAGAAGCACCGTATGCCCCTCGGCCCGGAACTTCGAGGCCAGCTTGCCGATGGTCGTGGTCTTCCCCGCGCCATTGACCCCGACCACGAGGATGACGTGGGGCGCGTGGCCAGGAGTGATGGTCAGGGGCTTCTCCAGCGGCACGAGGGTCTCGGCAATCACGCTCGCCAGGACACCCCGGATTTCGCCGGCATCCACGTCCTGGCCGACGCGCTCCTTGCGCAGGCGCGAGATGACGCGGTCGGTGGCATCCATGCCGAGGTCCGCGGAAAGAAGGAGATCCTCGAACTCCTCGAGGGTCGCTTCGTCGATCTTCCGCTTGGTGAAGATGTCGCTGACCCCGCCGGTGAGGCGCTGTGAGGTCTTGGCGAGCCCTTCGCTGAGCCTGCCGAAAAAGCCCCGCCGCTTCGGCTCGTCCGTTGACGTTTCCACCGGCACGGGCGCGGCGGGTTCGACCGGTGCCGGGGTGGGAGATCGGGGTTCTTCGTCCTCGTCGGAGGCGAGGCCGCCGTCCTCTTCCCTGACCTCGTTGAGGAAGCGGTCGTCGCCGGCTTCGCTGTCCTCTTCCGCCGTCGACGCTGCCCGTTCCCGATCGCCGCCGCGACCGAGGTCCTTGGAAAGGCCGTCGGGAACCGCCGGGTTGGGACTTGCGTCGGGGTCGCGAGCCTCGTCGATCGAAGGTTCGTCGACGGGATCCGCCGCTTTCTTGCGCCCGAACAGGCGCGACATCAGACCTTTTTTCTCTTCAGCCAATGGGGGTCTCCTTTGAAGCTGTCCCTTCGGCAACAGCGAAGAGGTCTCTTCCGTCACGGCGTGCGACCATGGCGTTGATCCGGTCACCGGGTGCAAGCCCCTTGCCGTTCTCGATCCTGAGAGGCGTGAAGTCGGCCATGCGGGCGCGGGGGCCGTCCTGCCTGATCTCCTCGACGAGCGCTTCGCGGCGCTGGCCGAGGTGGCTGTCGAGGTGGCGGTGGAGCGCCCGGTCCGCCTTCTCGCGCAGCCGGGCCGCGCGCTCCTTCACCACGGCCCGGGGAAGCTGGGGCATCCTGGCCGCCGGCGTGCCTTGGCGGGGCGAGAAAGGGAACACGTGGACGAAGGCGAGGCCGCAATCATCGACAAGCGCGAGGCTGTTCTCGAACATGGCTTCGGTCTCGGTGGGGAACCCTGCGATCAGGTCCGCGCCGAACGCGATCCCGGGCCTTGCCTGTCGCAGCCGCTCGCACAAGGTGACGGCATCCTCGCGGGTGTGACGGCGCTTCATGCGCTTGAGGATCATGGTGTCGCCGGACTGAAGGGAAAGGTGGGCATAGGGCGCCACGCGCTCGACTTCGGTCATCAGGCGGAAGAGGCGCTCGTCGATCTCGGCCCCGTCGATGGAGGAAAGCCTGATCGTGATATCACCCGGAAGCTCGCGATCGAGGGCTTCGACAAGATGCCCCAGTAACAGTCCCTCGCCAAGGTCAGGTCCCCAGGACGTCAGGTCCACCCCGGTGAGGACGATCTCCCGCGCCCCTCTCCCGACAAGGGCCAGCGCCTGTTCGCAGGCATCACCGATCGGCGTCGAGCGGGCGTCACCCCTGCCGAAGGGAATGATGCAGAAGGTACAGCGGTGATCGCAGCCGTTCTGCACCGCGAGGGGTGCCCGCACGTCGAGGGCCCTCGGGGCGGGCGCTTCGTGCGGGGAGGCCTGCCAAACCGCCGGATCGAGTTTTCTCGCATTGGGTATGCGCCGGGTGACCTCCGGCATCGCCTCGAAGGCATCCGGTTCGAGCTCTGCCGCGCAGCCCGTCACGATGACGGGCCGTCCGGGATGGGTCTTCGCCATTCGCCTGATCGCCTGACGGGACTGGCGCACCGCCTCCTTGGTGACGGCACAGGTATTGATGATGACCGGCGCATCGGCACCGGTGGCCGCATCGGCAAAACGTGCCATCGCCTCGGTCTCCGAGGCGTTCAGGCGACAGCCGAGATTGACGGTGGTGGCGTTCTGGCGGGCGGTCATCGCGCTCATGTGCAAAGCCTGGAGCCGCGGGGCAAGCCCCCGGGGGTTCCTAGCCGGCGTCGAAGGTCCCTTCGGCATGGAGCCGGGTCGGCCCCGCCATGAAGACGGGCTCCTGCCCCCCGCCCCAGCGAATGGCGAGATCGCCGCCATCGGCGCGGATGAGCGCCTGCCCGCTGGTCAGGCCCCGCAGGACGGCGGCAACGAGAACCGCGCAGGCCGCCGTGCCGCAGGCCCTGGTGATCCCGACCCCGCGTTCCCAGGTCCTGACGCGGAAGCCGCCGTCTTCGGCGGAGGCCGCCGAGATGTTCGCGCGGTCGGGGAACAGGGGGTGGGTCTCCAGAACCGGCCCGAAGCGCTCGAGCGGGGCCCGTGCGGCATCCTCGACGAAGAAGACGGCATGGGGGTTGCCCATGGAGACTGCCGCGGGCGGCGCGAGAGCGAATTCGTCGAGCAGCGGCTTCTCGATGGGCAGAGCCAGGGTATCGGCAAGCGGCTGCGAAAGCGGAATGTCCTGCCAGCGAAGGCGCGGGGCCCCCATGTCGATCTCGAAGACACCCCCGCCAAGGTCTTTCGCCTCGAGCCAGCCCGACGGGCTGAGAAAGCGCAACGGACGGTCTTCGTCCTCGGCCCCCAGCAGCCTGGCGACGCAGCGCGAGGCATTGCCGCAGGCTCCCGCCCGGCTGCCATCGGCATTGAAGATACCCATCCCGACCTCGTTTCCCCCGAGAGGTTCGAGGGTGATGATCTGGTCACAGCCGAAGGCTCCGCGCCTGTCGCCAAGATAGCTTGCGGCGTCGGCATCGAGCGTGCCGCCCTTGCGCAGGTCCACGATGACGAAGTCGTTCCCGGCCCCGTCCATGATCCAGTATCGCAAGCCCCGCAGGCTGTCCGGCAGGAGAAGAGGGATGCTCATGATCGGTGGGATAGGGCCCTTCAGAGAAGGAAGACAAGCGCGGGCAGCGCCAGGGTCGCGGCCAGTGAAAGGTTCCGTGCCCCAAGGCCGGTGAGGATGACCGAGCAGAGGAAGCTTGCGAGAAGAAGGTCGAACAGGGGTGGCCAGCCGCCCGTCGAGATGATGCCTGCCCCCGCCATTCCAAGGATCGCCGGAAGGCGCCAGCGGTCGCCGAGCGATACCCGGGCGGACAGTCCCGCAAGGCCTGGCCCGCCCAAGGCCATGACGAGGGGCGCGGGAGCGCTGGCCGCCATCTGGGCCCCCGATGCAAACGCTGCGGTGGCGAGAACCGCCAGCGGCGGGATGCAGGTGATGAGGTAGAATGAAAGCATGTGCTGGCGCAGCATTGCCGTCGGCGCCGCGAGGAAAAGCGGCGAAAAGAAGAAGAGCGCCGCTGCCGCAAAGCCCGGAATGGTCAGCGCCGCGATCATCAGCGCAAGACCTAGAAGCGGCACCTGCGCCGCGCTGTCTTTCTCGATGAGATGCTTCAGGGTCGATGCCATCCCGAAGATCGCGAGGAGGGCGAACCCGAAGCCGCACAGACTGAGGAGGATTGCGGAAGGGTGGAGGAGGGCCGGCCGGAAGAGGTGGGAATCCCTCGACGTTCCGACATAGGCCGCGGCCAGAAGATGCCCAGCGAGGCCGCACAGCGCCACGGCCAGGCCGCCCGGCACCCCGAGCCCCGCCATGACGACGGAGAAAGAGCGCCCCGGATCGGCAAACCCCTCGACCGGCAGAAGCCGCAACGCTGTCAGTTCACCGATCTTCTCGCCGGTTCCCGGCAGGAACAGGATCGCGAGCAGAACGCAAGACCCGCAGAGGAGCCGGGCGCGGTCAGGCATGTCCCATTTCCCTGAGCGGGTCCTCGCCGGGGGAATGATCCGTTTTCGCCCAGAAGTGTGGCCGCACCACGAACCCGTAGAGCGCGCGGTAACCGGCTACGGATTGCAGGGTCCAGTAGACCGGCAGGAAGAGCGCTGCGGAACAGAGGTGGAACCAGTCCCGCTTCACCGGGGCCATCAGGAGGAACCAGCCATGGCTGAGATTGCCGAGGATGAAGGCGAAGAGACAGAAATCCCCGAAAGCCCCGCTGAAGATCGCGTCTGCGCCGCCCCATGGCCCGGCGAGGCTGAGGATCAGGATCGCCCAGAGGAGGGGTGAGACGATGGCCGAGACCGCGACTGCGAGAAGCGCGAAGTGAATGAGGACGGAGGATCGCCAAGAGCCCCTATGTCTCATGTGGACGAAGGCGGTCTGGAGGAAGCCCTTGATCCAGCGCGAGCGCTGCCTGATCCACGTGCGTGGCCCGTCCGTCGCTTCCTCGTAGGTCGTGCTGTCCACCGTCCCGACGCGCCACCCGGAAACATGCAGCCTGATGCCCAGATCGGCGTCCTCGGTGACGTTGTAGGGATCCCAGCCGCCGACTTGCCTGACGGCCCGGGCCCGGACGAAATTGCTCGTGCCGCCGAGGGGCAGGGGCATGCCGAGCGAAGCGAGGCCGGGCAGGTACCAGTCGAAATGCAGCGCGTATTCGAGCGCGAACATCCGCGTGATGATGTTGTCGTCCCGGTTGTAGTAATTGAGACGCGCCTGCACGCATCCAAGCTCCGCGCCCCCTCCGGCAAAGGCTTTGGCGACGTCGAGGAGCTGCGAGGCCTCCGGCCTGTCCTCGGCGTCGTAGATGCCGATAAGCTCACCCCTCGCCGCGGCAAGCCCATGGTTCAGGGCGTTCGGCTTGGTGCGCGGCCCGCCCTCCGGCACGATGATCATCCGGATACGGGGGGAGAGAAGGGCCCGGGCCGCCGTGATCGTCTCCTCGTCGTTCTCCTCGAGAAGGAGGAGGATCTCGTAACGCTCCGGGGGGTAGTCCAGCGCCTGAAGGGAGCTCAGAAGGTTCGGGAGGCTGGCGCTTTCACGATAGAGCGGACAGAGAAGCGAAAAGACCGGAAGCTGCTCGAGGCTGCCAGCGGCAGGCGGTGGGACCTCCACGTTGCCCATGGTCCGCAGGACGGCCCGTGCCCTGAGCGCCAGAAAACCGAAGATATAGGCGAAGTAGACGCCGATCAGTGCCCTGACAGCAAGAACCGGCTCGAGGGCGAGACCCGACGCCGCCACGATTCCGGAAAGGACCAGGATACGCTGCTGCGGGCCTGACAGGCGCCGTCTTGCGGCCGTCGATACCCCACCGGCCGTCACTCAGCGCCTGACGGGGAGATGCCGGAACATGGCGGTGCCGAAAACCGGCAGGGCGATCAGGATGATCTCGGTCCATGGAAGCCCGGCCAGGGTCTGCGGTTTGAAACCGGCCGCCCAAGCGAAAGTGGTCAGGCCGCTCAGGAAGAGGAGCGCGGCAACCGTCCTTGCAAGTTTCATATCTGCCACCAGAATGAGAGGAACAGGGAGTTTCCCCGGCTGAGGTTCCGGACGAATGCATCCGTCCGGGCACCGATTTGGAGCGATCTGCGCCGGCCCACGGGTACGACGCCGGAAAGACTGAACTGGGTCAGGTCGAAATCGAGGCCCGAAGCCTCGTTGTTCCTGAAGCTCCTGAGGCTGTTGGCCTGAAGAAGGAGGATCGCGCGCCCCCGCTTGAGCCCGAGGCCGGCTTCCATCAGGAAGCTGTCGGCGTCCTGCCCCAGGCTGCGCCTTAGCCCCACTTCACTGTCCACGAACCAGTTTTCCGCGCCCACGCCGCGCCCGTGGACCACCTCGACCGCGGCATCCTGGCCGCCGGTGACCCGGCCGTCCGAAACCAGCCGTGTGCGGCCGGACAGCCCGAGGCGGAAAGCTGCGGTCCCGCCGCCCTCGGCCGACCAGGCCCGCGAGAGCCCGATCTCCGCCTCGGCGAGGCCGCTCGCGTCCATGACCTGAAGGTCTGCTTCGAGGACGCTCTGCTGCGCGTAGCCGATCTGGCCGACCATGGTCGTCCTGTCGGTGAGGCCGAACTCGATATAGCCGCGTTCGACCCACTGCTCGAAACGGAAGGCGTCGTTCTGCGAGAAATAGTATTCCGTGGTCTGGGCGAAGAAGACCTGCCCTTCGCCGCGCGCCCAGCTTCCCGCGCAGGCGGTCCCGCTCACGTGGAGGGCGGCCATCGCCGCCGCCACACGTACCAGTCCCCTCATTGCGGTGGAAATACGCAACGCACACTCGTCCTCAGCCCGAGGGAACCCTAGGGGTTACGAGTTTGTTAAGACCACCAATCCAGGGTTACGGTCCGCAGCGGCGTTACAACCGCGCCCTCATTCAGGACCGGCACGCCTCCTCGACGCGCTCGAGGGCCTTGGAGATCCCGAGCAGCGAGAAGGCGTAGTTCGTCGCGGTGGAACGGGCCGAGGTGGCGGACACGCGCATCTCGCGGCCCCGGCGCATCGCGTCGATCAGGCGTTCTTCCTGCCGCGAGGACTCGATGAAGCCCTCGCGCTCCGCCGCGAACATCTCCCAGCGGTCCGAGCCCACCCGCACGACCGGTTCGGAACCGTCGAGAAGGGCGTAGCCCGCCATGAAGCTCGGCTGATTGGTCGCAGCGCCCGAGCGCCAGGTTGACACTGAAAAGAAGACATCCCCGTGATTGGCGCTCGACGGCGAGACATCCTCCGGCTCGGTGACCGCGTAGCAGATGACGTCCGAACCGGTGTCATAGGTGAAGACCATCCAGTCGCGATAGGTCGCGATCTGCTCGGGCTCCGCTGCCGAGGCGGCGGAGAGGGCGGCGGCACTGACGATAAGGCTGGAGAGGATCTTGCGCATGTCGATGTCGGTCCTTCGGGGAAGAGAGTTCCTTTATGCCGCCTTCTGCCATTCTCGCAAAGGCGGGGCGCGGCTGATCTTTAGGTAAGCTGCAAACGCATTCCGGCAGCCGTGATGAAGGGGCAGACCGCGATCGCCTGCAGGCTGTAGGCCGCGAGCGCGAGGAAGGGCACCGCGCCGCCGTCGCCCGCCCCGGGGCCGAAGACCAGCGCCGGGATGATCAGGGGCAGGGCGAGAAAGACCAGCAGTGGCGCCCCCCGCCGCTGGCCCGCCGCGAGCGCCGCGACGGTTCCTGCGGTGAAGACGAGACCCGGACTGGCCAGCAGGAGCGCTCCCCACGACGCAAGGCCGGCGCCGTAGCCGAGCAGCAGGACCGGCATGACCAGGAGGGCGGGAACGGTGAAGAAGGCCCAGGCCACCGTCAGCTTGACCAGCATCACTTCGGACAGGGCGGTCGGGGAGAGGGCGAACTGTTCGATGACGCCGGAGCGGAGGTCATCTTCGAAGAGCCCCTCGGTCCCGAGGAAGACCGAAAGGCCCAGGATGATCCAGAGGAGGCCGGGCCCCGCCGCGCGCAACAGGGCGGCCTCGCCGCCCAAAGCGAGCGGTGCGAGGGCGCCGAGCGCCGCGAAGACACCCACCCCGATCGCCCAGCCCCCCGCGCGCCAGCGGAGAAGGAATTCGCGCTGCCACAGGGCCTGCCGCCTCGTCATGCGGGGATCACCTTCATCTGTTTCGCTTCCGGTATGGCAAGGGCGTCGTGAAGCGCGACGAGGGCAAGCCCGCCCCGTTTCCTGTGTCCCTCGATCAAGGTGCGGACGATCTCCTTGCCTTCGTCGTCAAGGGCGGTGAGCGGTTCATCGAGGAGCCACAATGCCCGCGGGGCGACCAGGAGCTTGAGAAGTGACAGCCTCTTTCTCTGCCCCGAGGAGAGTTCCGCCACTCGTTTGTCGCCGAGAGCGGACAGGGCGAGCTCCTCGATCCCGGGCATGGCGTCCGCGCCGAAGAAGCCGCCGATGAATCTTGCCGTTTCGGCGACGGTCAGTCGCGGTGACAGGCCGCTTTCGGTTCCAAGATAATGGATGTGATGCGTGCGGACAAAGCCGGGGTCGAGTATCTGCACCTTGCGGGAGAAATAGACCTCCCCCTCGTAGGACGCGAGACCCGCGACCGCGCGCAGCAGCGAGGTCTTGCCCGATCCGTTCGGGCCGCGCAGCACCAGGGCGTCGCCGGGCTCCAGTTCGAGCGCGACACCGCCGATCACCGGGCGCCCGGCCCGGCGAACGGTGAGATCGCTGCAGGTCAGGACCATCTCGAAAGCCATGCGCCCCTCGTGCGCCAAGCCGGGCCTTCCCGGCAAGCCTCCCGGAACGTGAAATCGGAGGCCCTTGAGTTCCGCGGAACCGCGGACGCTGGCTTTCGTTCGGGAGATGAACCGCCGCACGTCCCGGCCCCGAAGGGTGCGTTGCAACGAAACGGAGTTCCGCGCATAAGCCCCTGCAAGAACACGACGTGTACGTGCGAACCATTCTCAACTAGGAGACCATCATGATTCCTGGGTCCGATAGCCTCAAGACCAAAACATCCCTTTCGGCGGGTGGGAAGAACTACGCCATCTATTCGCTCAAGAAGGCCGAGGAGCGCCTCGGGGATCTTTCAAGGCTGCCTGTCTCGCTGAAATACCTGCTCGAGAACATGCTCCGCTTCGAAGACGGCCGTTCGGTGGATACCGGCATGATCGAC
>CAZAFU010000095.1:7297-11272 GCA_964484475.1 uncultured Caulobacterales bacterium | reverse complement strand
CCCCCCCTCTAGAGCCCCGAGAGGACGTGCCGACGGCGCCTCACACCGCGGCGGCCGCTGAAGAGTGCACCGCGCCCTGCTTAGTGCCGACGCCGGCCCCTCGCTCAGTGAGCTCAACGGGCGCGAGGCCGAAAGTGCGGCAGCCGAAGCCTCCTCAGAGTCCCACCACTAGCGACGACGAGTGGGTTCCCGCGGTGACGAGCAAGCCGTATAAGCCGTTGGTGCCGTACAAGCCGACCGTAGCGGAACGGCTCAAGGAACAAAGACTCCCAGGAGGAGCGGAAAGTGACACTTCGGCTGCGACTACGCCGGGCCTGTGTGCGGAAGGGCACTGGCCGGACGTGAAGCAAGAAGACGCGGTTGGAGTCTTCTGCTTCCACACTCCTCCGGCTTCCGAGAAGGGAGCGGAGGCGGGAAACGCGCTTGCTCGCGATCCTGCCGACGGTGAGAAGGAGGAGAAAGTGGATGGTGCAGCCGCGGCAGAACCAGACGTGGTAATCGACTGGTCGGAGGAGGTCGAGAAGGCAGATTACTTCGAAAACCTTCCTCTGGGTGAGCTGCCCAAGCCGAAGCCGCGAGACGAGAAGGTCGAGGCCGCGAAACTCGCGGCGGCCTTCGAGTCGTTGCAGCTGTTGGACGATTGGCAGGCTTCGATCCAGAGTCGTCTGGATCATCTCATCCAGGTCTTCGAGGAGATCTTCGTCCGGACGACGGTGCCGGATTGGCAGCGGTTCTTCCGAGGAGCGTGGTCAGACCGGGCGGCCTTCATTAAGGCCATCAGCCGCTACAGACGCACGGCCTTTCGGGCGTACATGCTCGACGAGCTGGGCGCGTTCGACGACAGCGGCAGTGCGCGGATCCGCCACCAACTGAACCACTGCCGGGAGCTCTTGCGAGGTTTGGGTCTCCCGCTCCTGACCATCGACCCCGACGAGATTGACGGCTGGGCGGACTACGACCCTCCACGGGCTTCGGACCCTCTGATCAAAGGAGAGGTCGTGTGGCCAGAGTTCCGCAGAGGGCGGAAGAAGCGGCAGGACTCGAATGGAGTCAGATCCTCCGAGGAGGAGGGTCGAACCTGAGCGGTCGCTTGCCGAGGTCGGATCGAAGCGGGCGCATCGGGCCACGCAACAGCTCTTCGTGGACATTGAGGCCCACTTTCGGGCGGCGCTGAAAGGGTTCAAGTCCCTCTCCTTCGCTTTGTCCGACGAAGAAGGCTGGGTGCAGCGGCTGCGGCGCGAGCCACACGCTCAGGCACGCCTCTGCAGGAGTGTGAGAGAACATCGTGCGGCCGGTCATTTATTTTCAGCCGTGCGACATTATCACCCGTGGTCGGTGGAGGAGCACGCACACCTCGTAGACTTATACGAGCGGAGCGACAGCTATTTAAGGGCGCTCGGACTAGCGACCTTTAAAGCTGAGTGTGAGTTCTCTCCAACCACACCGGAAGTGTGCAAGGTACGGGGAAGACATATTTGGTCACACGTGCGGCCTTATCCGCGGCAGAGGCACGCGGCTACGCAGTGTTCGTTGACGGCGGAGACGTCTCTTAGTTCTGAGAGCGAAGGTACGCCCACTGAGGACGAGCCGCCCGCGAAGCGACCAAAATGAACTTCCAGCCAGTGTACCGCTCGCGTGAGGGGTGGGAGATACGGCAGACATTCGTACCTAGTACCGGAGCCGCCTCCTATTACCCCACCACACCGTCGAACTTATACGCCATGTGCAAGGGAATGCACTTGATGTGGTGCCGGCTCTACGACATGTACCCGTATGTCTTTCGGAACGAGCCGAGAGCGGTGTGGGCGAGAGACTTGTGGGAGTCGCGTTGCGGAACCGCGCATGCTTTGACGGACTGGCTTAGAGAGGACTACGTCGTGTGCCGGCTACGGCGGCCCGCGCACGGACAGCCGATGGACGAGGTGCTCGATCTGGCGCGCTCGAAAGCGTACCTGTTCCTGTGCGAGGCCAAGAAGGCTCAGTTGGGGGTGGTTACTCGCTTCCTCAATGAAGTCGCCGTCGGCATCGACGGGAACTTGCAGCTCGTCGCGTCGGAGCCAGATGAAGGACATGTGGACGTTCTTCCCGAGCACGTGATGGTGCTCCCGACGAGGACTCGACGCGCCAGCATCTAGTGTATGGCAAGCCAGAAGCCAGTTGCGGACACCCTGGCGGATCGCTTTGCCAAGGCACAGAAGAGCGGTCGCAAGCGAGGCGAGAGGGAGAAGGGTGAGTCGTCTTCCCATCATACTCGTAGTAGAGGGAAGGCCGACGAGGACTCTTCGGAGGGAGACGAGGACGTCTTCCAAACGCCGGAGCCACACCAAGGAGCCCAAGGCGTCGCAGCCGCCTTTGCGCGCAGCGGACAGACGCCCAGGACACCGCCACCGGGGCGTGTCCAACGGTCTCCGCCTCCCCCGCTGTTACCACGGCGGGACCCGCCACCACGACCACAGTCGAGAGTGAGTCAGTCTAGCGCACACTCGTCGCGCGCTAACTCGCCGGCGCCCTATGCTTTAGGCGCCTTCATTTATCCGCCGAGGAGAAGTCCTTCGCCCCCGCCGAGATTCGCTGGGGGAGTAGAGGGCCTGGACCCAGCGACTGAAGAGGCCGCCCCGGTCCAGCAGGTGGAAGAGCAGGAGCCTCCTCCGCCGCCTCGAGTGGAACCACAAGGGCCGCCTCCGGTGATAGCACCGGGGCCGCCTGCGCCAGTGTTACCGCTGGTGCCGCCGCCTTCACCTCCGCCTCTTCCGCCGGCTCCGCCGGCCCCTGTGGGTCCCAACATAGGGCACGTGATGGCCGCTCCCCCGGTCGGCGGCGCCGCCGGGGTGGTCGCCGCCGCCATGGCCGTGTTGCCCGCGACCCCAGGAGCAGTAGCGGATCAGAGGAGGGCGGTGAATAGGGCGCGGAAGTGGATGGACCGCTGCGTGGACGAGATGACGGACGCTGTGCATGACGAAGCCGGCGCGGAGGTCGTCAAAAACGCCCGTAGTGCAGCAGAATCGGGCCGAGAGGCTCATTATAAAGCGGTGGACGCGTTACTAAGTGCTGTGGACGATCCTGCGGTGATTGCAGATGAAGCCGACCGTGACGCGCTCGTCGACCAAATATTCACGTATTTGGCCGCAGCCGAGAGACCCGGAAAGCAGGGAGAAGCTGAGGCCACGCGGTACGTGAACGAAGCGGCTGCCGTGGATACGGCCAAAAAGAACGCCAAACTGCCGGAGCTCACATTGACTCCTTTCGAAGGCAAGGTGACCGATTGGCCGCGTTTCCGTGCGTCGTTTCAGTCGTTGGTCGGCCGCCGCCGACATCTCGAATCGTCGGACAAGTTGGAGTACTTGGTGGCCTCGTGTCGCGGAGAGGCTTTGCGCCTAGTGAAGCAATATCAGGCGACCAATACTCCATTCGATCGAGTGCTCGCGGCGTTGGAGGGCCGCTTTGGACGACCTGACTTGTTGCTAAAGCAGGCTTTCGACGCCATCGGACAAATCGAGCCGGGGCAGTTTTCGCCCAGTGATTCGCGGAAGGTGCTGGACGAATTGAAACCCCTGCTCGTCACGATTAGCGCGAACGGAGTCGATCCGAACGAGCAAGCAATCTCGGCGATGCTGCTCGCTCAAATCGGGCCCAAGATTCGCGGCGAAATCATGACGGCGTGGCATCGGCATTGCGTCACCCAGGGCTGGGTCGGCGTGAATCTGCCGCGTCTCAACGATTTCCTCCTGTTCGCGGATCGTGAGGTGGAAGCGCTGTTGAGCGGCATGTCTGCCTCTCGTGGGATGCGTCGCCGGGAGGGACGCAACCAGGGGCAGAAGCCGCCAACGCAGCGCCCGCCTGGTACGGCATTGCCGGCGGTCGAGGGAACCGCCGCGCCTTCTGCCGGCGAAGGCGCCGGTCGAGGCAAACGTGGGGGCGGCCGCGGCAAGGCCGGCCAACAAGGTGGGTCGGGAGGAGGAGCCCCCGCCCAGCCGA
>CAZAFU010000095.1:0-7249 GCA_964484475.1 uncultured Caulobacterales bacterium | reverse complement strand
GGCCAAGGACGCCGAGGCGGCCAAGCCGCCTCCCGCCTGCGCATTCTGCCGGACAAACAACCATAAGCCGGAGAACTGCCCGGACGGGAAGAAGCTGACGCCTCGCGAGCGCCGTCGGTACCTGCGGACGGGGTGCTGGCGCTGCCTGGCGTTGGGCCACATGTCGCGCGCGTGCCCTAAGCCGCGCAAGCCATGCGGCGTCCCGGGGTGCGATCAGGACCATCATCGCATCCTACACGGTGACTTTGAGCCTCAGAAATGAGGCCTCGGGCCACACACAACGGAGGAAGCTGTTTGCCTGGTATCGAGCGGAATCTACCAGGCTCTCACGGTGCTTCCAGCGACGGCTCGCCCTTCTGCGGACTCCACGGAAGGCAGCAACGTGTTCGTCGGCCTCGACTCTATGGCCACGGACAACTTTGTGCGAGCTGACGTGATCCAGCGGCTCAAGATTAGGTGCTCTACGGTTCCGGGTGGATTCGTGTGCCGCGGACTCGGCCATCGACCCACGACGATTCGGAAGTGTGCGGTCTTTATCTTGAGCGCCTCGGGACATTCTCTTGACGTCGAGGCGTACGTCCTGCCGAGCATTTGCGAGAACGTTGCGTATGTTCAGGTGGAAAAGGAGAATAAAGGCTACGCTAATCAACCCGCCAAACTGGTCGACATTGACGTTTTATTGAGCGCGGCGCTCACGTGGCAGCTAGTCGATAAGGTGCGCGTGCGGAAAGACGGTAAATTACGCAGAGCCATCGTAGACACAGCGTTAGGACCATGTGTAGCAGGAGAGGTCAGAGGAAGACCCGTCGGACCGATAGCTTTGATGTCGAACCGCGATCTAGATCGCGCCTTTGCTCGATACTTTGGTCTCGAACTGATAGGTATCAGCGCGCACGAGGACGATGAGCGAAAGGCCGAAGAGAACGAAGCGCAGAGGCAGTTGGCGGCGAAGGCGTACGTAGAAGATGGTGTGTGGGTAACCCCAATTCTTTTCAAGCCAGAAGCGCGGAAGCTAAGAAATAACTATACATTAGCGTTGCGGAGGTTTAACAGCATGGAGAGGAGACTGAAGCAAGATCCTAAGCTGGCCGAAGCGTACACGCACGAGATTAATGACTTGTTTGAGAGAGGTGATGCGCGTTGGCTCCGACCGGAAGAAATCGGAGAACCGCTCGCTTTCTACATGCCGCACCGACCGGTCGTGAAGATGAGTAGCGAGACCACCAAGGTGCGGCCGGTGTTCGACGCCTCAGCGAAGACGAAGGACGGTATTTCGTTGAATTCAGAAATCTTAAAGACGCCGGTGCTTCACCCTGCGTTGACGGGAATCTTGTTGAGATTTCGCATGAAGCCAGTGGGGCTCACGGGCGATATCAGTAAGATGTTCCTCCGCATGCGGATCCTGCCGGAGCACGAGCGTTATCAGCGGTTTCTGGCGCGACCCGATCCTAATGGACCCATTAGACACGCCGCGATCACGAAGGTAGCATTCGGCGTGGCTGACAGCCCCTACAGAGCGATGGAGTCGGTTAAACGTACGGTAGAGCAATACCGGGAGGAGTATCCGATGGCGGCCAGGGAGCTTCTCACTAATCTCTACGTGGACGATTTGCTGACCGGCGCAGAAACTGAAGCCGAAGCCATTAAGCTTCAGAAAGACTGCGTAACGCTCCTAAATCGGGCGGGGCTGCCAATGCGAAAATGGTGTAGTAATTCCTCGGTTGTTTTGAGCCGGATCCCAGAGAAAGAACGAGGTGAAACTAGTGCGATCCTGCTCACGAGTGGATTACAGTCTGACGCTGAGGCAGACACCCCGGAGAACTGTTCATCGTCGGTATTGGGAGTGGAATGGAACGTGCGAAGTGACGAGCTTCACTTTGTCGGTCATACGAGCATTTCACTGCCGACGGCGCCGTGCACACGCAGGGAGCTTGTGAGCGCCGCGATGAAGTTCTTTGACCCCATGGGGTACCTAGCGCCCTTCCTCATTAGAGTAAAGATCATTATGCAGCGAGTCCAACTGGCCGGCACAGATTGGAATGACAATGTGCCGGACGACACGGCGGTCGAGTGGAATCGCTGGATCAGCGAAGTGCCTTCGCTCGGCGACATCGTCCTACGACGGTGTCTGCGCGAGTCGGGAAGAAAAGTGGCAGACCGGATGCTCGTCGTCTTCGGTGATGCGAGCGACGTGGCTTTGGGTATGGCTGTGTACTTGCGGGTTAAGTACTCGGACGGCCATTGCGAGGTGCATTTGCTCATGGCTAAGTCGAAGGTCGCTTCGAAGCACATCGCTACTCTCCCGAGGAAAGAGCTGGCGGCGGCGCTCGCCGCCAGCCGCCTTCTGGTTCACGTCTGCGAGGCGCTCGAAATGAACCCGAAGGAGGCCAGATGTTTCACGGACAGTATGACTACGTTGCAGTGGCTCAGGAAGCATCCGCGCACATGGAAGCAATGGGTAGCGAACCGGGTCACCACGATTCATGAGCTCACGGGACCAGAACAGTGGCGACATGTGGCGGGTCCGGACAACCCCGCCGATTTGCCCAGTAGAGGAATTACCGCCGCGGAATTGGCGGGCAATTCTTTCTGGTTCCACGGGCCGAGCTGGCTGCTGCTAGAGGAAGCGCAGTGGCCGCGGACCACAGCTAAATATACGGTCGACTATCTGGAGGAACAGAAAGGACCGTTGCTAGAGGAACCGGCGCCGGCCGCTCTGGTTCTTCAGCAAGAAGCATGGCAACCGCTCGATTCCCTATGGAGACGATCGGACTGGGAATTCATCGTCCGAACGACCGTTCGAATCCTGCGCTGGCTGCCTAAGTATCGACGCGAGGAAGCGGCGAAGCTGCGGCTGTTAGCAACAGATTGGTGGGTCCGCAGGGAGCAGCAACGCCACTTTGCAGAAGAGCTCCGGTGTTTGGAGGAGGGCAAACCCCTGCCCGGAAACAGCTCGTTGACCCGCCTTGACCCCTTCGTGAGAGACGGTCTTTTACGAGTGGGCGGGCGACTACCGGATCACCCCTGCCTCTCGGAGGACGAGCGGCAGCCAATTATCCTCCCAAAGACAAAGATCCATCGAAAACAGGATGTGCATTGTTCGGTGACGGCGAGGATCATTGAGAGCGCACATCGCCAGCATCTTCACGCGGGTCCAGATTGGTTGCGCCGGCATCTGCGCGACCGTTACTGGATCATGGCGGGACGGACGACGGTGCGATCCGTCACGACAAAGTGTGTGGAGTGTCAGGCGGCGACGAAGAAGCTGATGCAGCAAAAGATGGCTCCCCTCCCGCCGGCGCGGTTGGGCGAAGCGAAGGCGTGGGTCGACGTCGGAGTCGACTTCACCGGGCCATTTGGAGTCAGACCCTTTGTAGCGAAATCCAAGAAGGTAATGGAGCCGGCGGCGCAAGAAAAGAAGGGAAGGGGGCGTCCGAGGAAGAAGCCACTTCCCCAGCCGACCGAAAAGGCTTATGTACTTATCTTCACGGACTTGGCAACGCGGGCCGTTCACTTCGAAGTCACGCGAGGGATGAATGTGGAGACATTTTTCCGGGCTTTCGCGCGATTTACGGCGAGACGTGGGCTGCCCCTGCGGCTCTATTCGGACGAAGCCACCAACTTCGTGAGAGCCAAGTTGGAGCTCATCCATCTCCTGAGGCCGGAGGAATGGGAAGAGTTTCGGCGGCGATTGGACTGCCTGGGGATTGAGTGGTCTCTGAACACCCCCTACGCACCCTTTCGCGGAGGAGCGTGGGAACGGCTCCTACGCTCGTTCAAAGAGACGCTACGACGAACGGTGAGCGGGCGGGTTCTGACGGAAGAAGAGCTCGCCACGTTGGCTGCGGAGATCGAAGGTATGATGAATGATCGGCCTTTGTATCAGCCGTCGGCAGATCCGGAAGACCTGCCGATCACCCCGTCTATGCTGATGCACGGTCGGCAGTTGGGACAGCTCCCGACGCCGGCGGAGGGCGCCGGCAGAGAGCCGGTGGCGGAGCTCTGGAGACGGCGGAAAGCGCTGTTTGATGCAGCGTGGAAGACATTCTTCGCCGTCTACGTCCGGGAGACTCTGCCGAAATTTCGGGCCTGGCAAGAGGCCTCTGCGGAAGAGGTTAAGGTCGGTCAGATTGTCTTACTCGCGACGGAGAAGCCGGCGCGCGGACACTGGCCGCGAGCGCGCGTGATTGCTATAAATGCCGCTGGCCGTGGCCGCGACGGCATCACTCGCACGGTGACCGTACGCCTGCCCGACGGTACCGAGTTCGTTCGACCTGTTCAGCAACTTGTGCGACTCGAGCTTGACTATGCAGAACCTGGTGAAGATGAGCTTGTGGCTGTTGGCGATCCTGATGGCGAGGACGCCGTCCACGACCGCCCGCACGATGCAGAAGCGGGTGGGGTCGCTCTACAGCCCCGTGCAGTACGGGATGATTCACTTCACCCACCGGCAGACGGAGCTGGCGGAGAAAGGCGAGCGGATTCTGCACGCGCTCGACCGGGAGATCCAGCGCCGCGAGGAGAAAGGCGTCGATCTCCATACCAGCTACGTCAAAGGAAGAAGAAAGGAGGCCGCCAGTGAGATCGCTCACATCACCAGCCGCCTGAGCGAAGAAATGGCGTTCGTCGGGCAACGAGCCCGTGAGGCACGGCAAGTCTTCACGGGGCTGGTGGCGGCCGCGTCGGCTCTCTTCTCCTTTGGCCTCGGAATCTCGACGGAGTCGGAGCTATCTACGCTTCGGCAAACGACACAGGGATTGGCCAAGAATCAAAAGTACATCGTGGCGCAGTTGGTCCAATTGGCGGAGTCGACGGAAGAGGCTCTGGATTTCACCATCCAACGGTTCCGGTGGAATCTCCTGGAGGAGCAACTGGACCAACGCATCGCGCGGTGCGTGGATCGACTCCGCGAGGATGCGCAGCGATGAACGAGAGGACTCTATAGTCTCATGGCGGGACAACTCGATCCGGCAATCGTGTCGGTCCCGGACTTGAAGCGCGGGCTCCAGAGGTTGGAGCGTCAGGCCCGTAAAGTCGGTATGCGGGTCGCACCGATGGAGAACCAGGTGGAAGTCCTGTTCTCCGCCCCGGTTACCACCTTGTTCGAGGACGGGTTGATCCACGTGTGGATCAGCGTGCCGCTGATACCGGAGGAAGCGCCAGTTTTCGAACTGCTGCATCTCACCCATCAGCCGGTACCGATGGGTGACTTCTTGGTGGAGCTGGACGCGAGCGGCAACTACCTGGCGGTGGACCATCTGCGGAGGATGCACGCCTCCGTCACAGCAACGGAGTTGGCCGCTTGCGAGCAACATCGGCGGAACTACTTCTGCCGGCGGCAGACGTTCAGTTTGAAGTCGGATTCCTGCGCCATCGCCTTGTTACGAGGTGAGCGGGCGGCGGCCGCGGAGCTATGCAGGAAATACGTCTTCCGGGCGCCGCTGGTCGCGGCCACCTTAGACAACGCCTCGCCGCGTTTGACTTTGGTGGCGGCCGCGGTGCCCACGTCTGTCCAACGCTTGTGCCCTCATGGGAGTAGTCAACCGGTCTTGCGGGTCTCCAACCTGACGAAGGTGGTGGTGCCCGCAGGCTGCTACCTGCAGGCAGGCGACGAGGTGACCTTCCTGTCCCACGCCCCGCCAGAAGTGGTGGTGGCTAGTGACGGGGAGGATTGGTCGCCGGAGGACATTTTTGGCGAGGAGCTGCTATCGGTTCATGAGCGGCTCCATCGCTTCAACATTACCAGGGAGAAGATGCTTCTCCCCGCCGCGGTCCCGGAAGTAACAGCGGCGCCGGTGTGGCTCTGGCCCATGCTGGCCGCCCTCACGGCGCTGCTTCTGCTGATCCTCGTGGACCTGGCGGCCCGGTACTACTGCCTGGCGAAGGCCAGGCTCCAGAGCCGCTCCGAGGAGGAGCGGTGAAGCGTCGACGGCCGGAGACTTCGACGCACGCGGACACTTCGCGCGACATCGGATTGCTGTATCCTGGATGTGCCGATGCATTGGTTATGGCCCCCCAATGTTTGTGTTCGCCGTTTGCATGCAAATTAGCCCCTCAAGCCGGATTGTACACCCCCCTTCGGACACGTGCGGATGTGTGTAGGCGGGACTGTGCGGTCATCGGGGCTTGAGTGGCCGGAGAGATCCAGCCCTTGGAGGTCCAGGGCCGGACCGGCTCTCCATCCCAGGGCCGGCGCCGCCGCGCGGCAGACGCGGCGAACGCCAGCCCTCCTTTCTATTTCCCTCTTTCGAGCGCGCTCATGCGCGGGCGCGGCTCTCTTCGCTTGTACAATAAAAGGTCGACCAAATACTGAAAATACATCATTCGTTTGGCAAAGTTTGACCTGCGGTTTCTTGCCTTGGCGACGAGCCAAGGTATATTGAACGTTAACGGAGCGTTGACGGGCTCTTTAGGAGCCACATAAAGTCCCGAGGAGGGTACTTTACATGGTGCATCGTCCGGGAAACGGCCTTTCCCGGGGCATCAAGGCCGCGGAAGGCCTGTAAGGACAAGCATTCTACCACTGGACGAGGGGCACGGGAATGCCGTGCCCGTGCACGGCCAATAGCGTTGCGGCTGGTGAGTGCAGGGGGACCATTGGCCGGAACGAGTTCCGGGCAACGTTGTACCGCCTGGAGCAAATAGCCGAGCGTATTAAGGCCTTAAAAAACAATCGTCGGCTCAACTTCCGTGAGCTGTCGGAAAGGCTCACGGTTGAGTTTTCGTCGGCGACGCCCGCGTTACGTCGTGTCGCGATCCAGCAGCATCGCGGTCACTCCTCCCAAGTAACGGAGTTTCGCGCGGCGATTCGCCGCATCGAGCGGCACGTGAAGGAGGTAGTAGCGCGCCTAGACGAAATGCTGGTGAGAGGGGTGCTCGAGAATCGACTATGAGTGCGCCGTTGCCCGCCTTTCCGCCGCTGGCTACGGAGTTCCGGGCCGAAGCTAGACTGCTATTGGCCATCGCCAATCTCGTCGAGCGAATCGAGAGTGAGGACTCCACCACGCGGATCGTGACGGCGGTTCAAGAACTCAGCATCGCTGTTGAGGCGGTGGATCTCTGGTCGACGCCGTACCAGTACCCGCCGAACCACGCTATCGCTCAGACTTTGACCGCGGCCAAGCGTTTCTTGGCCTCACTTTTCCGTACCCCGGACGCGCGTGTGATGCAGCGGCATGAGCTCTTCCCCGAGGGAGGACCCGACCGAGTCGCTCCTGTTGTCACTGTGCGACCCAGTCCCACCCCCTCT
>CAZAFU010000094.1:1932-11402 GCA_964484475.1 uncultured Caulobacterales bacterium | reverse complement strand
GTGATGTCCCGCCGCGACCGCGACGACCGGAGGCGCTAAACCATGGCCAAGACCTTCTTCCGCCGCCGCAAGACCTGCCCGTTCTCCGGCGAGAACGCGCCGAAGATCGACTACAAGGATCCCAAGCTTCTCGGCCGCTATGTCTCCGAGAAGGGCAAGATCATCCCGAGCCGGATCTCGGCCGTCAGCCAGAAGAAACAACGCGAGCTCGCGCGCGCCATCAAACGCGCCCGCTTCCTTGCGCTTCTTCCCTACGTTTCGCAGGACTGATCACCATGACCCAAGTCATTCTTCTTGAACGTGTCGAGAAGCTCGGCGGCATCGGTGACGAGGTCACCGTGAAGCACGGCTTCGCACGCAACTATCTCCTGCCGAAGGGCAAGGCGCTGCGCGCCAACGAAGCCAACCGCCGGCGTTTCGAGGCCGAGCGCGAAGCCATCGAGAGCCGCAACGCCGAGGAACGGACCAAGGCCGAAACGCTCTCGCGTTCGGTGGCCGACAAGCAGTTCACCGTGATCCGCTCCGCTTCGGATGCGGGCATGCTCTACGGCTCCGTCTCCGCCCGTGACATCGCCGAGGTCGCCTCGACCAAGAAGCTGAAGCTCAGCCGTCAGAACATCCTTCTCGATGGCCCGCTCAAGCAGCTCGGCATCTTCCCCGTCCGTGTCCGCCTCCACCCCGAGGTGACGGTGGACGTCGAAGTCAACATCGCCCGCAGCGAGGAAGAAGCCGAGCGCCAGGCGCGCGGCGAGAACGTCCTCGCCAAGGACGAGGAAAAGGTCGAACAGGTCACCGGCACCGGTGATTTCGACGACGACCGGGACGAGCGCGACAGCGGCGCCGCCGTCGAAGCTGCGGCCACGGCCGAAGCCGTCGAGGATCAGGAAGGCACCACGGAGAACGTCACCGACGTTCCGTAAAGGACCTTCGGTACCGACAAGAGAGAGCCCGGCCCGAAAGGCCGGGCTTTTTTCATGGCGGAGAGCCGCTCTCTCGGCGTCGGCTCTGCCGCGAACGGAACGAACGGGCGTCGTACCGGCAGGCTTCCGGTGCTCGGCCGGGAAATCTCATTCGCGCGTTGGGCGTCACGCGAGAATGATCCCCGTTTCCAGCACCTTGGGGGCCCGGATGCGAACGAGGTGCCATCGGCGCTGTTGTCGTGGTGACCGACACCTTCGGAAGCGACATGGCACTACCCCGCAACGATAGCTTCGATGACGCGCCCGCCTTCTTCCGGGAAGGCTACGAGTTCATCAGCACCCGATGCCGCGAGTTCGCAGCTCCGGGTTTCAAAACGCGCCTCGGGCTGAGGCCGGTGACCGTCCTTTGCGGGAAGACAGGCGCCGAAGCCTTCTACCGCCCCGGCCGCTTCACGAGGCAGGGCGCCGTTCCGCCCACCGTCGTCACTCTCCTTCAGGACAAGGGTTCCGTACAGAGCCTCGACGGGGACGCCCATCATGCCCGCAAGGCGACGTGGATGAGGATGGTCGCATCGCCTCACGCGGTGGCCGGGCTTTGCAGTCACTTCGGCGCTGCGTGGGAGAGGTTCGAGGAGCGGTTCACCGAGGAGCGGGTCCTTCACGACGAGCTGCGCCGCATGCTGACGGAGGCGGCTCTCCATTTCGCGGGCCTCGACCTTCCCGAGGCCGAGATCGAGAAACGCACCCGGGAGATGGGCGCGATGATCGACGGAGCCGGATCCATCGGGCTCGACCAGGCGGAGGGGCAGCTTCTGCGCCGCAGAAGCGAGGCATGGGCTGGCGAGGTGATGCGGCAGGCCTTCGCCGATCCAGGCGCGTTCGGGCCCGACAGCATCCCCGCGCAGCTCGTGGCCCACCGCGAAGCCGACGGCTCGCCACTGGACCTCGACGAAGCGACGGTGGAGCTCATCAACGCGATCAGGCCGGTAGCGGCCGTTGCGCGGTTCATCGTCTTCGCAGCCCTGACCCTCTACGAGCGGCCCGAATGGCATGACGCGCTGCGCGGTGACCCCGGCCTGATACCCCACTTCGTCACGGAGGTGAGGCGGCTCGCTCCCTTCTTTCCGGCGATCGGCGGGATCGCGCTCGAGAGCTTCGAGTTCGAAGGGGAAACCATCGCCGAGGGGGACTGGGTCGTTCTCGATATCTATGGCAGCAATCGCGATCCGGCCGTTTTCGAGAACCCCGAACGCTTCCATCCCGAGCGCTTCAAGACCCGCGAGCCCGATCCCTGGGACATGATCCCGCAGGGCGGCGGACCCTACGAGACAACCCACCGCTGCCCGGGTGAGAAAGCCACGGCCGCGCTCATCGAAGAGGCCGTGCGCCGCCTTCTCGAGCTTCGCTACGAGGTGCCCGAGCAGGATCTGCGTGTCGCCCTCGACAGGTTCCCGGCGCTGCCGGAGAGCGGGTTCAGGATTGCCCCGCAAGGCTGACGCCCGCGCCGGAAGAAGGATCCGGGGGACCGCCCTTCGCGTGAAGGCACAGGCCTTCCCGGCCTGACAGCGAAGCATGGCAGGACGGGGCCGCTTCCGAAGGGCAGGTGTTCAAAGCTTTAGCTTCCCTCGCTCTCCCGATGGTGGAATCATGGGGCATGGCCGATGGATCGAACCTCCCCGCACCGCTTCCGGGCAGCGAGCTGAAGACGCCCTACTCCCTCGATGCGGAGCAGGCGCTTCTGGGCGCGATGCTCTACGACAACGAGGTCTTCTACAAGGTCAACGGCTACCTGAAGGCCGAACATTTCTACGATCCGCTGCATGGCCGGATCTACACCGCCTGCGAAAAGCTGATCAGCTCGGGCAGGCTCGCTTCGCCGGTGATGCTGAACACCTATTTCGGCGATGACGAGGCCTTCAAGGAGGCCGGCGGTGAGCGCTATCTCGTGCAACTCGCCCAGGCCGTGCCCACCACCGTGGGGGCCAGCGACTACGGCCGGCTGATCTTCGACCTGCATGTGAGCCGTGGGCTGATCAATATCGGCTCCTCGATGATCGAGCGGGCCAAGACCGCCGATCTCGACGACGATCCCAAGGGCCAGGTCGAAGTCGCCGAGAAGGAACTCTACGCTCTCGCCGAAGCGGGAACCTATGGCGGCGGTTTCGAGAGCTTCGATACGGCGCTGACCACCGCCATCGAGATCGCCCAGGCCGCCTATCAGCGGGGCGGTGGACTGTCGGGGGTGTCGACGGGGCTGCGCGATCTCGACCACAAGCTCGGCGGCCTCCATAACTCGGACCTGCTGATCCTCGCGGGCCGGCCTTCGATGGGCAAGACCGCTCTTGTCACCAACATTGCGGTGAACGCGGCGAAGGCCTTCGTCCCCGAAAAGGCCGCGGATGGCTCCTACAAGGCCAAGGAAGGGGCCCGCGTCGGCTTCTTCAGCCTCGAGATGTCCTCCGACCAGCTTGCCGCGCGGATCCTCGCGGAGTTCGCCGGAGTGGGTTCCGACAAGATTCGCCGCGGCGACGTCACCGAGGAAGATTTCGCCGAGATCTACGACGCGGCGACCCGGCTCGAGGCCCTGCCTCTTTATATCGACGATACGGGCGGGCTGACCATTGCGCAGGTCGCGGCCCGCGCGCGTCGGTTAAAACGTATGCACGGCCTTGACCTTCTGGTCATCGACTACCTGCAACTTCTGGCGGGTTCGAAAAAGGTGTCCGAGGGCCGCGTGCAGGAGCTGACCGAGATCACGACAGGCCTCAAGGCCCTTGCGAAGGAGCTGGCGGTACCGGTGATTGCCCTCTCCCAGCTCTCCCGCCAGGTCGAGGCGCGCGAGGACAAGCGCCCGCAACTTTCCGACCTTCGCGAATCCGGCTCGATCGAGCAGGACGCCGACGTCGTGATGTTCGTCTACCGCGAGGAATACTATCTCGGCCGGGCCGAGCCGCGCGAGGGCACCCCGGAGCACCTTGAGTGGCAGCAGCGCATGGACGACGTCCATGGGCAGGCCGAGGTCATCATCGGCAAGCAGCGCCACGGCCCCATCGGCACGGTGAAGCTCGCCTTCCAGCCCGAGCTGACGCGCTTCGGCAACCTCGCCGAGCCCGACCGTTTCCCCTCGCAAGGGTACTGACAGGGCCGTGGTCGAGGATTACCGCCCACGGCTCAGCGTCGATCTCGGCGCGCTGAGGCGGAACGTCCGTGTCCTGCGGGAGTTGCGGCCTGGAAGCGAGCTCATGCCGGTGGTCAAGGCGGATGCCTACGGCCTCGGCGCCGGGCGCGTCATTCCCGCACTGATGGACGAAGGATGCGACACCTTCTTCGTCGCCTATCCCGAAGAAGCTGCCGAGCTCAGGCAGACCGCAACGACGGCTGTCTTCTATGTCTTCGGCGCGGCACCGGGCAGCGGCCCCTATCACGAGCACTGCCGGCCCCTTTTCTACAGTATCGAGGATCTCGAAGCGTGGCGTGGCGGAAGCTGCGGTGTCCAGATCGAAATCGGCATGCACCGCCTCGGTATCGACCCGCACCGGCTTGCTGGCATCGATCCGCGGCCGGAGGTTGCCCTCGTCGTCGGTCACATGAGCGATGCGGGAGACCCCTTGTCCGACCGCAACCATCTTCAGCGCTCGGATTTCTCACGGATCACCGGCGCCCTTGCGCGGACCTTCCCCAACGCCCGCTTCAGCCTCTCGTCCACCGGAGGGCTGATGCTCGAAGGCGGGATGAAGGAAGATGCCGTCAGGCCCGGGATCGGGCTCTATGGCGCCTCACCCGGCAGCTACGATCCGCTCGAACCCACCGCCACGCTCGAGGCGCGGGTGATGAGCGTGCAGGAGATCCCGGCGGGTGCACGGGTGGGCTATAACGGGACCTGGACCGCGCCGCGTCCCTCACGGATCGCGACCTTGGGGATCGGCTATGCTGACGGCCTGCCGCGCAGTCTGGGCAACCGGGGTTGGGTGGCGATGGGCGGCGAGGGTTTCCCGATCGTCGGACACGTCTCGATGGACCTGACGACGATCGATGTCAGCGCGGCCAAGCATCCGGTCGCCATCGGCGACTGGGCCGAAATCTTCGGCCGCCGCATCTCGGTCGACCGCCTCGCCGATGAAGCCGGCACCATAGGCTACGAGTTCCTGACCTCGATAGGCGGGCGGATCCGGAGGCTCTATACCGACAGCGATCCGGCAAGCTCGAGGTAACGGAGCACGTCGCCATAGTCCCGGCGCAGCGCCTTTTCCTTCTCGGCGGCTTCGTTGTCCTGCCCCCAGGCTTCGGCCTGGTAGGTCTCGTCGAGCCTTGCTGCGGCGAAGGCGTTCTCGGGGTCCTTCTCGGCGTATGAAGCGAGGATGACGGAACCCAGGATCTCGGTCAGGAGCTTGCGCGCAAGAAGCTCTGTTATCGGACGTTCGGCGAGCATCCCTTCGAGCCGATCCAGCGTCTCTTCGGGCTGTTCCACCGGCACGATGCCCTCGACCATCCGAAAGTTCAGACCGTCGGCCTCGGCCCTCTCGAGGAAGGGCGCGAAAAGCTGTTGCTGGCGGGCGGCGAGGTCGCTCTCGGACGCGCGGTAGCAGAGAAGATCGCTGCCAGCATAGCTCACCATTGTGGCGATGAACTCCTCCCGGCCCCGGTGGCCCGCGTCGAGTGCGAAGCCGTGCAGCCTCGTCAGCGGCATGCGGTCGAGACGGATCTCCTCATCCTGCGCGTCCCACTCCTCACGCAGCGCCTCGGCCAGGGCCTCCGGCGCGGCAAGGTCCTGCCGACCGGCGGTCTTCGCGGTCCTGCCGTCAAGCTGGATCGCGAAGGAACCGTCCCTTTCGCCGAGGGAAACCTCCTTGTAGAAACGTTTGATCGCAGTCATGGAAGCTCCGGCCACTCGGGGCTGATATCCCTGTCGAAACTGAAAAGCCGCCAGGTGTCGGCCATGTGCCCCGTCAGCGGCGCCGTGATCACGAGATCACGCTGACCCCGCCGGGGTATGGTCATGCGGCGGCAGAAAAGATGCATCTTGGGCGGCAGCCCCTCCAGCCTCGCTTCCGGCCCGCCATATTTCCCGTCTCCCACGATCGGTGCGCCGATGAGCGCCATATGCGCGCGGAGCTGGTGGGTCCGGCCGGTGATCGGGCGCAGCGCGACGAAACTCGCCTTCTGGGCGGCCATTTCCATCACCTGGTAGTCGGAAACCGCGCGCTGGCCGCCATCGCTGTGCCGCGCCTTCTCCTGGCCCTGGGGTCCCGATTTCTCGAGCGGCGCATCGATCCGGCCTTCGAGGGGCTGGGGCACCCCCTTGACGAGCGCCCAGTACTCCTTGTCGACCTGGCGTGTACGGAACGCCTCCGTCAGCCATTGCGCCGCCTTGCGCGATCTGGCTGTCACGAGAAGGCCGCCGGTGTCCTTGTCGAGGCGGTGGACGAGGCGGGCATAGGGCTCTTCCGCGCCCGCCGCGGTGAGGAGCCCGTCGATATGCTTCGTAGTCTTCGCCCCGCCCTGCACGGCAAGTCCGAAAGGTTTGTTGAGGGCGAGAATGTCCTTGTCCTCATGGACCGTCATTGCGGCGAGTTCGGCTCTGGCCTCCTCGCGCGAGAGATGGAAGGATCTCGGCTTCGCCGGTGCCTCGTCCATCGGGGGGACACGGACCGTCTCGCCCGCCGCGAGACGGCGCGACGCCTGGACCCGGCCGCCATCGACACGCACCTGCCCTTTCCTGAGGAGTTTCTGCAACTGGCCGTAGCCGAGCTGCGGGTAGTGGGCCTTGAACCAGCGGTCGAGCCGCAGGCCGTCCTCGTCCGTCTTCACCTCGACCTGTTGCGGACCGCTCATAGGGCTCTCCCGAAAAAGGCGCCGCTGGCGAAGGCGGCGATGGCGAGAATGACCGACGCAGCCACGTAGAGGGCAGCCTGCCCGGGGGCAGCGGCCATGAGGCGGGCCGCATCGCCCGCGAAGGTCGAGAACGTCGTAAGCCCCCCGAAAAGCCCGGCGCCGATGAAGGCGAGAACCCAGCCGGGCTTTCCCTCGAGGGCCATGGCCGCGAAACCGAGGCCAAAGGACCCCGCAACGTTCAGCACAAGGATCCCGGCAGCGCCCGAAAGGCCGAGCTGGAGGAAGGCGAAGCGGCTCGCCGCGCCTACGGCACCCCCGGCGGCCGCGGCGATGATCTGGATGATGAGATGATGCACGGCGCCGCCTCTAGCGGTCCCGGGCGAGGGGCGAAAGGCCCGCTGGCCAAGCCAATCGGTAGCCCTTAGCTTGCGGGGCATGAGTGACAGACGCGTAACCCCATCCCGTGAGCTTGGAGAGGCGCTGACGAGACCTGTCGTTCTCGTCGGGCTGATGGGCGCAGGCAAGACCACGAGCGGCCGGCGGCTTGCCAAGCGGCTCGGTATCGAATTCTTCGACGCCGACGACGAAATCGAAGTCGCAGCCGGAATGCGTATCGCCGACATTTTCGAAATCTACGGCGAGGAGGCCTTTCGCGACGGCGAACGCAAGGTGATGCAGCGGCTCCTCGATGGACCCCCCTGCATCCTCGCGACCGGGGGCGGGGCCTTCATGAACGAGATGACCCGCAAGCTGGTCAAGCAGAAGGGCACCTCGATCTGGCTGAAGGCCGATCTTGCCACCCATGTGAGGCGGACCTCCCACAGGGATACCCGCCCGATCCTGAAACAGGGCGATCCGGAGGCGATCCTGCGCAGGCTCCTCGAGGAGCGGAGCCCCGTCTATGCCCAGGCCGACATCACCATCGACAGCGATGACGGTCCGCACAAGGACACGGTCCACAAGATCGTTTCCGAGCTGAACAGGAGACGCGCGGCAGGGGGAGTGATCTGATGGAAAAGGTGGCGGTCGATCTTGGCGATCGGACCTATGATGTCGCGATAGGCGAGTGGGTTCTCTTCAAGGAGGAAGAGAGACTGCGCGAACTCGTGTCGAAGCCGAGTGCGATCGTGGCGGATGCGAAGGTCTGGGAGCTGCACGGCGGCGCCCTGCCGCAATGCCTGAAGGCCCTGCCCGTGATCGAAGTCCCGCAGGGCGAGGCGAGCAAGTCCTGGCATGAGCTCGAACGGGTCTGCGAGGCCCTGCTTGGCCATGGTGTCGAACGCGGCGGCAGCGTCGTGGCCTTCGGAGGCGGGGTGACGGGAGACCTTGCAGGTTTCTGCGCGGCCATCGTCCGGCGCGGCTGCCGGCTGGTGCAGGTCCCGACGACCCTGCTGTCCCAGGTGGACAGCTCCGTAGGGGGAAAGACGGCGATCAACACGGGCTTCGGCAAGAACCTGGTCGGCGCCTTCCACCAGCCCGCGGCGGTCCTGATCGATCCGCGGTTCCTCTCGACCCTCCCCGACCGGGAGGTCCGGGCGGGGTTCGCCGAGGTCATCAAGGCGGGCCTTCTTGGCCGGAAGGACGTCTTCGCATGGCTGGAAGAGCACGCAGGCGACGTCCTTGCCCGTGACGCGGCCGCCCTCACCCATGCCATCGCGCAGAGCTGCAGGCTGAAGGCGGATGTCGTGGCCAGGGACGAACGCGAAGCGGGAGAGCGCGCACTTCTCAATCTCGGCCATACCTTCGGCCATGCGGTCGAAGCTGCGGGCCAGTATGACGGCCGGGTGCTGCATGGGGAGGCAGTGGCCCTCGGCATGGCGATGGCGGCACGGTTCTCCGTCCGCCACGGCCTGACGGACCCCCTGACAGCCAAGCGCGTGGAAGCGCTGCTGCACCGGTCGGGCCTCCCCACACGGCTTGCCGATCTCAAGAGCGTGCCGGTGGCTCCGGAGGAACTCCTGGCGGCCATGAAGCAGGACAAGAAGGTCGAGGCGGGCGCCCTCACCCTGATTCTCCTGCGCGGGATCGGCGAGGCCTTCGTTGCGAAGGACCAGGATCAGGGCCGGGTTCTGGACTTCCTGCAAGATGAAGCGCAACTCCCCGCCCTATGATCACGACTGCTCTCTTCATTCTCGCCCTTCTTCTCCTGTCCGGGTTCTTTTCGGGCTCGGAAACCGCGCTGACGGCCACGTCGCGCGCGAGGATGCGGTCGCTCGAACTCAAAGGTGACAAGAAGGCCGCGGCGGTGAGCCTCCTGACCGAGGACCGGGAGCGGCTGATCGGTGCGATCCTCCTCGGCAACAACCTCGTCAACATTCTGGCATCGGCGCTGGCGACCAGCCTGTTCGGGAACCTCTTCCCCGGTTCGGGGGTGGTCGTCGCAACTGTGGTGATGACCGTCCTGGTGCTGGTCTTTGCCGAGGTCATGCCGAAAACGGCAGCCATCGCCCGGGCCGACTCGATCGCGATGCTGGTGGCGCCGATCATGAAGCGGATCGTCGCCATCCTCGCGCCCATCGTGGCCGTCGTGCAGGCCATCGTCAGGGCGACACTGCACAGGGTCTTCGGCCTCGACGTCACGGCCATGGACGATGCCCTCTCGGTGCACGAGGAGCTCAAGGGCGCGATCGACCTCCACCACGAAGAAGGCTCGATGGAGAAGGAGGCGCGGGACCTGATCCGCGGGGCTCTCGAACTCGACGACATCACCGTCGAGGA
>CAZAFU010000094.1:0-1922 GCA_964484475.1 uncultured Caulobacterales bacterium | reverse complement strand
ACATCATGCTCCACCGCAAGTCGATCGAGATGCTCGACGTGAACCTCCCGCAGATCGAGATCGTCGAGGCCGTGCTCGCCTCCAATCACACGCGCATCCCGCTCTTCGACGAGGACCCGGACAACGTGGTCGGCGTGCTCCATGCGAAGGACATGCTGCGAGCCCTGTGGAAGGCGCGGAGCGATCCCGAGCAGGTGACGATCCGCTCGATCGCCATGGAGCCCTATTTCGTGCCCGAGACCACGACCCTGCAGGAGCAGCTCGACGCCTTCAAAAGCTCGCAGCAGCATTTCGCGCTGGTCATCGACGAATACGGGTCGCTGCGCGGTCTCGTGACCCTCGAGGACATCCTCGAAGAGATCGTCGGGGAGATCGAGGACGAGCACGACAAGCCCGTCACCGGCGTCGAGAAACAGGGCGACGGTTCGGTGGTGGTGCAGGGTGACGTGACCATCCGCGACCTCAACCGCCTGATGGACTGGCGCCTGCCCGACGAGGAAGCCGTGACCATTGCGGGGCTCGTCATCCATGAGGGGCGATGCATCCCGGACGTCCGCCAGAAGTTCAGCTTCCACGGTTTCCGCTTCGAGATTCTCGCCAAGCGCCGCAACCAGGTGACGTCGTTGCGCGTCATTCCCCTCGAAGAAGCGGTGGCCTGAGGGGACGCCCGGCGAACCGAAGTTCCCTGCGGCTGTTCTTCGCAATATGGAAACCGAGCTGCGATCTTCCCTCGATGAGCCGACCCTCTCGGAGGACGCGGTCACCACTCACGAACTCGAGGAAACGGCACCGCCGCGGGACACTCAGCCCGCGCGGATCGAATTCGACCAGCTCGTTCTCTCCGGCGGTGGCACGCGCTGTTTCTGGCAGGCGGGTTTTCTCAATCATGTTCGTGACGAGATGAAGCTCGATCCCAAGCGCATCACCTGCGTCAGCGGAGGCGCGATGACCGCCGCCGGTTTCGTCGCGGGGATCGGACCGGAGATCCTGCGCCTGACGAGGATCAGTTTCCGCCATTCGCGCAATTTCCACTGGCCGACGAGCCGCTGGGGTTTCATGCCCCATGAGGAAGCCTATCGCCGGATCGTCCGGGGGGTCTTCCATGACGACATCGAGCAGAGGATCGGCAACGGGCCCCCGATCGAGGTGGTGTTGACCGAGCTGCCGGCACGCATGCCCGAATCGATGTCCGCGACGCTGGGGCTTCTCACCTATCTCATCGAGCGCGCGGTCCGTGACAGCACCGACAAGGAATGGACCCGGTTCTGGGGCCTGCGCGAGCTGCGGGTCGATGCTGCCCAGGCGGCGCGGGACGGTCGATTGTCGAAGCTCATCTGCACGGCGGCCCGGGTCCCGCCGATCTTCCAGTTCGAGGACTGGGACGGCTACCCCGTCATGGACGGCGGTTCGATGAGCGATGCCCCCATGCCCCGGAAAGAGACGGGCCCTACCCTGTGCCTTCTCGCCTCCTATTTCACCCGCCTGCCCTTTGCCGAAGGGCGGGTCTTCGTGATGCCCTCCCGGACCATCCCGACGGGCAAGATCGACATCACCGAAAGCGCCGAGATCCAGGAAGCCTGGGACCTCGGCGTCGAGGACGGCAAGGCGTTCCTCGAACTCTGGCGCAAAGGCGATCTCGACTGGCGCAAGCCGCACAAGATAGGAGATCCGGAATGGAAGGGCCGCCGCTGGCGCCCGGACGCCTGAAGTCATAACCTGCAACCATGAGCCTCCTCCCGAATATCGTCGTTCTCACTGGAGCTGGCATCTCCGCCGACAGCGGTGTCGATACCTTCCGCGACAAGGACGGCGCGTGGGTGAAGAACGACCCCATGAAAGTGGCGACGCCCGAGGGGTTCGCAGCGGATCCGGACAGGGTCCACGCCTTCTACAATGCCCGCCGGGCGCAACTGCCGGGCGTG
>CAZAFU010000093.1:0-11606 GCA_964484475.1 uncultured Caulobacterales bacterium | reverse complement strand
TGATGCCGTTCCTGATCGCGGGCGCCGTGATCCTGCACATCTGGGCGCTGCACGTGCCGGGCAACAACAACCCGTCGGGTGTCGAGATCAAGGACGTGAAGAAGGACGCGGTGCCCTTCCACCCGTACTTCACGGTGAAGGACGGCTTTGCCATCGTGATCTTCCTGATCCTGTTCGCGGCGTTCGTGTTCTACATGCCGAACACGCTCGGCCACCCGGACAACTACATCGAGGCCGATCCCCTCGTGACCCCGGCGCATATCGTGCCCGAATGGTACTTCCTGCCGTTCTATGCGATGCTTCGGGCGATCGACTTCAACATCCTCTTCATCAATTCCAAGCTTGGCGGCGTTCTGGTCATGCTCGGTTCGATCCTGATCTGGCTCGTGATCCCGTGGCTCGACCGTTCGAAGGTCCGCTCCATGCGGTATCGTCCGATCGCCAAGCAGTTCTTCTGGGTCCTGGTTGCGGCCTTCTTCCTGCTCGGCTGGCTCGGCGCACAGCCTGCAGAAGGGCTCTACGTGGTGATGGCGAAGATCGCGACAGCCTACTACTTCGCGTATTTCCTCATCGTCCTGCCGGTTCTCTCGGTCACTGAGAAACCCCTGCCGCTGCCGCGTTCGATCGCCGAAGCGGTGACGAGCGACAAGGCCCGTAAAGGCAAAGAGCGCAGCCCCGCCCCGGTGACCGCCGGTGGCCAGCAGCCTGCACCTGCGGAGTAACGCGTGATGTTCAAGATGATCCTGCCGGCCCTCGCGGCGGCGACCCTCCTCGCACCTGCTGCCGCGTCGGCAGCAGGGGAAGCGAAAAACCTCAAGCACCAGGAATGGGCCTGGGACGGTCCTTTCGGTGAGTATGACCGGGACGCGATGCAACGCGGCTTCCAGGTCTACCGCGAAGTCTGCTCGAGCTGCCACTCGATGAAGCTGATCGCGTTCCGCCATCTCGGCGAGAAGGGTGCGCCCTTCTATCTCGACGAATGCCCGGAGGAGCTCGGCCTGCCGGATACGGTGGACTGCTCCGATCCCGCGCAGAACCCGATCGTCCGGTCGCTCGCGGCCGAGTACACGATCACGGACGGCCCCGACGAAGCCGGTGACATGTTCGAACGTCCGGGACTCCCCGCCGACTACTTCCCCTCGCCCTATGCCAACCCGCAGCAGGCGACCTACGCCAACGGCGGCGCCTATCCTCCGGACCAGAGCCTGATCGTCAAAGGCAGGGTCGAGGGCGCCGACTACATCTACAGCCTCCTGACCGGCTATCCGAAAGAGCCGCTCAAGAGCCTCGATGTGCCGCCGGGACAGTACTACAACCCCTACTACCCGGGCGACACCCTGAGCCTGATGAAGGAGGAATTCCTCGACGAGGAAGGCCACGTCATCGAGGAGCGCGTGCGTGAGGTCGAGGACCCGAAATACGTCTCTTCGGACGGCTACATCTATGGTGGCGCGTTCAAGATGGCCCAGCCGCTCTATGATGGCATGGTGACCTATGAAGACGGCTCGCCCGAAACGATCGAGCAGTACGCGAAGGACGTGGTCGCCTACCTGCAATGGGCATCGGAGCCGAAGCTCAATGAACGCAAGAGCATGGGCGGTTTCGTGATGGCCTATCTCTTCATCTTCGCGGGCGTGACCTACGCGTCCTACCGTCAGATCTGGCGGAACGTCGAACACTGATCTTTCGACCAGACGTACTGGGAATACTGAAGCGGCCGGTTCCTACCGGCCGCTTTTTCGTATGCAGGAACGCGAGGTGACGACGCTGAGCGATGCTGTTACCTGCTCACGATCAACCGGAGACACCCATGTCCGAACAGGAACGCGAAACCTGCCTTGCCATCATCGGCGGCTCGGGGATCTACGAGATGCCGGGCGTGAAGATCGAAGAGGAGCGCGAGGTCGACACCCCCTGGGGGCTGCCCTCGGCACCTGTCACGATCGGCAGGCTCAACGGTGTGCGCGTCCTCTTCCTCAGCCGCCATGGCAGGGGGCACGCGATCCCGCCTTCCGAGCTCAACGCCCGTGCGAATGTCGCGGCGGCGAAGATGCTCGGCGCGACCGACATCATCAGCCTTTCCGCCTGCGGATCGTTCAGGGAGGAGATGGCCCCGGGCCATTTCGTGTCCGTCGATCAGTTCGTGGACCGTACCAAGGGCAGGCCTTCATCCTTTTTCGGGCCCGGCTGCGTCGCGCATGTGTCCATGGCGCATCCGGTTTGTAGCCGCCTGACCCGTGAAAGCGCCGAGGCGGCGAAACGGGCCGGCGCCACCGTCCACGAGGGCGGGACCTATCTCGTGATGGAAGGCCCGCAATTCTCCACCAAGGCGGAGAGCGAGCTCTACCGGTCCTGGGGCATGGACGTGATCGGAATGACGGCGATGCCAGAGGCCAAGCTCGCGAGGGAAGCCGAGCTGCCTTACGCTATCCTCGGCATGGTCACGGATTACGACTGTTGGCACGAGGAGGAGGGCCCGGTCGACGTGGCCTCCGTCCTCGCGGTTCTCAAGGCAAACTCGGAAAGAGCGCAGCGGACGGTGGACGAGCTGACGAAGATGCTCGGCGCCAGCCGTGCGCCGTGTCCTGACGGTATCGAGACCTGCCTCGACTACGCGATCGTCACCGCACCCGAAGCGCGGGACCCAGCTCTTCTGGAGAAGCTGCGAGCGGTCGCGGGCAGGGTGCTTGGCTAGGACATCAGCCCCCCGGACGGCGTTCTGTCCGGACGGGGAGCATGACGGTCATGGTGTAGCCGCTCTCGAAGGTCAGTGTGACCTCGCGTTCCTCACCCTCTTCGAGAGGGTCCCGAAGCCCGATAAGCATCAGGTGATTGCCGCCCGGCGCAAGGACCAGGGGCTCACCGGCTTCGGCATCGAGCCCTGCCACGCGCCGCATCTTCATGATGCCGTCCTCTTCGAGGACCGTATGGATCTCGGTGACGTTCACACCCTCGACGTCGGCCCTGACGAGCCGGTCGTCCTGCTCCACCGTCGCGGTGAGATAGGCCGCGGACATCGTGCTGCCCGGGGGCGGCAGGCGGATGAAGCCCTCTTCACTGGCTTCGGTTTCGGTGTCCCCGCAAGCGGCGAGGAGAAGGGCGGCCGCGGCCGCCATGAGAAGGAAGGGGCGCACGGCCGGACCTCGCATTGGCATTCAGGTTCGAAACCGCTACCCCGCCGCGGTGTTTGGCTCAAGGCGCGCATGGGCGCGCCGGACGGGAGTGATATGGACAATCAAGAACTTTCGCAGCTTCAGGTGTTCCTGCGCCGCCGGTTCAACACCGACGAACTCACCCTGCGCGGCCGACCGAACAAGGAGGACAGCGCCGAGGTTTACATCGGCGACGAGTTCATCGGCGTCCTGAGCCGTGACGACGAGGAAGACGACCTCTCCTACGACTTCCACATGGCAATTCTCGACGTCGATCTCGACACCGTTGGCTCGGCCTGAGAGCTTCACCGCGCTCAAGCGCAACCTCGCGGGCTGCCGGCATTGCGAGGTCAACGGACTGATCCCAAAGGCGCGTCCCGTCTTCCAGCTGCCCCGTGGCGCGCGGATCGGTATCTTCAGTCAGGCGCCGGGCAATCTCGCCCACCAGGGCGGAAAGCCGTTCCTCGATCCCTCGGGGACACGGTTGCGATCCTGGCTCGGCGTCGATGAAGCGCAGTTCTACGAGAGCGGCGTCTTCGCGATCGCGCCCATGGCGTTCTGCTTCCCCGGCTATGACGGCAGCGGGACGACGGGAAGGGGCGGGGATCTCCCGCCGCCTAAGGTCTGCGCGGAAATCTGGCGGGAACGGGTTCTGTCCCACCTCGAGGGGCGGCTCGATATCGCGCTGCTGATCGGCAGCTACTCGCAGACCTGGCACCTCGGTGCGCAGCGGAAGAAGACACTGACCGAAACCGTGCGGGCGTGGGAGAGTTTCGACCGGGATCCCGCGACAGGAGCCAGGCTTTACGTCCTGCCTCATCCGAGCTGGCGGAACACGGCGTGGCTGAAGAAGAACCCATGGTTTGAAGAACGGGTCGTTCCCGCCTTGCAGGCGGATGTGGCCCGGATCATCAAAGGTCCAGGTTCGTCAGGACCATAGAAAAAGGGCGGCCCTGTCGGACCGCCCTTCGTTCAGATCGAGGTTCCGCAATTACCTGTTCGGCGGATCCATGTTCTCTTCGGTGTCGAGTTCGTCTTCCTCGTAGATACCTTCGTCATCGTAGTCTTCGTCGATGAGTTCGTCGTCGTCGCCATCAGCATCCTCTGCCGGCGGCTCGACGTCGATGGTCGGGATCGTCACTTCGGTCTCGCCTGTCCGGACTTCGGGACCGCGGACGTCGACATCAGGCATCTCACCGGCATCACCCGAGACATCCACGTCGAGATCCGGTGCTTCCCCACCTTCGACATCGGTATCTGTCAGGAAGGTCCAGCCCAGAAAGGCCACGATGACCACGACGATCGCAGCAATAATCTTACCCATTTGAAAGCTCCTTTGCTTCTGCCCCTCCCAACACAGCGAATGGAACTTCGTTCGCTACAGGAGCAGTGGAGTCGAGAGCCGCTCGATTTTGTGAAAACAGTGAATCCGCGCCGTCAGGCTGGCTCGATCTCTGCTTCGGGGGGAGAAAACTCCGGCATTCTCGCCTGTTGTCGCCACAGGGCAGCGTAAAGACCGCTCTTCGTCATCAGCTCGTCGTGGGTGCCGGTTTCGGCCACCTTGCCATCTTCGAGCACGACGATGTGATCGGCATCCGCGACGGTCGAGAGGCGGTGGGCGATCACGAGCGAGGTCCGGCCGCGGGACACCGCTTCGAGAGCAGTGAGAATCCCCGCCTCCGTACCGCTGTCGAGCGCGGAGGTCGCCTCGTCGAGAATCAGGATCGGCGGGTTCTTCAGGATGGTGCGGGCAATGGCGACCCGCTGTTTCTCGCCGCCGGAAAGCTTGAGGCCCCGTTCGCCGACGAGGGTGTCGTATTTCTTCGGCAGCGTTTCGATGAAGTCATGGATCTGCGCCATCCAGGCAGCCTTCTCGATCGCCTGGTCGTCCGCGCCCGGATGGGCATAGCCGATATTGTAGCCGATGGTATCGTTGAAGAGAACCGTATCCTGAGGAACGACCCCGATGCAGCGCCTGAGGCTGGCCTGGGTCACGTCGCGGATATCGATACCCCCTATGGAGATGCTGCCCGAGCTGATGTCGTAGAAGCGGAAGAGAAGCCGCGCGATGGTGGACTTGCCGGCGCCGGAAGGGCCGACGATGGCGGTCTTCTTCCCGGCCGGTGCGGTGAAGCTGATGCCCTTCAGGATATCCCGGCCGCGCTCGTAGCCGAAGCGGACGTTCTTGAACTGGATCGTGCCTTCGGTGACATCAAGGTCGGTGGTGTCCGGCTTGTCCTTCACCTCGGGCTGGATCTCGAGGAGATCGAACATCTTCTCCATGTCGATCAGGGACTGTTTGATCTCGCGATAGGCGAAGCCGAGAATGTTCAGGGGCTGGTAGAGCTGCATCATGATGAGGCTGACCGCGGTCAGCTCCCCGATGCCGTAGGCGCCAGTGGCGACCCCCTGGGCGGTGACGCCGAGGGCGCCGATCAGGCCCAGATTGACGATCGCCGCCTGGCCCATGTTCAGCCATGCGAGGGACCGCTGCGATTCCACCGCGGCATCCTGATAGCTCTTCATCGCCTCGGCGTAGCGAGCCGTTTCGCGATGCTCGGCTCCGAAAAGCTTGACGGTCTCGAAATTGAGAAGGGCATCCACCGAACGGGTCGAGGCGATCTGGTCCTGCTCGTTCATGCGCCTGCGAAATTTCAGCCGCCATTCGGTCGAGCTGGCGGTGAACCAGAAATAGCCGATCACCGTGGCCAGCGCGACGAGGGAGAGAAGCACCTCGTAGCGGATGGCGAAGACGATGCAGGCATAGATGAGAAGCAGGATCGTCGGCCCGATGTTGAAAAGCAGGAACCGGAACAGGAAATCGATCGACCTGTTGCCCCGTTCCATGATCCGCGAGAGGCTCCCGGTCTTCCGCTCGAGGTGGAAGCGCAAGGAGAGGTCCTGCAGGTGCCTGAAGACGGCAACGCCGACTTCACGCTGGGCCGTCTGCCCGACCTTCGAGAACAGGAACTCCCGCAGCTGCGGCAGGACCACCGACAGGAACCTCAGGACGCCGTAGCCGATCACGAAGCCCATGATGCTGGCGATCACGCCCGCGGTCATGCTCTCCTCGGCGAGCTGGTTGATGCCGTCCGCCAGGACCAGGGGCGCCTGCACGGTGATGACGGCGCCGGCCAGGATCACCGCAAAGGACAGCACGATGCGGACCTTCCCCTCGAGATCGCCCTTCCTCCAAAGATAGGGGAAGAGCTTCCTGAGGTTTCCGAGCTGGTCGGAGAGCTTCGTCTCCTTGGCCGTCTCGAGGTCGATGCCGGTGGGAACCATCCGGCCTATTTAAGGGAAAAATGTGGCATTTCGAGGTTCCGACGCAGGCGGCGAATGGACACGTCAGCGAAGGCCGAGGATTTCGATCCTGAAGAAGAACTGCTGGTTCTGCTCGAACCCATCAGCGGTCGAATCGGTAAACCGGTAATTCAGGCTGAGGGCGGCGCAGTCATTGTTGAGCCGGAGGGCGAAATTGGTGTTCGTGGTGTTGCCGCTGTCGAGGTTCTGGGCCTGGAAGAAGGCGAAGGAAATGTTCCTGTTCACCCGGAGGGCCGCGTTGAGGGTCAGGAACTCGTCGAGGATCTCCTCCTGCGCGATCTCGTCGCTCTCCACCCGCAGGTAGTTGATACCCCCCGAAACCGGCCCGAGCTGGCCCGACAGCCTGCTCTCGAGGCGCCGGAACGCTCCTGACTGCTCATCGATCCTGAAACGGTTGTCGAAGATGATGTTGCGGCCGATCTGCATGTCGACATATCCGACAATATCCGAGGTCTCGCCGCCGATCCCCGTCTCCTGGTCGAAGACGTCGGTTTGCTCCGCCCTGATCTGGGCACCGAGCATGGTGTTGACGGTGAGGGCCTGGCCGAGCACGGCCGTTCCCGCGAGGCCCATGTTGACCCGCTTGCCATCCTCCCACCGGTCAAGGCCGGTGCTCTTCGAAAAGTCGAAGAGGGTCACTTCGTCGAACTGGAAGAAGGCGCTGTCCTCGTTGAAGATCTCCTCGTTGTCGTCGCGGTCGGTGCTGATGACCGCCTGCACCCTCGGCTCGATGATGAAGGTGGTGGTCTCACCGAACCGTGCCAGGGGATAGCTCCATTCCGCGCCAAGGGTCGGCAGGAAGCGCGTGGTGGTGAAGGTGTCTTCCCTCAGGTCGCGGGGCAGGACTTGCCGGCAAGTCTCGTAGAACGCGTCCTCGACGTTGCAGGCCTGGATGCCCGACGAGGCATTGTTGTAGGCATATCCGTCGGCCCTCAGCTCACCGAACGTCTCGAGACGGTGTCCCCGGCGCGTGAAGTGCACGGATGAGTACTGGGCATGGGAGGAAAGCCGCATCGTATCGAGGCCTTCGGCCCGGTTGAGGAGCAGGAAGCTCCCGCCGAGCTCCATTTCCCCGCCGAAGACGTCATAGGTCCGCTCGTGGCGGACCCGGGGCAGGGCGTGGGCGGTGAACGCCTGGTCCTCGGAAAACCTCAGGGTCTGGAAGGCATGGAAGGCGAACTGGGTTTCGGTGTTGTCCCGTCGCCTGATGAGGCTGGCGGAGCTGTCGAGCCGGTCGGGACGGAGAATGTCGAAGGTTTCCCTCAGCGCCCCGACGGGCTCGATGTCATAGGTGAACAGATAGCCCTTGTCCGAGACCTGGTCGACGTCGAGTTCGAGCTTCCAGTCGTCGGGAAGCTGGCGTTCGTAAAGGCCGAAGACGTGCCAGCGAAAATCGTCCGGGTCCCCCGGCTCCTGGCTCAGGTCGTTGACCGGTGAGATGAAGCCCGTCTGCACCACCGCGCGGCTTTCATGGGTGTTGCGACGCCATTCGCCCTTCGTCAGGAGGCCCAGTTCGGTCATGTAGCGCGGCGAGAAGGTCACGTCCTGGTAGTCCGAGATCGCCCAGTAGTAGGGGACCTCGACCTCGGTTCCGGTTCGGGTCGAGTTGCCGAGCTGCGGCGCGAGGAAGCCCGACTGGCGTTCCACCGAAGGGTCGGGAACCTGGAGCCACGGGATCCAGAAGACCGGCAGTCCCAGGACCTCGATGAACGCGTTGCGGAACCTCAGGACCTGGTCTTCTTCGTCCTGGATGATCCTGTTGGCCTTGAGCTGCCAGACGGGCCGGTCCGCACGCAGACCTTCATCGCAGACAGGGCAGAGGCTGAAGGTGGCCTTGCGGAGCTCGTTGCGCCCGCTTTCGCGGCGGATGACGGTGGCGGCGGCGAGATTGCCCTGTGGCGTGAGCTCGGCAGCGAAGGAATCGACGATCCCGCTCTTCAGATCGCTCGTGAGAATGACTTCATCGGCGAAATAGACCTGGCCGGTGTCGTCCCTGACGGCGACGTTGCCGATGGCGGTCACGCGGTTCGCGGCAGGGTCGTAGCGGACCTGATCGGCCCTCAGGAACTGGGTTCCGCTGGCTGCGCGGACGTTCCCTTCGGCGATCAGCGGCCCGGCTTCCCCCAGACGGAAGATCCGGTCCGCGGCGAGAAGGACCTCGCCTTCCTCTTCAAGGCCGGTGGGCGGCGGCCCCGGTTCGGCCGGCCGGTCACCCTGGACCGCGAGGAGCGAGGATGCGGCCGCCGAAATCACGAGAAGAGAGAGCATGAAGTCCCGGACCTGCCTTTCGCACCCAACGCGCCTAGACGCGCTTGGTTAACCGTCCTTGGAGCTGATGGGAACTCTATCCGTCTTCGCGGAAGAGGATCATGCTGACCCCGATCAGGAAGATGACCGTGGGCGGGGTCCAGGCGGCAGTCATCACCGGGATGAGCCCGGCCTCGGCCACGGCGCTCGAGAACTGGACGAGGATGAAGGCAATGAAGCCCGCGGCGATGCCGTAAAGGATGAGACGCGCTGCCCCGCCGCCCCGTGGGCTGATCGGGAGGGCGAAGACGCAGGCGATGATCGCCATCGAAGCGAGCTTGAGGGGGAGGGCGAATAGCTCCTGCAGCCGCAGGGCATAGGGTTCGAGCGGGATCCCGGCATTGCCGATCCGGGCCATCAGGCGGGGCAGGGTGTAGATCGAAAGGCTTTCGGGCCGGGTCCCGATCAGGGCGAGGTCGCGCATGGCGAAATTGGTCGCGAAGCCCACCGCGCCGACCGGTTCGGCAAGTTCACCTCCCGGAACGCTGCGCTGCGCGTCGGCCAGGATCAATCGCTGCCCTTCGAGGGTCGCGGTCGGCGCGTCGAAACGTTCGATCAGCCGCCCGTCCCGGTCCTTGCGCCAGACGAAGACATCCTCGAACTGTGCGCCTTCCACAGAAAAGCCGTCAGCGTGAAGAAGGATGACGCCGTCCCCGTCGGGCTGGCGCAGCCAGACGCCGTCGCGGAAGGCCTTCGGGGTCGACACGTCGTTGCCCCGGACCTGAGAAAGCAGCTTGTCCGCACTCAGCGACATCCGCGTGGTGATCGGGTCCACCACCGTGATCAGGACGATGCCGAGCATGAAGGCGAGGAAGACTGGCGCGCCGACCACCCGCCAGACCGACAGTCCCGCAGCGCGCAGAACCGCGATCTCGAGCGAGCGGGCGAGCTGGGCAACCGCGAGAAGCGTGCCGAACAGCATGATGAAAGGCGAAAGGATCATCAGGAGCTGCGGCGAGCGGAGGAGCGTCAGCTGCAACGCGGTCAGAACATCCGCATTTGGACGGTCACTCACCTGGCGCAGTGCCTCGAGAAAGTCGATCGAGACGATCAGGCCGAGGCTCGCCGCGCCGAGGACCAGGACCCCCTGCAGCGTCCGTTGCATCAGGTAGCGTTCGGGAAGCGTGCCGATCATGACCCGGCCCCTTCCGCCGACAGGGCCTGACCACGCCGTACCGGTTTCGTCATGCTGAACGTGCGCGGGTTGACCAGGACGATGATCGCCGCCCCCGCCATCGCCAGGGGGAGCAGGTACTGGCCGGCATTGAACGCAGGCAGGTCGGCCGCGAGGCTCTGCATCAGGAAACCGCCGATTCTCACCGCTGCCGCGATCGCACTCGCAAGCAGCAGGCGCCGGCCGTAGCCGCGCCGGACCGAAGTCGCCGTCAGCATGATCGCCGCCGCGGTCAGGCCGAAGGCAATACAGTAAAGCGGCGTTGCCAGCCGCGCGTGACCTTCGGCGATCAGGCGCCCGGTATACATGCGGTCATAGGACTCACTGAGATCGGGGCGCAGCAGCTCGCCGATATAGCGTTCCGTGGTCTCGTAGATCCTTTCCGGCTCCGCGCTGTCACCAAGCTCTGCGAGTTCGATCGCGGTTTCCGTGAAGCGTGCGATCTCGAGGCTTCCGGTCTTGGGGTCGCGGTATTGCGCGGTGCCGCGGAGAAGGAACAGCCTGGGTCCCGTAGGGGTGATGGCGAAGAGCCCGTTCTCGGCCGTGTAGGTGGTCTCGCGCTCGGGGTTGCGGGCATCGAAGATATGAAGGCCCACGAACTGGTCGCCCGGCCTGACGTCCTCGGCATAGACCGTGACCCCTGGCGTCACCTCGGTGAACACCTGGTCCCGCACCAGGGAGGAGGCGATATCCGACCGCACGTCCCAGATCGTGTCCTTCATCGCGCGATAGGTACGCGGCTGCAGGTCGAGATTGACGTAGAGCATCGCTCCGGCAGTGACGAGCGAGAGCAGGAGGAGGGGGCGCGCGATCCTGAATTTGCTGGCCCCGGCGGCGCGCATCACCGGGATCTCGCTGTCCACCAGGAGGACGTTGAGTGTGTAGAGGCAGGCCGCCAGAAGCGCGATCGGCATCACCACGCCCGCGAGGGTCGGGATCAACAGCATCGTGATCTTGAGGAACGCGCTGAGCGTCCCGCCATCATCGACGATGATGTCCATCCGCTGCAGAACCTGGGTCAGCCACGCCACTGCGGTGGTGCAGGCGAGGATCAGCAGGAACGGCAGGGCCGCCGCGCGGAAGATATATCGATCGAGCCGGCTGAGCATGATCCCCCTGCGATCCCGGGCGGGAAGTGGTTTTCATTGGGTGCCGGTGCGCCTAGCACACCGGACATTGACCAGACGAGTGTCCTATCAACGAGGAGAATCCCATGGAAATGACTTTCGCCCGTGACATTCCGCAGAGCGGGATGATCTTTGTGCCCGTGGCGAAGGATGGGGAGATCGCACTGCCCGCCGGCCTGAAGGAAGTCGAAGACGACCTGCGCCGCGCCGCGAAGGCCTCCGACTTCAACGGCAAGCCCGGCCAGAGCGTGATCGTCGCCGGCCCCGCCGCGCTGCCCGACGCGACCATCGTGCTTCTGGGCGCAGGCGACCTGGACAGCTCCGATGCCCTCGCGATGCAGAAGCTCGGCGGGAAGGTCGCGGCGATGGCGTTCAGGAAATCCGCCTCCGCGACCATCGTCGCGCCGAAAGACGCTGCGGTCGAGGCGGCCTTCGGCGCCATGCAGCGCAGCTACAGCTTCACCAAATACATGAAGAAGGCCGAAGCGGATGACCTGCCGAAGCTCAGGAAGCTGACCGTCG
>CAZAFU010000092.1:0-11629 GCA_964484475.1 uncultured Caulobacterales bacterium | reverse complement strand
CACATAACCCGCGGGTTCAGGCCGGAATGGCCATTGCCCGCGTCCTCTTGGGAACTCTCGATCCGGTACGACAGTTCGCCGCGGATTGACCGAAGCTGCCGCCGCCCCCGGCAGGACACGCCGCAGGCGCTGAATATCGAAAGATCGGTACGACGGGAATTGCGGCCGGGCCCCGGTGCTGGTCGTGCCACAAAGGCCCCGGTGGCCTCTGGCCTTCCGCCCGGTTTGAAGAACGGGTATGGATATGAAACCTGCTTCAAGGAGGCTTCGATCCATGGCTGAAACCCAATCCCCCCGCATTCCCCGCAACAAGAACGACGACTACACGCGCGAAGCCGCCGAAGCCCGCGCAACCTTTGCGAGAGAGCAGACCGGTGCCAGCCTGGATCACGCCACCGCCGGGAGTGTCGATCCGGCCCTCCTGTCGGGAAATTGCGAAAACTTCTTCGGCGTCGCGCAGGTCCCCATGGGCCTCGCAGGCCCGCTCAGGATCAATGGCGAGCATGCATCGGGCGATTTCTACATCCCCCTCGCCACCACGGAAGGCACCCTCGTTGCGAGCTATTCGCGGGGCATGAAGCTTCTCTCCGCTTGCGGAGGGGTCAAGACGACGCTGGTCGAGCGCTACATGCAGCGTGCGCCGGTCTTCCACTTCAGGGACGCCCGCGAAGCGCGCGATTTCGCAGCCTGGATCGACGACGTGGAGGACGGCATCCGCGACGTCGCCGAAGCCACCACGTCGGTCGGCAGGCTTTCCCATATCCAGAAGTTCAACGTGGCGCAGATGTGCTTTCTGCGTTTCAATTACGAAACCGGAGACGCGGCAGGGCAGAATATGTCCGGCAAGGCGACGCTTGCCGCTTGCGAGTGGATCCGCGAGCACGCGCCGGGCAACCCCCGCTACACGCTCTCCGGTGCGATCGACACCGACAAGAAGCACAGCCACATGAACATGATGCACTCGCGCGGCGCGCGGGTCGTGGCCGAAGCGGTGATCCCCGACCGGGTGATGCGCGAGATGATGGGCCCGTCGGTCGCCCAGATGTTCCGTGGCCGCCTCGTCTCCAATGTCGGCGGGATGCTCGCGGGCACCGTCAACAACGGCATGCATTCCGCCAACGGGCTGACCGCCCTTTTCATCGCCACGGGGCAGGACGTCGCGAACATCGCGGAAAGCCACGCCGCGATGACCTTCGTCGAGATCCTCGAGAACGGCGACTACTACTGGTCGATCACCATTCCCTCACTGATCATCGCCACCTATGGCGGGGGCACGGGCCTGCCCACCCAGAAGGAATGCCTCGAAATGCTGGGCTGCTACGGCAAGGACAATGTCGGCAAGTTCGCCGAGATCTGCGCCGCCACCGTGCTCGCAGGGGAGATCAGCCTCGCCGCCGCCGTCCTCCACGGCGACTGGGTCTCCTCCCACGACAAATACGGAAGAAACAGGCCATGACCCCACTTCTGACGGCACTGCTCCTGCTGATCACCCCGCCCGGTGAGGCGGTCGCGAACCCCGAGGTTGTCGAGGTCGAGGCGAAGGAAGCCGCCGCGCTCCTTCAGGACCCGGACGGGCTCGCCGTCCTTGACGTTCGTACAGAGAAGGAGTTCCGGGACGGCCACATCGCCGGGGCAACGCGGATCGATTTCCTGAAGGACGATTTCCGCGAGCGCGTGAGCTCGGAACTCGATCCGAACAAGGCCTATCTCGTCCATTGCCGTTCGGGCAGCCGCTCGTCCAGGGCGGTCGAGGTCCTGCGGGATCTCGGCTTCGAGAAGGTCTACCACATGAGCGGCGGAATGCTTGCCTGGCAGGAGGCTGGCCTGCCCACCGTGACGGAAGAGGAGGCGACCCCATGAGCGCCACCCCCAAGACCCCCCTCATCTACGATGAAGCTGCCTGGACCTTCGAGGACCTTCAGCGTGCATATGATGCCATCGAGGACATCGCCCTTCAGGACCTCGGGCTCGATGTCTACAAGAACCAGGTCGAGATCATCACTTCCGAGCAGATGCTCGATGCCTACTCGTCCCACGGCATGCCGCTGATGTACCGCCACTGGTCCTTCGGCAAGGCGTTCGCCCGGGACTCGATGAACTACCAGAAGGGCTTTACCGGTCTCGCCTATGAGATCGTGATCAACTCCGATCCGTGCATCGCCTACCTGATGGAAGAGAATTCGATGACCATGCAGGCCCTGGTGATGGCCCATGCCTGCTTCGGTCACAATCACTTCTTCAAGAACAACTACCTCTTCCGTCAGTGGACGGACGCGGGATCGATCCTCACCTATCTCGACTTCGCGAAGAAATATATCTCCCGGTGCGAAGACGAGTACGGATGGGAAGAGGTCGAACAGACCCTCGATGCCGCCCACGCCCTCCAGGACCAGGGGGTCTTCCGCTACAACCGGCCGCCCAAACTCTCTGAGACGGAACTGCGGGAAAAGGTTCTCGCGCGGGCGGAGCACGAGCGCGAGACCTTCAACGACCTCTGGCGCACCCTTCCCCAGCGCGAAGAGGACCCCGAAATGCAGGAGGCCCGGCAGGCCGAGGTCCGCAACATCAAGCTTCCCGAGGAGAACCTGCTCTACTTCGTGGAGAAGGCCTCGCCCTCCCTGCGCCCATGGCAGCGTGAGCTCATCCGTATCGTGCGGAACGTCTCGCAATACTTCTATCCGCAAAAGCAGACCAAGGTGATGAACGAGGGCTGCGCGACCTTCGTACACCACTATATCATGAACGAGCTTCATGCCCGCGGTCAGATCAATGACGGGGCCATTCTCGAATTTCTCCATTCCCACAGCTCGGTCGTCTTCCAGCCGGACTTCGACGACCCCCGTTACTCCGGAATCAACCCCTATGCCCTCGGCTTCGCGATGATGCAGGATATCGTCCGCATCGTGACCGACCCCACGGACGAGGACCGTGAGTTCTTCCCCGCCATGGCCGGGCACGGCGACTGGCGCGGCGAGCTGAAGGACGCATGGGCGAACTTCCGCGACGAGAGCTTCATCCAGCAATATCTCTCGCCCACCGTCATCCGCGATTTCGGGCTCTTCTCCCTCGGCGATGACGGGCGGAAGCCCTACTACCGGGTCGAGGCGATCCACGATGAAGGCGGGTACCGGAAGGTGCGTGACGCCCTCGCGTCGATGTATGACCTTGGCATGCACGAACCCAACCTGCAGGTCACCGGCGCCGATCTCGAAGGCGACCGCACCCTCAAGATCCGGCACACGGCCTACCAGGACCGCTCGCTCGATCCCAAGGCCCGCGAGGCGGTGCTCGTGCACCTGCGCTTCCTGTGGGGCTATGACGTGGAGCTCGAGGAAGAGAGCGGCGCGGCCTGATCGGGCGACCATCGTTGTCATTTCGCGCCTGAGACACTACCGAGCTCCGGGTTGCCGGGGAGAGCCAGATGCCAAACGAGCGACGAAAGCCCTGGCAGGGGCGCGGAGGTGCGATCCGGCAGCTTCTAAAGACCCAGGCCGCACGCCTTGCACCCTATGAAGGGTACCGGACGGAGGAGCTGGCGACCGAACAGTACGGTGCCCCCGTGCCGCTCATCGGTGACCAGCCCGACCACCACCGGCGCCGCTACGCGCAACCCCGCGAGCCGGTGATCGACATCGGCGAGACGATCTATTCACCCGAAGGCTTCTGCTACCGCGAAGGGCGGCTGCTGCGGCGCGGGTCAATCAGGGACGCCTCGGTGTCCCGGATGTTCGGGGGCGCGCCGAGGCCTGTGCGCGAGATCGAGAGCGCGGCGATCCTCGAGATGGAGACCCCCGCCACCTATGGCGACTGGACAGGCGGCGCGATCGCAACGCTCGTCGCGCTGAGCGATCCCCCGGCCCCGATCCTTCTTCCGGGGGCCCTCTCCCGCAAGAGCTACGTCGCCCGCGATCTTTCGCGGCTGGGTTTCGACTGGCTGGGCGCCGAAGATCCGGTCCGTGTACGCAAGACCTTCGTCCTGCGGAAGACCCTGCCGAGCTACGACTGGACGCAGGATACGGTCGCGGACTACCGCCGCGCCTTCGGCGTCACGCCCAAACCGGCTGTGCCCGGATCACTAGTCTATCTTGCACGTTTCGGCACGACCAGCGAGAGCTTCCAGCGCGACTATCCAAGTGAAGCGGTGGCCGAGATCGTCAGGGGCGAGGGCGGCGTGGTCTTCGATACGAGACAAGCCAGCCCGGAAGCTTTCGACGAACTCGCGCCGCATACCGAAACCCTCGTCGCCGACCAGGGCTCTGCCGTCTTCGGCGTTTTACAATGGCAGTCGAAGGCTCTGGTGGAGCTGTTCGTGAACGGATGGTGGCACAGTGCCAACGCCTTCTTCGCCGAGGCCAGCGGAGTGAAGCACCACGAAGTGATCGCGGTCGACCGGCTCGGTGAGGCGTTCGAACAGCGGATCAGGGCGGCCGTCCGCGCCGCGAAAGCCGCGGCGGCATCGCACGAGACCGAAACCGTCTGAAAGGAAAATGCCGGGGTTCTGTTGCCAGGCCCCCGGCGGCCCCGCCTAGCTCTGATAAGGAACTAGGGCTTGAAGCGAACTTCTCGCACTGCGTTACGCAGCGAGAGCGAGTTCTCCATCATAGTTGTCATTCGCAACTAGTTTTAATGGTCCAATATCGGAGACCATCCGAGCGAAAGCAGTACTTTTACACGTCCGTCGATGCTATGTCGGCCCCGCCGAAAACCCCCATTCAGAGGGCCTTGGGTGGAGCCGCCGGGTACCGCCCCCGGGTCCGGTCCGCTTATTACGAACGCCATTTATCGCTATAGCTGCCGAAGCAGCCCTCAGGACATAGGGGGCGGAAGCGGTTTTGAAAAGGGGGGGCGAAGTTCCTACCTTTCCGGACCCGGGCCCCAGCTGGCCGACAGACGACCGACCGGAGCAAGACATGATCCCGACCATCGCAGCCCTCGCGGCCGCATCCCTCACCCTTCAGGCCACGCCCGCCCTGACCGTCGAGATTGCGGATCTGGAGATCAACCACCCGGTCTTCTTCGCGCCCGTGCTTCCCGGCGAGCTTCTCGAGGTGGAAGTGAAGGGGCGCCCCGACGAACACCGGATCACTTTCGAGGCTCCGGAGACCGGCGAGACCATCACCGGGCCGATGAGCCTGTCCTGGAAAGCCCCGGCCGAGCCTGGCCATCATGTGATCGAGATTGCCGACGAGACGTCCGGGCAGGCGATGGTGCTCAACGTCTTCGTGATGACGCCGATGAGCGAGGTCGAGGACGGGGTCCTGAACGGCTACCGCATAGGCGAGTACCCCTCCAGGCCGCTTCGCGGTCTCGACAGCTACAAGCCGCCCCTGGGCTTCATCGAGGTCAATGCCGAGACGAGCGATATCCGCCTGTCCCCGCATTTCACCCTCGGCCAGTTCGTCTGCAAGCAGGCGACCGACGCGCCCCAGCGCTACGTGGTCCTGCAACCCCCGCTCCTGCGGAAACTCGAGGATGCGGTGGAGCTTCTGCGCACCGAAGGGTTCGATCCCGACACCCTCTTCATCATGAGCGGCTACCGCACACCCTTCTACAACAAGGCTATCGGCAACGTCCCCTATTCGCGGCATGTCTATGGCGATGCGGCCGACGTCTATCTGGATGTCGCACCCCGGGACGGTGACATGGATGACCTGAACAGGGACGGAGAGGTGACCAAGGCCGACGCCCATTATCTCTACGACATGGTGGAAGCTTTCGATCGCGAAGCGACGGAAGTCCGGATCCAGGGCGGCCTTGGCAGCTACGACCGCAACACCGCCCACGGACCGTTTGTCCATATCGACACCAGGGGGACACCCGCCCGCTGGGGCCGCTGAATTCAGGACGCGCCCCTGAGGGCCTTCAGGACCCGTTCGTCGCGGTCGTAGATGTCCTCGAAGAAGGAGACCCTTCCCTCCTCCACCCTGGCGGTCATGTAGGTCACGTAGACCGGAATGTCCTTGTCGAGCCTGATGATGGTTTCCTCGCCCGTCTTGAGGATGTCCTCCACGTCGGGTGCCTCGGAAACGGCGCTTCGGAAGACCCAGTCGGCAAAGTCGAGCGGCCGTTCGAGCCTGACACACCCATGCGAGAACGCCCTCTGCGTGCGTCCGAACAGGGCGTCCGCCGGCGTGTCGTGCAGGTATACGGCGTAGTCGTTGGGAAACATGAACTTGATCCGGCCGAGCGCGTTGTTCGGTCCCGGCCTCTGCCTCACCCGGAAGGGCAGCTCGCCGGGCAGGTCGTCCCAATCGATCCGGCCGCGATAGGGTTCCGGGTTCTGCCAGCCGGTGACCACCTCGTAGTTCTTTTCGCGCAGGTAGTTCCCGTCGGCTACGGCTTTTGGAGCGATCTCGGCACGGACTATGCTTTCCGGGATATTCCAGTACGGATTGACCACCACGTAACTCATCGAGGCGGCAAAGACCGGTGTCTCGTTCCGCTCGGTACCGACGACCGTCTTCATACGGACCGGCCGGTCGCGACCGCTCTGCATGTGCACGTCATAGGCGGCGATGTTCACGAGCACGTGCTCCTCGCCGAAATCCCGCGGCAGCCAGCGGCTCCGTTCGATATTCACGAGAATCTGCTCGACCAGCTCCTCCTCGCTCTCGTTCATGCGTGCAAGGGTGGCCGGACCCACGATGCCGTCGGGCTCGATACCCCGTGATTTCTGGAATGCCTCGAGCGCCGCAGCCAGGGCCGTCCCGAAGACAGGCTCGCCCTTCGCGTTCCGGTCGACAGGGCCGCGCATGAAGCCCTCCGCGCGAAGGCGCTCGGCGACCGCGACCACGCCCTCCCCCGCATCGCCGAGTTCCAGGATACCGTCTGCGAGACGGACCTCCTTGAAGGCATCGCGTTCGGCGTAGCCGCGATAGGTCCCGAGGGCCTGCACCAGCTCGCCATGCATCGGATTGGCGTTGGAGATCTCCTCGAGAAGCTCGCTCGGCGCCTCGCCCTTCGCGATCCGCCTGAGATATTCGGCACGCGCCCTCAGACGGTCGGCAAGCTCTTCTTCGGTGAAATCGATTCGTGGACTGACGACGCCGCCGGCAAGATCGTTCGCGAGCCGCCCGAAGGAATGCGAGGCGGTGGCCTCCAGCTCCTTCCAGGAGCGTTCCCGGGCAAGGCCGAAGAGCTCGCGTGCGTCATAGGCCGCGGGGTCAAGACCATAGCCGCGCAGGGCCTGGAGGACCTTCAGATAGTCCCTCAGCCTTGACCTCGCCGCCCTGGATCCGTGCCAGATCGGGTCACCGCCCTCGCCATAGTAGCTCGCCACGCTCCCCGGCTGCATTTCGGGCGGTGTCGGCGGAGGAACCGGATCCGCGGTCATGCCGATCGTCAGGAGCGCGGCGGGAAGGGCAACGAGGAAGCTCTCATGTTTCATGCAGCGAAGAACGGGAACCTTTCATGGGAAGTTCCCCGGCCCGGCAAACCTAGGGTTGTTCGCGCCACCATGCATAAAGGAGGTTCGCGTAGCTCCGGGCGATGTCGAGACCGAGCGAAAAGCTATCGCGTGGCGCGAAATTCGTCTCGAAGCCGATGCTCGCGGCCCGGCGCTCCTCCATGAACGCATCACGGTCCTCGTCGATACCGGCATTCAAGCGGGCAAGGCCACGCTCCTGCGCCTCGATGATGGCCGAAAGGTATGAACTGCCGAGCCTGCGCTCATACACCTCGTCGTCCGTAGCCGCAGCATCGCGCTCAGCTTCGATGGCCATGCGCCGGGCCTCGACGATCGCTTCGACCGCCGCGAGCGAGACAGGACCCGCCTCGCCTGCCCGCCTGAAGTCGCTGATGGCAATATTGTCGTCCGTAGCGGGATCATATGAGCCGTCCACGGTGAGGGCGAGCGCATCGAGGACCACACCGTCCTCGCGCATCCAGATGTTGAGGGTTCGCGTCCCGGCCTCCGCCACCTCAATGGTGATCCCCTGCCCGGGAAGGCCGTTATCGTCCGACCACGCCAGCCCCCGCGTGCTGAGCGTGAGACCGTCCGATGGTGTCACCATCTCGCCATCGAAGCCGAAATGAATGCTGTTCGAGGAGAAATCGAACGCCGTTGCCGAGGACCCGCGTGCCCAGACATGGTAAGTGCCGGGGGTCGTGAAGTCGATCCGGTAGTCGAGCCTCGCGGCCCCTTCGAGATCCTCGGCGCTCAGATGAACGGGACTGAGAAGCCGCTCGTTCATCGCCATGACCTGGTCGCCGGTGCCGAGCGACCAGGCATAAAGGCCGTCGGTGCTCGGTGTGTTGCGCGCGTATTCCTCCGCATCGATCACCACCTTGCCGCCGGTTTCGTCATAGGTCAGGGCGTCGGGCCTCGTGTCGTCCTCGAGGGCCGCAAGATCGGCCGCGATCTCCTCGGGACGCTCCATTCCCGCCAGGTCCAGCTTTCCATCGACGGCGCGGGCGCGCGCTTCAGCGAGGAAGCTGTCCAGGGCCGCAATCCTCCCGGCATGGTCCGTGGACCCTGCCGCGCCGCCTTCGCCGCCGGCACGGACATCGGAGACAACGCGATTGGCGTTGAACGCCGAGAGCAGGTCCCGGGCCCGCCTGATATCGTCACTGATCCTCGCCTTGGTGAAGGTCTCCGGAATGATCGTGGCGGCGAAGGTTCGCCCTGCCCACCGCCGGTTCTGCGCCGCGATCCGATCGAGAAGGTCGGTATGGGCGGGGTTCCGTTCGGTTGCCGGCAATGATGTCTGGGCCGCCTTCCGGGCGAGCAGGGCCAGACGTCCGATCGAGAGATAGCTCACCATGGTGCTGTCCTTACCTTTCCTGAACACCGGCAGCTCCTGCGGGCGTTGCCGGTCCGACAACCGGTAAAATTGTGGATATTTATGAATGGAAGGACCCACGTCTGTGGAGCGAAGGTAAACGGCCGCAAGGCTCCGAATCGGCTGAAGAGGGTTTCCATGCAGGCTTATCACGATCTCCTCGACCGCATCCTGGACGAAGGCACCGTTCGCGACGACCGCACGGGAACCGGCACGCGTTCAGTGTTCGGCCACCAGATGCGTTTCGATCTCGCCGAGGGCTTCCCGCTGGTCACCACGAAGAAGGTCCACCTCAAAAGCGTCGTGCACGAGCTCCTCTGGTTCCTGCGCGGCGAAACCAGTGTCAGGCCCCTTCAGGAGGTCGGTGTCTCGATCTGGGACGAGTGGGCCGACGAGAACGGCGAACTCGGTCCGGTCTACGGCGCCCAGTGGCGCAGCTGGCCCGATTATCACGGCGGCACCATCGACCAGATCGAGCGGGTGCAGGAGGCGATTCGCGCCAATCCCCACTCCCGGCGCCACATCGTGTCGGCCTGGAACCCGGCCCTCGTGGATGACATGGCGCTCCCGCCCTGCCACTGCCTCTTCCAGTTCTACGTCGCGGACGGGCGCCTCTCCTGCCAGCTCTACCAGCGTTCGGCTGACGTCTTCCTCGGCGTACCCTTCAACATCGCCTCCTACGCCCTCCTCACCCACATGATGGCGCAGAGCACGGGCCTCAGGCCCGGTGAGTTTATTCATAGCTTTGGCGACGCTCACCTCTATCTCAATCATGTGGAACAAGCAGAACTCCAACTCTCCCGCCCTCACCGGCCGCTGCCGCGGCTCGAACTCAACCCCGAAGTGCGCGACGTCCGCGCCTTCACCTACGAGGATATCAAGGTGCTTGATTACGATCCCCACCCGGTGATCAAGGCACCGATCGCGGTATGAGCGACCCACAGATAGCCCTTGTCGTCGCCCGCTCCGAAAACGGTACCATCGGCCTTGGCGGCAAACTCCCCTGGCGGATGAAGGACGACCTTGCCTGGTTCAAGAAGGTGACCATGGGCAAGCCGGTCGTCATGGGGCGGAAGACCTATGAATCGATCGGAAGGCCCCTCCCCGGCCGCACCAATATCGTCGTCACCCGGCAGGGCGATTTCGACGCCGAAGGGGTGATCGTGGTCCACGGCGTGGAGCGCGCATTGAGGATCGCCGAGATCGACGCCAGCAAGAAGGACGCGGGCGAGATCTGCGTCATCGGCGGCGGCGAGATCTACAGGGAGCTCCTCGACAAGGCGCACCGCGTCTACCTCACCACGGTCGAGGCCGATATCGAGGGCGACACGGAGTTTCCGGCTCTCGACAGGGAAGACTGGGTCAGCGTTTCGATGGGCCGTATCGACAAGGGCGAGGGCAATGACCACGACGCCCGGCTCGAGGTCTGGCAGAGGCGCGATCCCTCCCCCCGCTGACGGCGTGGTTCAGGCCCTGCCTCCGAACCAGTTGGGCGCCTTCTTCAGGGCGTCCCTGAAATCTTCGGACTCCAGGGCTCTCCTCGCCGTCCGGTAGCGGTCCTCGACCTCGGTCGCCCAGGGAGCGCCCTTCGCGACCGCCGCGGTTTCCGCCGCTACGGTTTCGAGTTCCTTCTCGAGGCGCTCGCGCCGCGGCCCGGGCGGGAGCCGATAGGCGATTTCCGTCAGCACAGTGATGAGCCGCAAGGCCGCATTCCGGTCCGCCGCCGCATAGGGCCTGAGCCGGGAGAAGGCCCGGGCCACGAACTCATCGAAGGTCAGGGGCGCGATCTGCAGTCTCTCCGAGTTGCAGCTTGGCTCCTGTACGCTGTCACCGAAGGCATGGGCGCCGGCGCGCAGCCAATCCATGCATGCGATGGCTGTCTGGGGGTCGTTGACCCCGGGCGACAGTGCCCGCGCGGCGATCTCGACCAGCGTATCGACCAGGAAGAGCGTGTTCTGGTCCGCAGTGCGCTGCCGCCCGACGCTCACCGCCTCCGCGATCGTTCCGCCGATACCCTCGGGCATGGGCCTGCCTTCGGCGGTGAAGACTTCCGCGAAGACGTCCTCGCCCGCGATGAAATCGCCCGGCCGGTACTGGATATCGAGATAGAGATCGTTCTCGTCGCCCAGTTTCGCGAGCTTCTGGACGTTGATCGACAGGATGTAGCCATTGAGGCACGGCCGGACCTCATGGCAGTCGCGACCTCGGACCCGCTGGTTCCACGCCTCCTCGGGCACGGGGTCGGAACCCTCGTTCTCTTCGTCGAAAAGTGCGGTGACCTTGGCCCTGAAGCTCCCGCCGATCTCGGTCGTCAGGTGCTGGATGTCGATCGACTCGGGGATGTGGTGGAAGAAATAGATCAGCATACAGATCGAGCCGATCGCCAGCGCCAGGGTGGTCAGAAGGGAAAGATGGGGAATGAAGACGTCCCAGCTGCCGTCCTCCGCCCCTTCGCGCACGGTCCCCAGGACCAGCAGGCAGTAGACGAAAGTCGCGATGAAGACGCCCAAGGTCAGCTGGTTGCCGCGATCGCGCATGAAGTTGCCGATCAGGCGCGGCCCGTAATTCCCGCTGGCGAAGCTGACCGTGGCGATGGTGATCGAGAAGGTCACCCCCGCGACCCCGATGATCGATCCCGCGATGGTCTGGAGGATCGCCCTCGCCCCCGTGGGCTCGGCGATCTGGATCGGGCCGAACCCGCGCAGCACGTCCGCGTTCACCCGGATGTCGATGGCATGGGTGACCCAGGCGAGAATGAACGCCCCGATCATCATGGCCGATGGAATGAACCAGTAGCTCGCCCGGATCCGGCGCAACCACACGGAGACGAAGTTCCTCATCAGCATTGA
>CAZAFU010000091.1:0-11662 GCA_964484475.1 uncultured Caulobacterales bacterium | reverse complement strand
TGGTTGGCGACGCGGAAGGTGTTCTTGCGGCGACCGTAATAGCCCTTGGCGGACTTGATGATCTTGCGGTGACGGGCGTGGGACGCGGGGCCCCCTTTGACGCGTGACATGTGAGCTCCTCCTTAGCGCGCGTAGGGCATGTAGATCTTGACGACGCGCTGATCGCACTTCGCCATCGGTTCCATGCCGCGCTTTTGGCGGATCTGCTTGTTGCTGCGCTTGATCATGCCGTGGCGCTTGCCGGTGGAGCCGGCCATGATCTTGCCGGTGCCGGTCACCTTGAAACGCTTCTTGGCGCCCGACTTGGTCTTCATCTTGGGCATTTTCATCTCCTTGGTACGGGGCGCGCCGAGGCAATGCCTTTTGGCCAGGCGCGCGAGGGAAGCGGGGCGGTTAGCAGAACGGCCGGAAGAGTCCAGAGAGTTTTGCCTCGCTCAGTCCCGTTGCCGTTCCGCGAGCAACCAGAGCGTCCTGAGGATCCGAAAGAGGATCCGCATCGATCTTTATCTCAGGACCGGGAAGACGAAGGTCGCGCCGAGGACCGCCATCAGGAGGACGACCACCGAAATCGCAAAATTGCGGCGGCGGTGTTCAAGGTCGTCTTCGGGCTTGGAGAAGGCGAAGATGCAGACCGGGATGAGCGCGAGGTTCACCGCCGTGGTGAAGATCATGAAGCCCTGGGTCGGGAACACGTCAACGAGGCCGACATCGGCGCCCGCTACCCGCTGGGCTATGAATGGCAGGCCAACCGCGAGGTCGATCGAGATGACGATGCCAATGAACGCCTTGGCGACGTCCTCTGCCGTGTCGATCACGGCGCGGGTCAGGCGAACGCTGGCTCGGGTCAGCGCGAAGCCGTATTCCCGCCCCGCGATCAGGCCCAGGAACACCCAGGTCGTCGACATCGGAATGTCCGAGTACTCTTTGAAGTAGAAGAGGAGCGACGCGTAGGAGAAGTCGACGATGGTGGCTGACCGGATGTCGATCACATTGGTCTTCGTACGCAGGATGCGTTGCACGGGACCGCCAGCATTGGCGAAAGTCACGGCGAGGAAAAGAAGGATCACGGCCATCGCCGCGAAGCCCTGGACGGCGGTCAGCTCACGGGGAAGGAAGACGAAGATGTTGGCGAAGTCCTGGATCAGCCAGACGGCCCAGAGATAGCCTGTCGTCGCCCATTGCGCGGTGATCCAGTAAAAGGGGCGGCCGCGCATGCTGACGAGGCCGACGGCGACGGCTTCGACGATCGCGGAGAGGAGGATCCCCGTCCACATCACGCCCTGTGCCTCGATCGTCCCGAACACGAAGTACTGCAGGCCGAAGAACAGGGCGCCCACGCCGCCGATCAGGCCGTAGGGAACCAGCGCTCCGAGGTCATGGGTCTCGAACCAGCGCTCGAGGGTTCTCGCGATGACCAGGAAAATACCGAGCCCGACGACGAAGGCCAGGGCATAGCCGATCAGCGATTTCTCGATCATCGAACCGAGCCCGCCGACGGTGGCGAAGATCGTCAACACCATGAAGGACGTGGAGACCGGAATGCCCAGCCGCGTGATGAAGACCAGCATGAGGGGTGGCAGGGTGTGGTACCACTGGATGTCGATCGGCGGGTATTTCGCCTCGTTCGCGAGACGCCCGTAGGACGGGTCGCCCCCGTTCACCACCCAGCCGAAGGTGAAGGTCAGGACCAGGATCGCGCCGGCGAAGGCGAAGAGGATCGTCCAGTGCAGGTTCCGGTTGGAATTGATGAAGGTGCCGAGGGTCTGAAGGGAATCGTTGCCGACCACGGCGTAGGCCGCGAAGGCAAACCCCAGGACCGCCCAGATATCCAAACCCAGCATAAAACCCCCCCAACAGAGGCGGCGCATAGCCCTATTGAGCTACGCTTTTGTGACAGCGGGCCGGAAACTCCACCGCGTGTCAGGAATCTCGGGGGGCTTTGAGGAGCACGTAGAAGGCGCCCCGGCCGCCGTGCTTCTGGTGAGCGGGCCTGACCGAGGCGATGCCGCCGCCATAAAGGCCGAATTCGATGCCCTGGAGGAACCGCCTGCGAAGGACACCACGCCCGTCCTCGCTCTGCGGGCCGGAGGTGCCGCCCTTGCCGGTGATGATGAGCAGCGTGCGGTGCCCAAGCGCCCGGTGCCGCGCGAGGAACGAGGAGATCGCCCGGTCCGCCTCTTCCTGCCTCATGCCATGCAGGTCGAGAATCCCGTCGATGGGCAGCCTGCCACGCGCCACCTGCCTGATCCTCTTGGGGTCGCCTTTCGCGAGGGGGGAGAGTTCGAGCGACACCGAGGGTTTGGGCGGTGCCGTATGCGGCCTGACGCCTCCCGGTTTCGCCTTGGGGGCTTTTCCCCGCGGCTCCTCTGGCGGCGCTTCGGGCAACTTCGGCGCCTTATAGGGGGTGACGGTCGAGGCCACGGAATTCCAGAGTTTCCTTTCGGCTTCGCTGAGACGTCGCTCGCGCCGCCGCCTGCCGCTCATGACCCGGGCCCGGGGTCCGGCTCGCCGTCGGTGACGCTGCGGGGGAGGAGAAGGGTCACGGTCACTGGCAGTTTGAGCTCGCCCGCCAGTGCGCCGGCCTCGTCACCCCGTCCCACGAAGAGGTCCACCCGCGACGGGCCGCGGATGGCGCCCCCGGTATCCTGCGCAACGGCCAGGCTTTCAAAGCGGTGGGTTTCGTTCTCGCCTTCGATCCACAGCATGGCGCCGAGGGGAGTTTCGGTCCGGTCGACCGCGACAGAGACCCGCGGGGTCAGGGGAATGCCCTGGGTGCCGAGCGGCCCGCCTTCGGTGGCGGGGCCCCTGTCGGTGAAGAATATGTAGGATGGATTGGTGTGCCTGATCCTCGCGGCTTCCTCGGGCGGGGCGGCCGCCAGCCACTCCCGGATCGACTGCATCGTCACCTCTTCGAGAGCGAGATGCCCCTCCTCGACCAGGGTTCGCCCGATCGCATGATAGGGGTGCCCGTTCTGCGAGGCGTAGCCGATCTGTCGCATCCCGTCGGGGAAGGCGAGTACGCCGGATCCCTGGATCTGGAGGAAGAAAAGGTCGTCGGGCCGCATGTAGCCGATGGTGCCCGCGTTTTCGGGCGCCTTGTTCTCGAGTGCCGCGCGGTCTTCATAGGGGCGCAGCCGGCCGTCGATGACCCGTCCGGCGATCCTCTGGCCGTCGAGGCTGTCGCGGAAAACCCCGAGCTCGACGGTGACGAGATCGTCCGGCGGGGTCAGGACCGGGGCGTCGAAAGGGGGATCGGGCTCGGCGCGGGCCTCGAAGACCGGCTCGTAATAGCCGGTCATCAGCCCGTCCTCGCGATTGATCCGCTGCCCGATGAAGCGGGCCTTGAGGAAGAATGCAGCGCCTTCTGCCGTGCCGATCGCCTGCGCCTCCGCGCACAGGGGTTCCCACGCATCCGCCGGGGCGAGGGGGCTGTCCTCGATCAGGTGGCAGCCCGACGCGAAGGTTCTCACGGCGGCGAGATGGTCGGCCTGCGCGAAACCCTTGATCTCTTCGACCGGCACCAGGACCCGTTCGGGGGGGCTGTCGGCGATACAGCCGACCAGCAGCAAAACCAGACCGGGCCCGATGCGGGATCGCACCATCGGAGGCATCCTTTCGGAAAGAAGCAGGATGCTCCTTAGGACGAAGGCTGGGTTGCGACCAAGGTCCAGTTGGGATCGCGGGACTTGACGTCCCTGGCGAAGACCCAGCGGTCCACCACGTCCACGACCTGGGTTTCGCTGCCTTCGACGATATTGCCTTCGGCGTCCTTCACGAAGCGGACCTGCTCGGACTTGAACTTGAGTTCGGCGCGGATCTCGTGCTCGCCTTTCTCGACATCCACCACCTGGGGCTTCTGCACGCCGACGAAGACGACTGTGCTCTCCTGCCCTGCGGCGTTGCGGCCCTCGATCGCCACATCGAAGCTCTTCTGGACTTCAGGCTCGATGAACGAGCGCACGTCGCTGAGGTCGCCGTCGACATAGGCTTGCACGACCATTTCGTAGGCGGATGCCGCGCCCTCGAGGAAATTCTCCGCGTCGAAGCCGGGATAGACCTCTGCAATGGGCTCGGCCCAGACGGGAAGCGGTTTTTCGGGAGCGACCGGTTCGGCGGGGCGGTTGTCCACCTCGCCACCCTCGTCACGACCGCCGACCGGCTTAAGGACCGGACGGTCATGCTCGTCGGGCTCGTGTCCCCCTTTCGTGCCCAGCACGTTGAAGAGGCGGTAGCTCAGGAAAAGAGCGAGCGCGGCAAAGATAATGAGCGTCAGATCCATAAATCCCTACGGTGGCGACGGAAGTCACCTTAAACGAGACCCCTTTCCAACACATATCACCTGACAGAGGCACTGCCAGTGCTGCAAAGGGGTGACAGGGTGTCCGTATGGTCATCCAACCACGCCCGGACAAGTGAGGAAAACCCTATGGCTGGAATCTTGTTCCTGCTTTTGATCGTGTTGCCAGTCGCCGAAATCTTCCTCCTGATGAAAGGAGCGGTGGCTTTCGGTGTCCTTCCGGTGCTCGGTCTTACCATCCTGACGGCGGCTCTCGGGACATTCATCATCAGGCGGCAGGGGCTGTCCGTGCTCTCGCAGCTTCGCCGCGACGTCGGCGATGCCCGTCCTCCGGTGGAGCCCGTGGTCGATGGCGCGGCGCTTCTCGTGGCAGCGCCCTTGCTGATGACTCCCGGCTTTGTGACGGATACCTTCGGCTTCCTGCTTCTCGTACCCCAGGTCCGGCGTGGACTCGCCCGGATGGCGCTGAAGCGGCTGATGGACGCGCGGCGGGACGGCAAGGTGGTCATCATCAGGCGCTGAGGGGCACCCGCCGCCAGCTTGCAGGGTCGCGGCATGTTGTGTAGCTGCGCGGCTTCCAAGACCTTACCACCGAACGCCCGGAGCGCTTCCAGCCATGTCCGACACGCCCGCTCAAGACCCCCAGAACCCGCAGGAGGCGCTTCCTTCCCTCCGCGTTCTCACCCAGTACCTCAAGGACCTTTCCTTCGAGAACCCCGGCGCCCCGGCGACTCTGGGTGCGAACCAGGCACAGCCCGCGATGGAAGTCGGTGTGGATGTCAACGCCCGCGCCCTCGGACAGAACCGGTACGAGGTGGAGCTCTCCTGCAGCGCCACCGCCAAGCGTGACGAGCAGGTCGTCTATGTGGCCGAGGTCAATTACGCGGGGCTCTTCGAGATCCAGAACGTTCCCCAGGACCGCCTCGAAATGGTGCTCCTGATCGACGCTCCCTACCTCCTCTTCCCCTTCGTCAGGCAGATCGTCGCCCAGTCCACCCGGGACGGGGGCTTCGTGCCGCTGCTTCTCGAGCCTCTCGATTTTGCCGGCATGTACCAGCAGCAGCGCGCCGCCCGCGCGCAGCAACAGGGCGCCGAGGGCGTGCCGTCCGCGGCGCCTTCCGAGCTGAGCTGAGAAAAACCTCGTCACGAAACGAAAAAGGCCGGCATCGCTTCGAGGCGATGCCGGCCTTTTTCGTTTCCGTACGAGCGATCAGTCCGCCGTGGCGGTGAACGTGACGTCGCGGCTCTTGTTCAGGATCGCGCAGAGAAGCTTCTCCTCGGGCACCAGGCCCGCCGCTTCCTCGAGCTTCGAGAAGCTGGTCTCGCTCGCCGCCGCGATCATCACCACGCCGTCGAGTTCTGGCATGATGGTCATCACGTCGTCCGAGCCGAGGATCGGCGGCAGGTTGACGATCACCACCGTGTTCGGTGCGACGTTGCGGAAGGTGTCGAGGGCCTCCTTCAGGCGGCCCGACGCCAGGAGCTCGGCGCTCTGCGAGGTGGCCCGGTCGCTCATGAAGAGGAGCAGGTTCGCCCCGTTCACCCGGGTGAGGTACTCCTCCGCACTGCCTTCGCCGCGGAAGTACCCGATGGCCGATCGGTAGTCCCGCGCATCGAGATAGCCACCCACCAACGGGCGCTGCAGGTTGAGGTCGGCGAGGACGACACACTGCTCCCGCCGCCGGGCGCAGGCTCTGGCGAGGTGGATCGCGGAGACCGTCTTGCCGTTCCTCGGGGTGGGGGAGGTGATACCCACCACCTGCCCGCCCTTGGCGCCGAGGGATTGCAGGACCTGGGTCCTGACGATCCGGAAGGCGTTGTCGAAGCTCGACTGCTGTCCGGGATTGATCCCGAAGCGCATCTCGAAGCGTTCGAAATCGGTATCCGTGGTCGGGAAACGGCCAAGGCCCATGGTCCCCGGTTCGGCGCCGGTGGGGGGCCTGGAGCTCGAAACGACGCGCAGGGGCGGCTCGGATGCCGCCGCGCCGCCGCTTCCGGCCTTGCTCATCGCCCGTTCGAGAAAATTGTCAGCCATGTTCGCGGTCCCCCTGCGGACGCTTGTGGTCTTGGTTACGTATGACGGGCCCGGCGGATCCTTCCATCACAGAAGCACCTTGTAGGCCAGGAAGGCGGCCGCTGCGGTGAGGAGCGCCGAGACACCGACCAGCACCATGAACACGGTGCGGCGGAATTTCTGTTCTTCCTCGTCGACGATCTCGGGCACTTCCACCACCGGGACGCCCGGCAGGATCTGGGACAGCTGCCGACGGGTCTCGATCCTGGGGAAGAGGAACACCGGACCGAAACCGAGGACCGCGCCGACCCCGCCGGCGGCACCGAGGATGAGGATGGCCAGCTTCGGCTTGTCGGGGGAGGTGGGAACGTCGGGCACCACCGGGCTCTCGAGGGTGATCACCCGCTCTGCCCGCTGCTGGGTTTCGAGGTTTTCCGAACGCTCCGCCGTGGCGCGGTTGCGCTGGGTCGTGCTGAGCTGGGACATCAGGCGGTCCTGCTCGGAAAGGAGGCTGCCGAGCTGCGCGGCGATGGCCGGCATCTTCCGCAACTGCTCTTCGGCTTTGACGAGTTCTTCGCGGGCTTCTTCCTGGCGCTGCTCGTAATTGGCGATGCGCTGGTTGATGGCCGCCTCGGAGGTCCGGTAGCGGATTTCCGCGAGGCTCTGCTTCTCGACCGTGTCCTGGGCTTCGAGAACGATGTCGTCGAGCCGGCTCTTGCGCTCACGCAGCGCCTCGATCTGCTCTTCGGTAAGCCCTTCGGTGTCGTCGAGCTGGGCGTCCAGTTCCGCTTCGAGGTCAGCCGAACGCCGCTTGAAGGAGGCGAGGTCCAGCCGGCTTTCGAGCATCAGGAGCTCTTCGGTCAGTGCGATCACGTCCGGATAGGTGTCGGTATAACGCCGGGTCAGGGCGGCAAGCTGCCGGCGTTTCTCGCGCAGCTCCACCTGCTCGGCGTCCGACTGCTCGGAGGCGTTGATGATCAGGGGCTGCTGCATCCTGAGCAGCGAGAGTTCCTGGCCGGCCGCTTCGATCCTCTGGTCGAGGCTCGCGATCTCCTGGCGCAGGCGCTCCACGATCGAGGCGTTGAGGCCCGAATTGTCCGGCGTGATCCCGGGGTTCTGGGACCTGATGCGGGTCATCTCCTCGCGTACGTCGTTGAGGCGACGGCGCAGGTCCTCCTCCTCGGAACGCAGGAACGCCGCGGTTCCCTCCACGGCAGAGATCCTGGCCTCGACATTGGTGGCGAGGAAGTCGGTGACGAGCTGGTTGGCGACCCGGTGCGCGGTGCGCGGGTTCTCGTGCACGAAGCCGATCTCGAAGGTGACCGTTCCCGCATCCGAACTGCGGCGCCGCCCGCCGCCGATCGAATTGATGTTGATGCGGATGTCGTCCCTGACCGAGGCGACCCGTTTCGAGAACGGCTCCTTGGAGGTGCGGTCGATCAGGTCGTATTTCTCGGCGAGATCGATGACGTTGTCCCGCGCCCTGAGCTCCGCGCGGATGTTCTGCAGGCGGTCCTCGGCCACGGCCCTGATGGCGGAGGGGACGAGCTCGGTCGAGATCTGCTGGTCCTCGACCATCAGGAGCGCCTTGGAGTGGTAGCGCTGCGGGATCTGCGACAGGGCCAGGAGGCCACCGCACAGAAGCACCACGGCCGGGATGAACATGTAGAAGAAGCGGCGGATGCCGATCTTGATGAGGTCGCTGATGTTATAGCGTTCCATGAGGCTCTCTTCGGACGGGCGGGATCAGCCGCTACTCAGTTGATCCCGAATGCAAGCGCAATGCCTTCCTGCACGGCAACCGCAAGATGTGTCCGGCGGGGAGGTGAGTTTAGCACGTCTTCTGGGCGCTGGCGGGTGGGGAACTGCTCACGTTGCGGCCAACTCGCCCGACTGTTCCAAGGTTCCGTCCCGACACGAAAAAACGGCGCCCCTCCTTGCAAGAGGGTACGCCATTGCTGCTCTTCGCGGGAGGTTTACGAGCGTACCGAGACGTCGCCACCCGAACTTTCCTTCGTGCGCTGGCGCTCGGGCTTGCCTCGCACGTCAATGTCCGCCCCCGACGACGCCCTGGCGTCGATCCCGTCGCGGGCCGTGATCTCGATCCCGCCGCCCGAAGACGCGCGGGCGGTCACGTCATCGCATGCCAGGTCATAGCCCTTCACGTCGCCGCCGGACGATGCGGAGATCTTGAGGGTGCCGCAGGTCCCGGAGACGATCAGATCGGATCCCGACGAGGCGGAAAGCTCGAGGTTGCGGCTGTCGATTCCCTGCACGCGCACATCCGATCCCGCAGCCGATTCAGCGCCGTCGATTTCAGGCAGGGTGACGCGGTAGGTGATGCTGCTCGAGCGCCGCAGCTTCATGTTGAAGCCCCGGTCGCTCTCGCGGCTCAGGACGAGCATGTCGCCGTCGACCCTTGCCTCGGCTTCGTCGATATCGCCGTCGCTCTCGGCTTTCACCGAAAAGGAGGGCCCGACCTCCACGATCACGTCCACGGCGGCGGTGCCGCGGACCTTGGTGAAGCCGGACAGCTCGAAGCTCCTGGTTTCGGCGGACGCGACCCCCAGCGCCCCGAGGGCGCAGGCGGTCGAAAGAACGATGTGCCGGATCATGCCGGAGCCTCCCATTTCTTATCGAAACTCAATGTTGGGAGGATCCGGCGGGTGCACAAGATTGCGGTCCTGAATTTTTCAGCTGTCGTAGCGGGTGGTCGCCATGAGCCCCGAGACCGTGTCGAGCTCGTCGACCAGGAGCAGCTCGGCTCCGTGCTTGGCGGCATAGGCGACCGCCTTCGACCGCTTGAGCATGTCCTCGTCGGCCGGTTGCAGCTTCAGCCGCTCGTCGTCACCCGAGAGAAGGCCGCTGTCCGAGCGCCTGACCAGCATCCGTTCCAGCCTGCCCTCATGGGCTGCGGTCAGGAGCTCGTCGAGACTGGTGAGCGCTGCGGAGAGATCGAGTTCATCGAGCCGGGCCTTCCGGCTCGCTTCGGCGTGGACGTCGTAGACTTCGAAGGCCCTCTTCAGAAGCTCGTCCTCGTCCTGGGCGTCGCCGGCCGCCTGGATATCGCGGTCGATCAGGTTCCTGTGTTCGAAATGCTCGCGGAAGTGACCGAGCCGGCTCGGTCCCCCGGCGAGAAGCACCGGATCAGGTCCCGTCACCGCGCTTTCGACCTGCTTTGCGAACGAGCGGAGGACGCGGTTCATCTCGTCATTTCGCAGGTCCTCGGTGGCGGTCCCCAGAGCGTGGAACTGGGCCGGCGCGCCGGAGCGGCGCACGCCGCCGGAGCTGTGCCAGGTCACATCCGCCATGGGATGGTACTGTTTCATGGTCTGCGAAAGGGTCTGGACGTCCTCGGGCGTTCTGTCCTGAACCCGTCCGTCGGCCACGTGGTAGAGGACGGGGCGTTCCACATCGAGAACCGCGATCCAGAACCTGCGGCTTTCCTGTGCATCGAGCAGGACCGGCAGCGCCACCGCGGCCTCGCCGAGGTGCAGGTAGGGCATCGGCGCTTCGGACAGGGCCATGTACTGGGCCTTGTTGCCGTCAGAGAAGACGGCGATACCGCCCCCGGGCATGTCCGAGGCCGTCAGGCTCGCCACCACCGAGCGGATCTGCTGGCGCATTTGTGCCGGTCCGTTCGCTTCGTCGTCAAGGGCGCTGAGGACGTTCTTCATCGCGATCTCGAGCTTTTCGTGGTCACCAGCGAAATCAGGCGTGGGGTAGAGGAGGCTGAGAACACGGGCCTTCTTGAGATCGCCGTCAGCGCCGGGTTGCGGCAGGTAGGGGCTGAGGTCTTCGAGCACGGTTTCGAGCTTGGCCGAGCGCATAGCGGTTCTCCTGATTGGCGTTTTCATTCGGAACACTCCCGCCGGGCCCGGGGTTCGTGTTGCATCGCCGCACAAGCTTGTGCTTCGGAACGCCCCCGCGTCGGCACGAAACTCGCGCCGCTCGCGCAGAATTCACACCTTCTGACCGCTGACGAAAACCTGCAGTTCTGGCAAGGGAGGCGAAAAGACCGCGGGAGCGAGACCTTATGGACGGCTTTGCCGGATCGGAACATTCCATGAATTCAACCGAGAGGCCAAAAGGTCTGCGCGTTCCCCAACCCCCGGCCAGGCCGGGTGAGGCGCCGGATTTCTCCCATCTGAACTTCGGCACCCCGGGCGCTCTCGACATGCCCGCCGTCGATGCCGAGGTTCCCGCTTTCGCGCATTTCCATCACGACCTGCTGCGTGTCCTCGACGACGCCGGTGAGGCGCAAGGCCCCTGGGCGGCGCGCGTGAAGGATGAGGATCTGCATGCAGGGCTCGCCGCGATGATTCGCACCCGCGCCTTCGACCAGCGGATGCTCAGGGCCCAGCGGCAGGGGAAGACCAGCTTCTACATGCAGTGCCTGGGCGAGGAGGCGATCGCGGCGGGCGCCGCCATCGCGACCCGCAAGGGCGACATGCACTTCCCGACCTACCGCCAGCAGGGGCTCCTGTTCGCCCGGGGTATCGACCCCGAGGTGATGATGAACCAGATCTATTCGAACAAGAAGGATCCCCTCGAGGGCAAGCAGCTCCCTGTCCTCTACTCGTTCAAGGACCACGACTTCTTCACCATCTCCGGCAATCTGGGCACGCAGTGGCCCCAGGCCGTGGGCTGGGGCATGGCGGCAGCGATCCGGGGCGATGACAAGCTCGCGGTGGCCTATATCGGCGACGGCGCCACCGCCGAGGGGGACTGGCACCAGGGCAACCTCTTCGCCGCGGTCTACCGCGCACCGGTGATCCTCTGTGTCGTGAACAACCAGTGGGCGATCTCCACCACGGCAGCCTTCGCCGGCGGCGACCTCAACACTTTTGCGGCCCGGATGGGCTCCTACGGGCTTCCTGCCCTCAGGGTGGACGGCAACGACTTCCTCGCTGTCACTGCCGCCATGCGCTTTGCCGCGGAAAGGGCGAGGGCCGGGCACGGCGCTGTGGGGATCGAGTTCCTCACCTATCGCGGCGGCGCGCACTCCACCTCGGACGATCCGACCAAGTATCGCGCCAAAGAAGAGCTCGACGTCTGGCCGCTTGGCGACCCGGTGAAGCGGCTCAAGCAGCATATGCTCGTCCGCAAGCTGATCACCGAGGACGAGATCGAGGGCATCGAGAAGGATGCCGAAACGGAAATGCGCGAGGCCGAGAACCGCGCCGAGGAGAACGGCCTCGTCCATGCCGGCGAGGGGGCGGCCCCGTGCGCCATGTTCGAGAAGATCTACGCCGAAATGCCCGAGCGTCTGGTCGAGCAGAAGAAAGAGGCAGGCTGCTGAAGATGTCCGAGACCCTTTCGAACACCAAGACCATGAACATGATCGAAGC
>CAZAFU010000090.1:0-11742 GCA_964484475.1 uncultured Caulobacterales bacterium | reverse complement strand
CGAGAGCCGCGCCCGCGAAGTGGCGGAATACCGCCAGCGGAAGAAGCGTGAGAAGGCCAACGCATCAAAATCGGGCACCTCGCTCGAACAGATGATGGCGCAGTTGCAGGATGCGGAAATCAAGGACCTTCCCGTGGTCATCAAGGGCGATGTTCAGGGGTCTGTCGAAGCGATTGTCGGCAGCCTCGAAAAGATGGCCAACGAGGAAGTGCGCGTCCGGGTGCTCCACACCGGCGTCGGCGCCATCTCGGAGAGCGACGTGGTCCTCGCCGAAGCGTCGGGTGCGCCGGTCATCGGCTTCAACGTCAGGGCGAACAAGCAGGCCCGGGAGGCCGCCGAACAGTCGGGTACGGAAATCCGCTACTATTCGGTGATCTACAACCTGATCGACGACATCAAGGGCACCCTTTCGGGCATGCTCGATCCGGAACTGCGCGAGACCTTCCTCGGCAATGCCGAGATCCTCGAGACCTTCATGGTGTCGAAGCTCGGACGGGTCGCAGGCTGTCGCGTCACCGAGGGCATGGTCCGTCGCGGTGCGAAGGTCCGCCTGCTGCGCGACAACGTCGTCATCCACGAGGGCGAGCTTTCGCAGCTCAAGCGGTTCAAGGACGACGTGCAGGAAGTCCCGGCCGGTCAGGAGTGCGGCATGAGCTTTGCGCATTACGACGACCTCAAGGTTGGCGATGTCATCGAATGTTTCGAGGTCGAGCGGATCGAACGGACCCTCGACTAAACCGGACAACGAAAAAGAAGAAAGCCCGCGCATCTTGCGCGGGCTTTTTTGTGTCCCCTGTCAGCCGAGATCGAAGCTGCCCGCGACCCGCCCTCCGGCGCGGCTGTGGATCTCATTCGCCACATCGCCCGAAAGGCCGGGCGCATCGAGATAGGCAGCCACCACGACCCGGCGGCCATCGGGGGTTTCCGCAAAGGCGATATCGGCGAAGACGCCGCGCCCGCTGGTCCCGGTCTTGTCCCCCGCGACGAGAGCCTCGGGGAACCCGGCCCGCAACCGGCGGCGCCCCGTCATACTGTCGATCATGTGGCTCTTGAGATACCCGGCTGCCTGTGGGTGTACCCTGCCGCTGAAGAGGATGGTGCCCAGGCCCATGGCGACGGCCCTCGGGCTCGCCTTGTCTCGTGGATCGTCGGGACCGGGCGTGTTGAGATCAGGTTCATAGCGATCGAGGCGGATGGCATCGGACCCTGATAGCTCCCGCGCTCTCGCCGTGAACGCCTCCGGACCACCGATCAGTTCAAGCAGGATATTCGCCGCCGTGTTGTCGCTTACGGTCACGATGGCCTCGATCAGCGACGCAAGGGTCATCGTGTGCGCGCCGATCGAGCGGTACCGCTCCAGAACGGGCGAGTGGGACACGAGATCCCGGTCGATGGGAAAGGACTGGAATGCATCGCGACGCTCGCGGGCGATGTCATCGAGGAGCATGCCGCCGAGGAGAGCCTTGAAGGTCGAGGCCATCGCGAACCGCTCATCGGCTCGATGCGCGAGGCTCCGAGCCCCGCCGATCTCGTAGGCAAAAAGACCGAGCCTGCCGCCGCTCTTCCGTTCGAGCCGCTCGAGGTTCGGGGCCGCAGCCCACCCGGCAGAAGGGGCGAGGAAGGTCGAAGCGAGGGCCGCGAAAAGCAAGGAGCGCCGGTCTGGATCTCTCATGGCAACCCGATGCGCTGGAGCGAAGGGGCCGTCAACGCTGTCCTGCCGGGCTTTCGGCCTCAGGTTCGTCTTCCGGCAAGCGGACTTCGACGATCCCGTCCCGAAGATCGATACGGGGAACGGCATCCTTCGAGAAAGGCAGGATCATTAGTCCTTCCGGCCCTGCAATTTCGATGAGATCGCCCGCGCCGAAGTTCGGCAGAGCCTTGACCTTGCCGATCACCTCTCCCTCGGTCGTCCGGACCTCGAGCCCGAGAAGGTCGGAAATGTAGAATTCTTCCTCGGGTTCGTCGGGAGGGGGAAGGCGGTCGCGCGGTACGCTGAGGAGCTGACCCGAAAAGGGTTCGCAGGCTTCGCGGGAGGTCACCTCCGGCGCGCGACAGATGAAGAGGGACGGCTTCACCTCGCGAACCAGGGAGGGGGTCAGGACCTCTCCCCCCTTCCCGGTCAATGGTCCGTAGGCGAATATGGCTTCGGGAACTTCCGTGTAGGAGCGGAGCTTGAATTCTCCGCGTACGCCGTGGCTGCCCGCGAACTGGGCAACCACGATTCTTTTCCCCGAAGCCGCCATTGAAGGACGCCCTACTCGGCGGTTTCTTCTTCCGCGGCCGGCTCTTCGCTACCCTCGGCAGCGGCTTCGGCCTCGGCGGCCTTGCGGGCCTCTTCTTTCTCGCGGCGCTCTTCGATCCGCTCCTGGGCCTTCTTGCCCGGCGCGCCCTTTTGCGGGTTGTTGCCGTGCGCCCATTCGATCAGGCCCGCGGCACCCAGGAAACGCCCCACCCGGTCGGTCGGCTGCGCGCCCTTGTCGAGCCAGTGCTTTGCACGTTCCAGATCGATCCGCACACGCTGCTCGTTGTCCTTGGCGAGAAGCGGGTTGTAGGTGCCGATCTTTTCAATGAAACGGCCGTCGCGGGGCATGCGCGCGTCGGTCACGACGATCCTGTAGTAGGGGCGTTTTTTCGAACCGCCGCGTGCAAGGCGAATTTTCAGGGCCATGATTTACTCCTTTTGGCTCTCGATGACGACGGCGGGCTCTTCCTTGGACCGTCCGTCCTCTGTACAGTTGACATAGATGGCTTCATCAGCCTCGCGCACGGCCATGCGGGCCATGCGCCGTTGAAGGGACGTGGCATCCTCGGGCGGACGCACGAAAACACTTGCCTCGCTCGCCCCGCGCGGAGGATTGGACACGATGAGGGTGAGATCCTCTACAGGGCCGATATCGAAGCGGGCGACGGTCCGTCTCCGGTCACCGCGCCGGGCTTCGAGGACGTAGCCCTTGATAGCGGAGAGGGTTTCGACCGCGCACGCCGGATCCATAGGCTCGATGAGATAGTTCATCGAACTGATGGCCGTGTCATCGACACTGCAGGCGGCGAGGCCCAGGGAAAGGAACGCGGCTGCCTTCACTTCTTCTTCGGTCCCCCAAGACCGGGAAGGCCGCCGAGGCCGGGAAGCCCCTGGCCCGGGGGCGTGGCGCCGCCGAGACCCGGAAGGCCGCCGCCCTGGGACGGGTTCATCCCCCCGAGGCCGCCGCCCGGCATCCCCCCGCCGCCAAGCGCCTGGGCAAGCTGCTGGGCCATGCCGCGCTTGCCGCCCTTGCCCATCTTCTTCATCAGGGTACTCATTGCCTGGTAGGACTTGAGGAGCCGGTTGACATCCTGGACCTGAACACCGGCACCTGCGGCGACGCGTTTCTTCCGTGAGGCATTCATGACCTTGGGATTCTTCCGTTCCTTTTTCGTCATGGAACGGATGATGGCTTCCTGACGGGAAAGCTCCTTGCTCCCCATGCCCTGCTCCGCCGCATCCTTGAACTTGGACATGCCCGGCATCATGCCCATGATGGCACCCATGCCGCCCATCTTCCGCATCTGGACGAACTGATCGGCGAGGTCGTCGAGATCGAACTGGCCCTTCGCCATCTTCCTGGCGGCCTTTTCGGCCTTCTGCTGGTCGATCTCCTGGGAGGCCTTCTCGACCAGACCGACGATGTCGCCCATCCCGAGGATGCGGCCCGCCATCCGTTCCGGATCAAAGGCGTCGAGGTCCTCGATCTTTTCACCGACGCCCGCGAACTTGATCGGCGCCCCGGTGACCTCCCGCATGGACAGCGCGGCACCGCCGCGGCCATCACCGTCAAGGCGGGTCAGCACCACGCCGGAAACGGCGACCCGCTCCTTGAAACGTTCCGCGGTCTGAACGGCATCCTGTCCGGTCAGGGCGTCGAGAACGAGGAGGGTTTCGGCAGGATCGGTGGCCCGGTGGATATCGGCCACTTCGGCCATGAGCTGTTCGTCGATCGACAGCCGGCCGGCGGTGTCGAGCATGACGATATCGAAGCCCTGAAGGCGACCGGCCTCGACGGCCCGCCGTGCGATCTGGACGGCCGATTGCCCCTCGACGATCGGGAGCGTTTTCACGCCCGCCTGTTCCCCCAGAACGCGCAGCTGCTCCATCGCAGCGGGGCGTCGGGTGTCGAGGGACGCCATCAGGACCTTCTTCTTGTCCCGCTTCTGGAGGCGCAGGGCGATCTTGGCCGTGGATGTCGTCTTGCCCGAGCCCTGAAGGCCGACCATCAGGATCGGTACGGGAGCAGGGCGGTTCAGCTCGAGTTCGTGGTCGCCTTCCTTGCCGCCGAGGGTCTCGATCAGGACGTCGTTGACGATCTTGACGACCTGCTGCCCCGGCGTGACGGATTTGAGGACCTCGCGGCCGATTGCCCGCTCTTTCACCTTCGAAACGAACTGCCTGGCGACGGGAAGGGCGACGTCCGCCTCGATCAGCGCCACGCGGACCTCGCGGAGGGCCTCGTTCACGTCCTCTTCGGTGAGCGCACCACGGCCCCGCAGCCGGTCGAAGACCCCGCCCAGGCGTTCGGAAAGCGTATCGAACATGCAACCCCTCCAGCCATAGCGATCGTCTCGACCGAGAGGGCGTTACCCCGTCGGAAGGAGCCCCCTGCCCCATCCTCGCTCCGGAGGGATCGTGCAGGTAGACACGGTGAGAAGACCGCTTGTCAGATTTTCAGAGCGGGGAAGTGGCAAAGGTGGGCGGTAAAGTCAACGGCCCCTTTCGTTCAGAATAGAAGCCAGCGTGGCGTCCTGTTCTTGAAGGCCTCGTAGTCCGCACCGAAAAGAGCCGCCAGCATGTGCTCCTCATGCCTGATCTGGAAGGCCCAGAGGACCAGCATGAAGAACGGAACGAGAAGCGCAGCGGCCAGGTGCCCGCTCCAGAAACTGATGGCGAGAAGAAGCAGCGCCATTCCGACATACATGGGGTTGCGCGTGACCCTGTAGATGCCGCCGGTCACCAGCGCCGACGTCTTCCCCGGGTCCTCGGGCTTGTAGGTGGTCTTCCGGCGCCGGAACTGGATGAGGGCGGTCGCGGCGATCACGATGCCCGCGGCCGCGAGGACGTGGCCGATGACCACCCTGCCCGGGAAGTCCCACCGCAGAGCCGGGACCTGCCAGGCCAAGGTGACGGCGAGGACCACGAAGATCAGGAACCAGACTGGCGGGATGAGAAACGGTTTCTTGCCCATGGCACCAGTCTAGACGTCGAAGCGGCCGAGCTTTTCGTTTTTCTTCAGCTCACCGGCCTCGAAAATGCAGCCGTTCATCACGCCGTAGACCCCCGCCGGCAGGGTCTGGGCCGCGATGATGGCACCGCCGAGATTGAACGCGGCATCGGACACGAACAGGGAGTAGGGACGCATGGCACCCGTCAGAACCACGGTCTTTTCGACACCGCAACCTTTGAGATAGCGGGCCGTCTCGGCCATGGTGGAGGTGCCGTGGGTGACGACGATGCCTGCTTCCTTCGCAGAGGAAATCCGCTCGCAGACGAGCTGCCGATAGGTCTCGGTCATGTCGAGGCTGTCGATCTGGAAGAGCTGCTCCACCTCATGGGCATAGCAGCGGCCGTGTTCGAGGATCTCCGGCACCTGGCTCTTGCCCGCGCCGGCGAAGTTGATGGTCTCCTCGCGCCAGTCGTGGATCTTGTCGAGGGTTCCCCCCGTGGTGAGGATGCGGATCGGCCTCATTCGATCCTGCCCCGGAGCACCGATGGGTCGAGCTCGCCTTCCCACCGTGCGACGGTCGTCGCCACGGCGGCGTCGCCGGTGACATTGGTGAGGGTCCGCATCATGTCGAGCAGCCTGTCGAAGGGGAAGATGAGGGCGATGATCAGGATCGCCTGTTCGGAGGTGACGCCGAACGACGTCAGGACCGCGATGGCAAGGAAGAGGCTGGCCGAGGGAATGCCTGCCGCACCGATGGAAGCGGCCGTCGCCGTGACCGCGATGGCGACATAGTCGGCGACCGAAAGGTCGATGCCGACGGCCTGGGCCGCGAAGAGGGAAACGATGCCGAGGTAGATCGACGTTCCGTCCATGTTGATCGTGGCACCGAGCGGCGCCACGGACCCCGCCACCGCGCGGCCGACACCGACATTGCGGGTGAGGTTGTTGATGGTCACCGGCAGCGTCGCCGACGAGCTCGCGGTCGAATAGGCCGTGCTCATCGCATCGAGGATCGCCCGCAGGAAGCGCGGGAAGGGAAGCCGGGCGAGGAAGGTGACGAGCCCCCCATAAACGACAATGATCTGCACGGCACAGGCAAGGTAGAGAGCGATCGTCAGCTTGCCGAGGTTGATCAGGACCGAAAGCCCCTGGGTTCCCAGGACCCAGGCCATGAGCGCGAAGACACCGTAAGGTGCAAGGGCCATGACCCCTTGCGTCAGGACGAGCACCACGTCCGCGGCGCTCTCGATGCCCCTTGCGAAGGGCCTTCCCTTTTCACCCGCAGCGAGTGTGGCGATACCGAGAAGGATCGAGAAGAAGATGACCGGCAGGATGTCGCCGTTCGTCATCGCCGCGAAAGGGTTGGCGGGGATGACGTCGAGGAGCTGCTGGACCGCGGTGCGTTCGGCCTGCTCCGCGGCCTGGAGCCGGGAGGTGATTGCGCCGGTGTCCGAAACGTTGGTGTAGTCGACCCCGACCCCGGGCTGGAAGATGATCGCGAAGAAGATGCCGACGAAGACGGCGACCGAGGTGGTGCCGAGATAGAGGGCGATCGTCCTTGCGCCAAGGGAGCCGAGCCTCTTGGGGTCGCCAAGGGCGATCATGCCGCTCGCGAGGGTCGTCAGGATCAGCGGGATGATGAGCATCCGGATCAGCTTGATGAAGGCATCGCCGATCGGTTTCGCCGTCGCAGCCAACTCCCCGAAGACGAGCCCGGCAAGGCCGCCGAGACCGAGGCCGATCAGCACCTGCGCCCAGAGGGGCCAACCTTTGCGGCCCAGGAGGAACAGGACAGCGAAGGCGCCCGCAAGCGCGCCCCAGAAGAGAAAGATCATGCGCTACTCCGGTTTCTCTTCCCGATACGGCACGAGGCCGAGCTCGCCCGCGAAGTAGGCGTATTCGAGGGCATACTGCCTGGCCTTCTGGTTGAGGTTCGAGGCGGCGCTGTGGCCGCCCTCGATGTTCTCGTAGTAGAGGAAGGGATGTCCGTATTCGGCCATCAGGCGGGCCATCTTCCGTGCGTGACCGGGATGCACGCGGTCATCCTTGGTCGAGGTGAAGAAGAACGGGCGCGGATAATCCTTGTCGGGATGGAGGTTGTGGTAGGGCGAGATCGTTTCGAGGAACGCGCGCTCTGAGGGATTGTCCGGATCGCCGTACTCGCCCACCCATGAAGCTCCGGCGAGGAGCTTGTCGAAGCGGAGCATGTCGAGAAGCGGCACGCCGATGCCCACCGCGCCGTAGAGATCCGGGCGCTGAGTCATCGTCACCCCTGTCAGAAGGCCACCGTTCGAGCCGCCAAGAATGCCGAGCTGATCGGCGGTGGTGATACCGCGCTCGATCATGTCTTCACTGACGGCCTGGAAATCATCATAGATGATCTGGCGCTTCTGCTTGAGACCCGCCTGGTGCCAGTTCGGGCCATACTCGCCGCCGCCGCGGATATTCGCGATGACGTAGACCCCGCCCCGCTCGACCCAGAGCTTGCCGCTGACTGCGGAGTAGGTCGGCAGGATGGAAATCTCGAAGCCGCCATAGCCGTACTGGACGGCCGGGGCCGGCCCGGCGTCCAGGGTCTCTTCCTTGGCGATGACCGTATAGGGTATTTTCGTGCCATCGCTCGACGTCGCTTCGAAGCGGCGGACGATCACGTCTGCTGCATCGAAATAGGCCGGCGACTTGCGGATTTCGGCAGGCTCGGTGCCCTCCACATGATAGAGCGTGTCCGGCTGGACCGGGCTTTCGAAGGTCGCGAGGAACGCGCCGGTCTCCGCCTGGACGCTGCCGAGCGAGACCACCCCCTTGGCGGGCAGGGCAACCTCCCGTGCCTTCCATTCCCCTGCGGAATTCTTGCGGAAACGCAGGATCCGCCCCTCGATGTCGTCGAGGACGTTGGCGATGACATCCGTGTCCGATGTCCGCACGGCGTCGACGGATCGTTTCGCACCCGGCTCGAGGAGGAGGGATGTCGCCTCGAGATCGTCCGAGAGGGCGACGACGGAGCCGGCATCAAAGCTGGCTTCGCCGACCTTTCCGCTCTGTTTGAGATCGATGATGTAGTCGCCCGCTGCGAACCCCGCGACCTCGGCCCTCTTGGGGATGGGAAGCCTGTCGAGCTTGCCCTCCTCGCCCAGAACGAACCAGTTGAAGTCGTAGAACGTCTCGCCATGGAAGACGCCGCCGCGGTAGCGCTCGCCATCCCAGAGGCTGAACGGGAAGGCCCAGATATCCTCGGCCTTCGCCTCGAACAGGGGCTGGGCCTTCATGATGGGAGTGTCCCGTCGCCAGAGCCGCACTTCCCGGGCGTAGCCGCTCTCGGTGAGACTGCCCTCCCCGAAATCCGTACCCACAAGGACGGTATCGCGATCCAGCCACGCAAGGCTCGATTTTGCCTTGGGGAGGACGAAACCATCCGTGACGAATGATTTCGACCGCAGGCTGAACTCACGCACGACCGCGGCGTCCGAGCCGCCCGGACTGAGGGTCAGAAGGCAGCGGTCATAGTCGGGCGCGAGGCATGCCGAACCCTTGAAGACCCAGTTTTCACCCTCTTCTTCGGCGAGGGCATCGACGTCGAGGAGGGTCTCCCACTCGGGATCGCCGGACAGGTAGGCGGCCGTCGGCGTGCGCCGCCAGATGCCGCGGACATGCTTGGCGTCCTGCCAGTAATTGTAGGCGTAGTCCCCGCGCAGCGTGACCGTGGGGATCCGGTCATCGGCGTTGAGGATGGCCTTCGCCTCCCCGAACATCGCGTCATAGGCCGGATGGGCGGTCAGGATATCGAGACTGCGCTCGTTCTGTTCGCGGACCCAGGCGAGGGCGCGTTCGCCCTCGACCTCTTCGAGCCACAAGAAGGGGTCTTCCTTCATCACGTCGATGTCCTCCTGGGCGTGCGCGGCCATGCTGAGGGAAAGGGCGGCGGCGGCCAGCCCCCGTCTGGAAAAACTCATCGGCTTCCTCCTGAAGGGCCGGAGCGCCTGCGGCTACTCGCGCCGGAAGACAGCGTCCGAAAGGTTCGCCTGGACCTCGCGCGCGTCATAGGCGGTCAGCTGGTCGGCCGGTTTCTCGCCGCGGCCGAGAACCACATAGGCAATCGCCGAGTACCGCTGGCTCTCGCGGATCGTGGTGTCGCCACGGAAAAAGGCGTTCGGCCCCCAAGGGTAGCCATAGCCGTAATAGGGGAACGGGGCGCCCCAACCGTAATAGGCGAAGGGAGCGAAGTTCGGTCCCAGGTCGACGACCCGGATTTCGCGCTCCGTCTCCGTGTCATCGCCGACCACGATGAAATGGTCGTAGCCATTCTCGATGGTGACCTGGGCAGCCCGCAGAAGGAGGGCCGTTTCGACCTGTTCCTTGGTCGTCAGGGAGTTGCCCCGGAACGAGATCCTGTAACGGTTCTCCTCGATCTTCTGGTCGGCGAAACCGTATCGGCCGCCATCGGCAGGTTCAAAAGGTGTGGGCGTGGCGCACGCGGCAAGGGCCGCCGCAGCCAGGCATGTGACCAGTTTCTTCATTGTTTGTCCCATGTCTTCAGCCATTCCCCCCCAGCGATAATTCATCGCGCAACAAAACACTACCGCAAACACCCGTAGCTGGGGCATGAGGCCTTGGTATGGATGACCAAATGACGCTGAACCGCATAGCCAACGATGTACCCGACCATGCGCCGGACGGCCATCCTCCCGTCTCCATGGGCCGTATCGGCGTGCTCCTCATCAATCTCGGGACCCCGAGCGAGCTGAGCGACCGGAGCGTGAAGACGTACCTGAAGGAGTTCCTGAGCGACAGGCGGGTGGTCGATTACCCCGCGTGGCTGTGGCAGCCGGTCCTGCGCGGCATCATTCTCAATACCCGGCCAGCCAAGACCCGCGCGGCCTACGCGAAGATCTGGGACCAGGAGACCGACGAAAGCCCGCTGCGCCGCTATACCCGGGAACAGGCCCTGGCCCTCTCGGAACGTTTTGGTTCCGAAATCGTCGTGGACTGGGCCATGCGCTATGGCGAGCCGGGTGTCCCCCAGGCGCTGGCCGGCATGCAGGCGAAGGGATGCGACCGGATTCTCCTTGCCCCTCTCTATCCCCAGTATTCCGCCACAACCACCGGCACCGCCTGCGATGCCGCCTATCGCTGGGCGCTGCAGGAAGCCTGGCAACCGGCGATGCGTTCACTGCCCGCGTTCCATGACGACCCGGCGACCATCGAAGCCCTCGCCGAGCGCTGCAGGACCCATGTGCCGGAAGGCACCGAGCGGGTGATCCTGTCCTTCCACGGCCTGCCGCAACGCTATTTCGATGCGGGCGATCCCTACCACTGCCACTGCGCGAAGACCGCGCGGCTGATGCGCGAGGCCCTCGGCTGGAGCCGGGAGTTCGCGCCCCTTGCCTTCCAGTCGAAGTTCGGGCCGGAAAAATGGCTCGAGCCTTCCACGGAAAGCCTCGTGGTGGCTGCCGCGGAAGAGGGGCTCAAGAAGATCGCCGTGACGACACCGGGGTTCGTTTCCGACTGCATCGAAACGCTCGAAGAGGTCGGGATCGGCCTCGCCGAGACCTTTGCCGAGCATGGCGGGGAAGATCTCGTGCAGGTGCCCTGCCTGAATACGAGCCCCCTATTCATCAGCGCCCTCGAAGGCCTCGTGCGGCGGGAGCTGTCCGGCTGGACCCAGAGCTGACGTGCTCACCTTCTTCACGGCCCGGGATTTCAACCTGACGCTGCCCGAGGGCCACCGTTTCCCCGGACAGAAATACAGGCTCCTCGAAGAGAGACTGGTCAGGGAAGGCATTCTCGGCCTCGACCAGCTCGCGACCTCGCCGCTTGCGAGCGATGACGAGATCCTCTGCGTCCACACGAAGGCGTATCTGCGAAGCCTCGAAGATGGCTCGATCGATCCGCGTGCGATGCGAAGGATCGGTTTTCCGTGGTCAGAGCAGATTTCCAGGCGCGGGCGCAGGACGGTGGGCGGCGCGCTCGCGGCGGCCCGCAACGCTCTTGCGACCGGTCTTTCGGGGCAGCTGGCGGGGGGAACCCATCACGCGCACCCCGAATTCGGCTCCGGCTTCTGCGTCTTCAACGACCAGGCTGTGGTCGCCACCGCTCTTCTGGATCAGGACGCGGTCGATCGGGTCGCGGTGGTCGATCTCGACGTTCATCAGGGGGACGGGAATGCCGCTGTTCTTCAGGCCCGTGAGGATGTTTTCCTGATGGACGTCTATGGCGAGAAGAACTTCCCCTTCCGCAAGGTCCCGGCGGATCTCAACGTTCCGCTGCCGGACCGGACCGAGGACCGCGAGTTCCTGATGGCTGTCGAGGAGCATATCGAGGCCGTCTGGGCTTTCAAACCCGACCTCGTCCTCTACCAGGCGGGGGTCGATCCGCTGAAGGAAGACCGCCTGGGACGGATGGACATCAGTTTCGAGGGCCTGAAAGCCCGCGACTTCATCGTTCTTGATGGATGCAGGAAGCGGGGAATTCCATGCTCCATGGCGATCGGCGGAGGATACTCCGTACCCATCGAGCATACCGTGAAGGCATATGCGGGAACCTACGAGGT
>CAZAFU010000089.1:0-11895 GCA_964484475.1 uncultured Caulobacterales bacterium | reverse complement strand
GACCCATGGCCGAAGTCCAAGTTGCTGCTCTCGGTAACGCGATAGTCGATGTCATCGCCGAGGTCGATGACGGCTTCCTCGAAGAATACGCGATTCCCCGCGGGGGCATGGTGCTGATCGACACCGAAAAAGCCGAAGCGATCACCGCCGCCTTTTCGTCGACGGTTCTGGTGGCGGGCGGTTCGGCCGGCAACACCTGCGCCTGCATCGCGAGCCTCGGGGGCAAGGCCCGGTTCATCGGCAAGGTCCGCCACGATGCGATGGGCGAAGCCTATCGCAGCTCGATGCAGGACATCGGCGTTGCCTTCGACACCCCATTCTCGAAGGAAAGCCTTCCTTCGGGGCGCTGCCTGATCGCGGTGACGTCGGATGCGCAGAGGTCGATGGCGACCTATCTCGGCGCAGCGGGGCAGCTTTCGCCTTCGGACATCCTGGACGGTGATTTCGAGACCGCGCAGATCTGCTTCCTCGAGGGATACAACTTCGAGGCGCCCGATGCCCGCGGCGCCTGCATGGAGGCTGCGAACAGGGCCAAGAGCGCTGGCCGTTTCACCGCCATGACGCTCAGCGATGCGGGCATGGTGGAGCGCCAGCTTGCCCCCCTCAAGCCGTTCCTCAAGGACCGGATCGACATGCTCTTCGCCAACGAGGACGAGGCGCGGGTCCTGACCGGCAAGAATGACCTCTACGAGGCGGCAGAGGTCATGCGGGAATACTCGACCTGGGGTGCGCTGACGATGAGCGAACGCGGTTCCTACGTCTACGGACCGCAAGGCGGGATCGAGAAGGTCGAGGCGATCAAGCCGAGCCGGCTGGTCGATACGACCGGTGCGGGCGATGCCTACGCGGCGGGATGGCTCTACGGCTTCACCACATGCCTGCCCCTGGCCGAGTGCGGACGGCTGGGCTCCCTGTGCGCGACGGAAGTGATCAGCCACAAGGGCGCGCGGCCGGAGGTGAGCCTGCGCGAGCTTGCGAAGAAAAAGGGGATCCTCGACTAGGGCTCAGCTCTTGCGGCTGGCTTTCTCGGCGATGCCCGAGGTGCCGGCCCTGCGGTCGAGCTCGTCGGCCACGTCTGTGAAGCCGAGCCCGTTCGCCTCGAGAAGGACGGCGAGGTGGTAGAGGACATCGGCACTTTCGAGCACCAGTTCCTTCCTGTCGCCCGCAGCGCCGGCAAGGGCGGCTTCGACGCCTTCCTCACCCAGCTTCTTCGCGCATTTGAGGCGCCCCTCCGCCAGCAGCCTGGCGGTATAGGACGTCGACGGATCGTCGTGCCGGCGTGAAGCGATGCGTTGCGTAAGGGCGTCGAGGGCCTTGCCGATCCTGCTCACCATGTTCTCCTGACGGGAATGCCCCTTGCGGCCATGGCCTTTTTGGCCTCGGTGACCGTGAACTTGCCGAAATGGAAGATGCTGGCCGCCAGAACGGCCGAGGCGTGCCCCTCGGTGACGGCCTCGGCGAGGTGGTCGAGCTCGCCCGCGCCCCCCGATGCGATGACGGGAATGTTCACGGCATCGGTCACGGTCTTGAGAAGCGGGATATCGTAGCCGGTCTTCACCCCGTCGCGGTCCATCGAGGTCAGCAGGATTTCCCCTGCGCCGCGCCTTTCCGCTTCACGCGCGAAGGCGACCGCATCGATGCCGGTGGGCCGGCGGCCGCCATGGGTGAAGATTTCCCAGTGATCCTCCACGGCCTTCGCGTCGATCGCGCAGACCACGCATTGCGAGCCCGTCGCGAGGGCGGCCTCGGTCAGGACGCCGGGGTCACGCACCGCGGCGGAGTTGATCGCCACCTTGTCCGCCCCTGCCCGCAAGAGGGCCCGGACGTCGTCGGCGGTCCTGACGCCGCCGCCCACCGTCAGGGGGCAGAGGGCCTCGACGGCGGTCCGGGTGACCATGTCCAGAAGGGTCGATCGTTCCTCGTGGCTCGCCGTGATGTCGAGGAAGCAGATTTCGTCCGCACCCGCAGCGGCATAGGCGGCGGCGGCCTCGACCGGGTCGCCGGCGTCGCGTAGGTCCACGAAATTGACACCCTTGACCACGCGGCCATCGGCCACGTCGAGACAGGGAATGATCCGTGTCTTGAGGGTCACGACGCCGCCTCGAGCGCTGCCCGTGGCGTCACCTTGGCTTCGTAAAGGGCCTTGCCCACGATCACGCCCGCGATCCCCTCATCCCTGTGCCTTGCCAGCGCGGCGATATCGTCGGCAGAGGAAACGCCCCCAGAGGCGATGACCGGTATGTTGACGGAACGGGCAAGCTCGCGCGTGGCATCGATGTTGGGGCCCCCAAGGGCGCCGTCCCTCGAGATGTCCGTGTAGACGATTCCCGCGACGGTTTCGTCGTCGAAGGTTTTCGCGAGTTCGGCTGCGGTGAGTTCAGAGGTCTCGGCCCAGCCCTGGGTCGCGACCATGCCGTCCCGCGCGTCGATGCCGATCACCACGCGGTTCGGATAGAGCCTCGCCAGGGAAAGGGCGAAGTCGGGCTCGCGGGCGGCTATGGTGCCGAGGATGACCCTCGCGACGCCCAGTTCGAGCCAGCTTTCCGCGATCTGCCGCGTGCGGATACCTCCGCCGAGCTGCATCCGCGCCCCGGTCGCCGCGAGGATCGCCCGGACCGCTGCGGCATTGGCGGGCTGGCCGGCGAAGGCGCCGTCGAGGTCGACCACATGAAGGTTCGTAAGGCCCTCGTCCTCGAAGGCCCTCGCCTGCGCGCCCGGGTCTTCGTTGTAGACCTGCGAGCTTTCCATGTCTCCGTGGGTGAGGCGGACGACCTGTCCGCCCTTGAGGTCGATGGCTGGCCAGATCTCGAAATTCATGGTGACCACTCCAGAAACTTTCTCAGGAATTGAAGTCCGTAGGCACCGCTTTTTTCCGGGTGGAACTGCGCGCCTGCGACATTGTCCCTGTCGATGACGGCGGGGAAGGCCTCCCCGTAGGTGCAGGTTGCGGCGACGTCGGCGGCGTCCTCGGGTTCGAAGACGAAACTATGGACGAAATAGGCATCACCGTCCTCCGGCAGGAGGGGGTGGGCGCCCGATGAGATCACGTCGTTCCAGCCCATGTGCGGGGTCGTCAGGCCGCCCGTCTCGAGCTTGCGCACCGTGCCGGGAATGAAACCGAGCCCGTCGGTCTCGCCATGTTCGAGGCCGCGGCTCGCGAGGAGCTGCATGCCGACACAGATACCGAGGAAGGGGCGACCGCTCTCGACGAAGCGGTCGAGGGCCTCCCGAAGGCCGGGCCCCGCGGCGATCCCTTCGGCGCAGCTCCTGAAGGCGCCGACACCGGGGAGGACAAGGCGGTCCGCAGACAGAATGTCCCGCGGGTCGGCACTCGCCCTTACCGACCAAGACCCGTCGGGGGCAGCCCTTTCGAGGCCCTTGGCGGCGGAGTGCAGGTTACCCGCGCCGTAATCGATCAGACATACGCTTGGCATGGAGGCGGCGATAGCGCCTCTGTGCGCCGAGGCAAAGAAAAAGGCGCGCCGGGGGAACGCGGCGCGCCTTTGACCGGGGTTTGGTCCCGTCCGCTCTTACGAGCAGTCTTCCACGGCTTCCGCGACGATTTCCGGCGCGTCGGCGAGGTCCTCGGGCCCTTCGATCGCATCGAGGGCCGCGGCAAGGTCGTCGTCTTCGTCGTATTTCTCGGCGAGGCACGTGCAGTCGCTGCCTCCGCCATACTCGGCCTGGTAGGCCTCGCAGCGGTCTTGGAATTCGTCGTTCACGGCAGTGGTCGCCAGAAGCGAAAAGAGAATGGTCGCCAGCATATCGTTCCTATCAGCTGTTTCCTCACCTGCCTCGTCGGGCAGTTCCAGCAACTTACGGCCGGTTAACCTTTTGGCAAGGATATTTTCAGCTCTGAGTCAGGAGCCGAGCGACCCTTTCGTCGAAGGCACGGCCCCGGCCAGTCGCGGCTCCACCGCTACCGCCATCCTCAACGCCCGGGCGAGGGCCTTGAAGCAGCTTTCGGCGATATGGTGGTTGTTGGTGCCGTAGATGTTCTCGAGATGCAGGCACATGCCGCTGTTCATGGCGATGGCGTGGAACCACTCCTTGAAGAGCTCGGTGTCGAAGTCGCCGATCTTGTCGCGGCTGAACTCCACCTTGAAGATCAGGTAGGGCCGCATGGACAAATCGAGCGCCGCGCGGGTCAGGGTTTCGTCCATGGGGATATAGGCATGGCCGAACCGCTGGATGCCGCTTCCGTTGCCCAGCGCCTCGGCGATGGCGAGCCCCATGACGATGCCGGTATCCTCGGTGGTGTGGTGCTGGTCGATGTGCAGGTCGCCCTCGGCCTTCACTTCGAGGTCGATGAGGCTGTGCTTGGCGAAGCCCTCGAGCATGTGGTCGAGAAAGCCTATGCCCGTGGAAACCTCCGCCCGGCCTTCGCCATCGAGGTTGATGCGGACGCGGATATCGGTCTCTTTGGTCTTGCGATGCCGCTCGGCGATGCGCGGGGAGGCGGTCACGGCCGTCACCTTTCCTGACTGAAGTCCACGCGCCCTATCAGAGGGGGGAACCCAAGGTCCAGCGCGGGGCGGCGTTTGGTCAACGTGCCGCTCCTCTTGGTGCCTTGCGTCAGAGGCCGTCGGGGAAGAGGCTCGAGGAGCGGGCGGACTGGCTGAGGTCCTTGTCCGCCGCATCGTCCCGGTCGATCCTGAAACCCTTGTCGCGCAGGAGGCGTTCGGTCTCCTCCCAGAGCTTGTGGGCGATCTTTTCCGGATGCTGAGGAAGGGTCGGGGAGGAGGGCTTCTCCTTCTCCCAGTAAAGGCCGTTGTTCCATGCCGCGTCATCGCTGAGGGCCGCGGCGATGGTGGTCTTCGCGCCTTTCTCGGCCGAGATCTGCAACGGTTTGGTCAGCGTGAAGGCGAGCTGCCACAGGCCGGGGAAGTGATCCTTCCGTCCGAAGTCGGAATTGACGAAGCCCGGGTGGACCGCATGGGCTCTGATCCCCATGGCCCCGTAACGGCGGGCCATCTCCCGCACATGCAGGAGGGTCGCGAGCTTGCTTTCCGAATAGGCATCGCGACCGAAGCCGCGTTTCTCCGGCATCAGATCTTCAGGATCGAACCTGCGGGCGAACTGGTGCGCGGCGGAACTGAGGTTGATGACCCGGGCCTCGCCCTTCTGGCGCGCCGTCTGAAGGAGGATGGGCATCAGGCTTTCGGTCAAGGCGAAGGTGCCGACATGATTGACCCCCATCACGAGATCGAAGCCGTCCTCGGTTTTGCCGCCCTTGGCGTTGGCGAGCCCGGCATTGTTGACGAGGACGTCGAGGCGTTCCTCGCCCAGAAGCCTTTCCGAAGCGGCCCTGATCGAGGAGAGGTCGGCGAGGTCGATGATCTGCGCACTGAGTTTTTCGCTGCCTGTCTCGCTGGCGAGCGACCGGACGGTCTCCTCCCCCTTTTCCTGGCTCCTGACGCCGACGATGACGCGGCCCCCGGTCTTCGCGAGGGCCTTCGCGGTCTCGTAGCCGATCCCCGTATTGGCGCCAGTAACAAGAAAGGTCTTCAGGTGATGCTGCTCGGCCATGTCGAGGAAGGTAATGGGCTTTGCGGGTCCGGCCAATGCCCCTCGGCAGTCTGCTCAGGGCCGGCGCGAACGCTGCAACACGGCAGGTCCCGTCAGGACCTTCCCTTACGAAGGGGGCAACCTGACGAAATATTGAGGATGCGCAATGAGACGCCCTCTGCCGGGGCGTAGGGGCCTGCCATCAGCAGACGGAGACCCCTGGACCCATGAAAAACCTCCTCCTCGTGACCGCGCTCGCCGGTGCGACCTTTTTCCCGATGACCGCGAGCGCCGAGAAGGGCGACTTTCTCGTCCGTGCGCGCGGCATCCTCGTGGCGCCGACGGAAGAAACCTCGGATGTCCTGCCCGCACTGCCCGGCGCCTCGGTGGAGGTCGACAACGCGGTCGTTCCGGAGCTCGACTTCACCTACTTCCTCGCCGACCGCTTCGCACTCGAACTGATCCTCGCCACCAGCCCCCACGATCTCGAGGGGACGGGCGGGATCGAGGCTTTGGGGACCGTGGCGGATGTCTGGGTCCTTCCGCCGACCCTGACCCTACAGTACCATTTCGCACCGGAAGCCACGTTCCGGCCCTATGTCGGGGTGGGGCTCAATTACACTCTCTTCTATGGCGAGGATGCGAGCGGCAGCCTGAACGATGCCCTCGGCGACACCGATGTCGAGGTGGACGATAGCTTCGGCATCGCGCTCCAGGCCGGCGCGGATGTCGCGATCAACGAGAACTGGTTCGTCAACGCGGACATCAAGTACATCCAGATCGACACCGACGCGACCCTGACCACGGGTTCGATGGTGAACGAGGTCGAGGTGGATCTCGACCCCGTGGTCTTCGGCCTGGGTCTCGGCCGCCGCTTCTGAGCGGCAGGCTCGCATTCCCCTGATTTGATCTTTTCGCGAGGTTCGGGCTAGCGCTCCGGCCTCGCAGACCCATGTCATGGGAAGAATTCAAGGGAGCCTTTCATGACCACGATCCTTGCCGTCGAGCGGAACGGACAGGTCGCCATCGGCGGCGACGGACAGGTCTCGATGGACAAGACGGTGTCGAAGGGCGATGCGAGGAAGGTGCGGCGCCTTGCCGGCGGCCGCGTGATCGCGGGCTTCGCGGGTGGCACGGCCGACGCCTTCGCGCTGCTCGAACGGCTCGAGGCCAAGCTCGAGCAATACCCCACGCAGCTCACCCGCGCCGCCGTCGAGCTTGCCAAGGACTGGCGGACCGACAGGGCACTGCGACGGCTCGAGGCGCTTCTGATCGTCGCGGACGAGGATACGATGCTGATGCTGTCGGGCCTCGGCGACGTCATCGAGCCCGAGAGCATCGAGGGCGGCGGGGTCCTGGCCATCGGCTCGGGCGGCAATTTCGCCCTCGCCGCGGCACTGGCACTTCTCCAGAACACTGACCTTCCTGCCAAGGACATCGTCGAGAAATCCCTCTCGATCGCAGGCGGGATCGATGTCTACACGAACGACCGCCAGACGATCGAGACGATCGGCGGCTGAGCAGCCAAGTTTTCCCTGTCCGAACCCTATTTGAGATCCTGATGACCGACCTGACCCCACGTGAGATCGTTTCCGAACTCGACCGCTTCATCATCGGACAGCGCGACGCGAAGCGCGCGGTGGCCGTGGCGCTGCGAAACCGCTGGCGCCGCCGGCAGCTCGACGATCAGCTCAGGGACGAGGTCACGCCGAAGAACATCCTGATGATCGGTCCCACCGGCGTGGGCAAGACGGAGATCTCGCGGCGGCTCGCCAAGCTCGCCCACGCCCCCTTCGTGAAGGTCGAGGCGACCAAATTCACCGAGGTCGGCTATGTCGGCCGCGACGTGGATTCGATCATCCGGGATCTCGTGGAGACGAGCCTGCAGCTTGTCCGTGAACGTCGCCGCGAGGAGGTGAGGGCCCGGGCGCAGCACGCCGCCGAGGGGCGGGTGATCGAGGCACTGGTCGGCGCGAATGCCGGCGACGCGACGCGGGAGAGCTTCCGGCGGAAGCTGCGCGACGGGCTTCTCGACGATACCGAGATCGAGATCGAGATCGTCGACCAGGGGCGCGGCATGCCGAGCCTGGACATCCCCGGAATGCCCGGCGGGTCGGTGGGGATGATCAACCTCTCGGACATGATGAAGGGTGCCTTCGGCCAGCAGAAATCCAGGAAGAAGATGCTGGTCAAGGACGCCTACAAGCCGCTGATCGAGGAAGAGAGCGACAAGCTCCTCGATGACGAGCAGATCACCGCCGAGGCGCTCGACGCGGCGGAGAATGACGGCATCGTCTTCCTCGACGAGATCGACAAGGTGGCGAGAACCTCCGAACGCGGATCGGGGGACGTCAGCCGCGAGGGCGTGCAGCGCGACCTTTTGCCCCTGATCGAGGGGTCCGTGGTCGCCACCAAGCACGGTACGGTGAAGACGGACCATATCCTCTTCATCGCGTCGGGGGCTTTCCACCTCGCCAAGCCTTCGGACCTCCTTCCCGAGTTGCAGGGCCGCCTGCCCATCCGGGTGGAGCTTTCCTCCCTCACCCGTGACGACTTCCGCGCGATCCTCACCGATACCGAAGCGAGCCTCCTGCGCCAGTACGAGGCCCTGATGAAGGCCGAGGGCGTGACCCTGAACTTCACCGATGACGGGATCGACGCGCTTGCCGACATGGCCGCGCGGGTGAACGAAAGCATCGAGAACATCGGCGCAAGGCGGCTCTCGACGATCCTCGAACGGGTTCTCGAGGACGTCAGCTTCACCGCCGCGGACCGCTCGGGCGAGACGATCGACATCGACCGGGCCTATGTCGAGAACGCCCTCGAAGGCCTCGCGGGCAGCCAGGACCTCGCGAAGTTCATCCTCTGAGGACTGCCAAGCCGGCTCGACCGCGCCCCTGTGATCGGTAGGCTCCGAAGGAACTTCCGGAGGTCGTTCATGGTCCTGCGTCCTGCCGCCAGGCTATTCTGCCTGCGCGCGGCCCTCATCCTCGGAGCCTTCCTCCTGGCGGGGTGCGAGACCCTGACCCCGCAGCAGCGGCTTCAGGGTGTGCGCGGGGCGAGCATCGTGCGGAGCTATGATGACGGCCGGCCGTTCGTCATTCCCGTGACCGTCAACGGCGATGAGGTCCTGCCTTTCCTCATCGATACCGGCAGCACGGCGACGGCGCTCTATCCGCGCGGGCAGAGGGCCGCCGGGGTCAGCTCCGACGGCGTCACCATGACCGAGGTGCGCGGGATCGGAGGGCGGGAATTGCGGCCCCTCGTCTCGGTCCCGAGCCTCACCGTGGCGGGCCGGACCTATGATGACCAGAGGGCGGTCCTGCTCGACCCCCTTGACGACGAACCGCGCCTCGCGGGCATCGTCGGCCTCGATATCCTGATCGATTTCGTCCTCCTGTGGGATCCTGCGGAGGCGGCCTTCACCTTCGTCCCGCAGGAGCGGTTCTCGCCGAGCGTTCTTGAACGATGGGAGCCGATGGGCCTCATCGACGAGATACCGGGGCTCGAGAGCACCGGGCTTCTCTTCACCGTGGTCCAGTTCAGGTCGATGCCGGTCGCGACGTTGATCGACACCGGTTCCGAACTCAGCCTGATGAACTGGACCCTGGGCAACAGCAACCGGAACCTCAGGGTCGAGCGGCGGCGGTTGCGGGAGAACTGGGTGCTGCAGGGCGCCGTCGGGCGCTTCGAGCCCACGATCCTCGCGCGCGTCTCCAGGCTCATGATCGCCGGTGAGGAATGGGAAGACGCGCTCTTCGTGGTGACAGACCTGTCGGCCTTCGAAGGCGGGGAGAGCCAGCCGCTCCTCCTCCTCGGCGCCAATTACCTCTCCGAGAGAGCCTTCGTCTTCGATCCGGCCGGAAAGGTCCTCTACGTGAAGCCGAAACCCCCCGCCGACAGCCTCAACGCGCAGCCGGTGCTGGTCATCGAGCCCTCCTGACTTCGCACTGGTGTCGAGGTTAAAGACACGTTAACTTGGGCTCCAAGGACGGGAGGGAAGGGCGTGACCAATCAGTTCGTCGCCTTCATGGATGAGCGCCATGGTCTGGGGGCCTGGGTCGCCGAGCAGATCGCGGCCGACCTCTTCCGCAACCCCGTAGAGGGCCAGTCCCCGGCGGGGCAGGCGGGCCGCAAGGCGTCCGCCGCGAAGGGTCACGACGACCGTCCCATCGCCTCGGCCGATCTTTCCATGAGCCTCTTCGCATCGGGGTCGCGCCGCAGCTTCTCGGGGGAGAAGGGCGCCCCCCAGGGTGCCGCTCCCGGACAGCGCCCGCGTCAGCGCTTCAAGACCTGGACAAGCCCGAGGACCTCCGCCGAGGCCACCGCGGCGGCGGTGGTTTCCGGCCAGGCCGAGGTGGGCGTGCTTCCCCTCTACGAGGAGCAGAAGGGCTTCAACCGCGACACCCTCGCAGCGCTTCTCGACTTCCCCCAGAGCGTGCTCGGCGAATATGTGGCGGAGAGCAATTACGTCCTCGCCGTGCCGACGGTCCTGATCCACGAGGTCGACCAGGCGGGCTTCACCGACAGCTTCGATGCCTCGGGCGCGAAGTCGTTCCAGTGGAACGGCGAGAAGCAGCGGAAGTACCGTGGCCGGGTGGGCACGGTCTACGCCTCCGAAGACGCCCTGCGGCACTGCGCGCCCGCGATCGACGGGATGCGGGCGAAGGGGATCGACGTGCAGCTCGTCCCCGACGGGGTCGATGTCTTCCGCGAAGGGCTGTCCCGGGCGGCGCAGATTCTCGATCCCGACCGCGAGGTCCAGACGCGCTTCGGTCCCGATGGCCAGCAGCGGGTTTCGAAGACCCGCGGGGCCAATCACCTCAAACCGCTGATCGGGGTGCTCCTGAGCTTCGACCGCGCGCTTGGCGATGGCGGCTACAGCTTCGACAGCGAGTATACGGTCCTCGAAGCGGAGATGGCGGGGGCCGACAGGGTCAGGACGTCCTTCCTCGCGACCACCCGCCGTCCCGCGACCGACGGGCGCGATGGCGGGATCGACACCATGGCGGCGGTCAGGTCTCTCTTCCGCGCCGGGGCGGGGGCCCCGCATGGCGGGGAAGAAGGCGCGCTCCGCGCCATGTCGGGGCTTCAGGGCCGGGCACCGGGTCCGCGTCGCGGCGGTGAAGCCTATCCCTTTGCCCGGGTCCTCTACGCGGTCCCCACCATCGGACGCGGCGCGAAGGATCCGTCGGGGATCTACAAGGCGCTGGCGGACAACCGCCTGAGCTATCGCACCGAGACGCTCGAGAACCGGGAGGGGGCCCCGCTGGTCGTCGCCATCGACGTGCCGCAGGGCTGCGAGAGCAGGCTCGGGCCGGTGCTCAGGAGCCTCAGGCGGCATCCCGGCGCGCGGGCCATTGCGGTCTTCCCGTCAGTGACGCCGATGGTCCATGACAGCGTGATGGCCAGACCGTCGGGCATGCCCAAGGTCGGCAATGTGATGAAAGGCGCGGCCGTCATCGCAGCGGCGCTGGCCGGCTACGCCATCTACGCCCTCGCCGGCGGGGCCTGACGGTCAGGCGCTGCGTCCGGGAAGCACGAAACCGTAGATCGAGATGAAGTGGCAGGCACTGCCAAGCAGCACGAAGACGTGAAAGATCGCGTGGGTGTAGCGGCGTGATTTCCAGGCGAAGAAGAACGCGCCGACGGTAAAGCAGAGCCCCCCTCCGAGCAGCCAGAGGAAGCCAGCGAGCGGCAGGCTGGTGAAGAGCTGGCCGATGACGAAGATCCCGATCCAGCCCATGCCGATATAGCCCGCAAGCGAGATCCAGTCGTAGTTCCTGATGTTCGACGCATAGTGCGCGACAAATTTGAGGACGACACCGATAAGCGCCACGGCCCAGACCGAAATGAGGATCGCCATGCCGCTCCAGCCCGACAGGGTCAGGAGTGCGAACGGCGTGTAGGACCCCGCGATCTTGAGGTAGATGGCCGCGTGGTCGACCACCTCGAGGAAAGGCTGGAAGGGCGATTTGAACGCGGCGTGGTAGATCGTGGAGGCCGAATAGAGGACGACGGCCGAGCCGCCATAGATCGACGCCGCGGCGATCTCCAGGGCCCCACCGAACAGGGTCGCCTTCAGCACCAGGAAGACCAGCGCGACAGCGGCCAGCACGATGCCGAAGCCATGGGTGATCACATGCCACACCTCCTCGACGGCGGTGTGCGCTCTTTCTGCGGCATTGGCGAAAGGGGAAGCCATATTCGGGAGCCTAGCATGTTCTGGGCCAGTTTTGGGCCCGTTGATCCTCACAAGCACAACACCTTGGGTTGCCGAAGGTGCCGCAGGGCACGCGGATGGGAGCGGCCGTTGGCGCGGGACAGGAATGAGGGGGACGATGGCGACATCGTGGGAAGTGGTAGCGGAGGAGGGACTTGAACCCC
>CAZAFU010000088.1:3322-12024 GCA_964484475.1 uncultured Caulobacterales bacterium | reverse complement strand
CGGTGTAGGTCGGCTCGTAGGGGCTCTTGCCCTGGTCGCGCGCGGTCCGGCCGTTCAGGATGAAGCTGATCACCGAATCCTCGCCCTCATAGATCGGGGACGGAGCACCTTCGCCGCGCATGGCGCGGTCGACGGCCTCGATCGCCTGCTTGCCCGCATAGGCAGGGGCGAACGCCTTCCAGGAGCTGATCTCGCCCTTGCGGCTCTGACGGGTGCTGATGGTCGTGTGGAGACCCTGCTGCACGGCCTGGAAGATCGTCTCCTTGTCGAGACCCATGAGGGTGCCGACCGCCGCCGACGCCGACGGGCCGATATGGGCGATATGGTCGATCTTGTGCTCGTGCAGGCAGATGCCTTTGACCAGCGCCACCTGGATCTCGTAGCCGGTCAGGATGCCGCGAAGAAGGTCACGGCCGGAGCGGCCCTGCTGCTGCGCCACGGCGAGTACCGGGGGGATGTTGTCGCCGGGATGCGAGTAATCGGCGGCGAGGAAGGTATCGTGGAAGTCGAGCTCCCTTACCGCCGTGCCGTTGGCCCAGGCTGCCCATTCCGCGTGCACGCGCAGGTCGGGGCCGAGGCCGAACAGGGTCGCCCCGCCGTCGCGAAGGTGCGCCTTCGCCTGCGCCCTTGCCGACTTGATCGGCCCGCGGTTGACCGAGGCGATGGCCACCGAGGCGTTGTCGATGATCCGGTTGATGACCATTTCGGTCGCGTCCCTGTCCGCCTCGACGGGGTCGGCTGCCACTTCGGCGATCTTCCAGGCAAGCTGCTCCTCTCGGGGCAGCTTGTCCTTGGACGGGTGGGCGCGGACTTCGTGGTCGATGGTCATCTGGCTCTCCTTGAAACTGGTGACGCGCCGGTAGCGCAGCCGGTGCGCCCTGCCAACGCCTGACAGGCGCTCCGGCGGATCGGCGCCGGCTGAGCCGGGTGGGAAGATTTTTTCGGTAACGCACTGTTTACGGAACCATTTCGAATCGCTAATCCCGGAGTGGGACACAGCACCAAGGGGGATTCCCATGACACGTTTCACCGCCGCACTCGCGGCCACGAGCCTCTGCGCGCTCGCCACCGCCCACGCAGCCGAAGTCACGCCTTCGGGCGAGCTGCTTTTCGGCGACGGCAACGAGAACGAAGCTTTCACTGTCACCACGACCGAGGCCGGCGGAACCACCATCGAAATCGGCCTGCGGGGCAAGCTTCGCTTCGACGAGAACGGCGCGCCGCAGTCGGTCTACAACTGGGACGGCACGGATACCTACAGCTTCAACCCGTCATCGAGCACGCCCGGCTTCGGCTTCACGACCGGCGCTGATCCCACCTGGAATTTCGACTGGTCGGTGAATGTCGATCAGGCCGGGACCTCCGGGGCCGCGCTCGATGACTTCACCTACCGCTTCGAGTGGGATACCGATCCGTCGGCGGGCGAGACTTTTGTTTCGTACGAGCCAATCAACGTCCTGTGCGCGGACCACGCGACAGGCACGAACGGCTCCACGAACGCGACAGCGAACGTGGTGCCGATCTCCGATTGCCGCAATGCCGCAACTGCAGCGAATGCAGAGGCGGAGTATCAAAGCAACATCGCCATCGACAACGTTGCCCAGAACTCCTGGAGCTACGCCTTCTTCCAGCCGTTGCTTGCAGACTTCGACCCGACCGATGCGGGCATCTACACGATCAAGTTGAGCGTCTTCGCGAACAGCCAGTCCGACGTCGCGCTGGCCTCGAACAGCATCAAGATCGCCGTGAGCAACGGTGAGGTGCCGCTTCCCGGTGCCGTTGTCTTCATGGCGGCCGGCCTCGCAGGCCTCGGCGGTATCCGGCGGATGCAGTCCAAAAAGGGCTGACGGGCCCAAACGACCGACGAAGTCAGGCAGAAGGCATGGCCTGACTTCGTCCCGACACGCTCCGTGGACAGTCCAAATCTCCCAACTGGTGATCTGTACCCAAATAAGGCGTGACGATGTCATCAGGGGGGTGATGGATCGATCAGCACGGGCGCTTCAGCACAAACCGCGCTCCGCCAACTGCCCAATCGAAATGCCGGTGGGGATGATGTCGGCTCGCAGGTCGCGACGTGACACAAAGTCCGGGACGCCAAAGACACCGCCGCGTTCTTGCTCCTTGCCATGCGCCAACATGCGCGCATTGCCACCGCCGGATCGAGCAACGGCAGCCACCTCGGCGCCAGTGGCGAGCAGCTGACGGACGATAACGGCATCAGCATCACGATAAAGCGCGACGGCGGGAATGGACCCTTGAGTTCGCGCCGTTCAGGCGGACAACCGCGACATGGCTCAGCTCGGTCAGTATGAACGGTCATCAGCCGTCCGAAGAACTATCCTGGCGCAATCGGCGACGGCCTCAACGACGGCATCGCGGCCCTCGTCGAGACCGATCTTCAGGAGATGGCCAGCCGGCTTTCCGCCATTCAGGTGCAGGAGCCACTCGCGGTCGAGAGCCCGAGCATGCCCAACCGGCGTGCGGGCAATGTCCTGACGCGCTTCAACCGGCAAGTCCGCTCCCACCCGGTTCGATACCCCGCACCTAAAGTTCGAGCGCGCCGTGGTCAGGCGTTGTGAAGTACCAGTCGATCCGGGCGGGATCGACCTCGGCCACGTCGGCAGGCCGCCATTTCGGCTCCCGGTCCTTGTCGATGATCTGCGCACGGACCCCTTCGAGGAAATCAGGCCCCTCCAGAAGATGCGCCGTCACGCAGAACTCGCGGGCGATGCATTCGGCGAAGCTTCCGGGCGCATCCTTCAGGAGACGAAGCGTCAGGACCTGGCTCGTCGGGCTTCCCGGCGCCATCTGGTCGAGGCAACCCTGCCCGAAGGCGCCGCCCATCTCCGCGAGGCTCCGCTTCAGTTCCTGAATGGAGGTGACGCTGGAGAAGTGCTGGTCGATGTCGCGCATCGAGTGGACGAAGCTGCCTGGCTCGGTGGGGTTATGCGCACCGATGGCGCGGTCGATCGCACCGAGGGCATCGCCCGAGAGATCGGCCTCCAGGAGAGCCTGCCGCGTGGCAGCGAGCGCATCGTCAGCGATAAGATTCGTCGCGATCTCCGCTGAAAGGCAATCCGCACCGGACATCCTCGTGCCGGTCAGAGCGAGGAACATCCCCGTCCCGCCCTTGAGCCGGTTGAGAGCATAGCTCGCGCCCACATCGGGGATCAGGCCGATCCCGCATTCGGGCATCGCCCACTTCGACCGTTCGGTCATGATCCGGCGGTCCGCCATGCAGGAAAGACCAACGCCCCCGCCCATGCAGATCCCGTCGATGAGGGCGATATACGGCTTGTCATAGTCCGCGATCAGGTTGTTGAGCCGGTACTCCTTGCGGAAGAAGGTGGCCGCCTCGGCGGGGTCGCGTTTCGCGGTTTCCGCAAGCCAGCGGATATCCCCGCCCGCGCAGAAGGCGCGATCCCCCTCGCCCTCGACGAGGATGGCAGCGACGCCGTCGTCCGTCGCCCAGTCCCTCAGCTGCGCATCGATGGCGACGCACATCTCGGAGGTGAGGGCATTGAGGGCTTTCGGGCGGTCGAGGGTGACGATCCCCCAGCCGCCCTCGCGGGCAAATTGAACCTGGTCTGTCATGGACGAGGGGTTAGACGGCTTCCCCCGCCCCGCCAAGGGTCAGGAGGCGATCCGCTCGCGCACGGCCCTGAGAGCGTCTTCGGCCTTGCCCGCATCGGGGCCGCCGCCATGGGCGAGATCGGGCTTGCCGCCGCCGCCCTTGCCGCCCAGGGCCTCGACCGCCAGCTTGACCAGCTCGGGGGCCGGATACTGCTCGGTCAGCCCCTTGGAAACGCCGACGGAAACACTGGCCTTGCCGTCATTCACGGCTACGAAAGCGGCCACGGCCCTGTCTCCGGCCTTCAGTGCGTCGGCTATCATGCCGCGGAGTTCCTTCGCGGGCAGGCCCTCCATCACCGCCGAGGTGTACTGGACATCGCCGACGGCCTCTGCCTTGGCCCCGCTGCCACCGGTCGCGGCCTTCTTGCGCGCGGCGACGAGATCCTTTTCGAGGCGCTTGCGCTCTTCCTGAAGGGCCTCGATCCGGCCGAGAAGTTCGTCCGGACTGGTCTTGAGGGCCGATGCTGCACGCTGCGCTGCGTTGGCCTGATCCTTGAGATGGCGCCTCGCGGCTTCGCCGGTGACCGCCTCGATCCTCCTGATCCCCGAGGCGACAGCGCCTTCGGAGACAATGGCGAAAAGCGAAATATCCCCCGACCGCGCAACGTGGGTACCGCCGCAGAGCTCCACCGAATAGGGCCCGGCGCCATCGAGTGCGCGCCCGAGACTCAGCACACGGACCTCGTCATCGTATTTTTCGCCGAAAAGCGCCATCGCGCCCTCTTCGATGGCCCGGTCATAGGGCATGAGCTTGATGACGCCCTCGTCGTTCTGCTGGACCACGGCATTGACCTCGGCCTCGACGGCGTCGATCTCCTCGCGGGTCATCGCCTGGTGATGGCTGAAGTCGAAGCGCAGCCTGTCGGGACCGACGAAGCTGCCCTTCTGGGTCACGTGCTCGCCAAGGACGTTCCGCAGGGCGGCGTGAACGAGGTGGGTTGCCGAGTGGTTCGATTTGATCCGCTCACGCCGGGCATCATCGATCGCGAGGGTCAGAGCGTCACCGGTCTTCACCGTCCCACTCTCGACCTTTGCCACATGCACGCTGAGCCCGGACTTCTTCTTGGTATCCGCCACCGCGAGCTTCGCGCCCGCATCGGTCTGCGCTGTCCCGCTGTCGCCGGTCTGCCCGCCGCTTTCGCCGTAGAAGGGGGTCTGGTTGGTGACGAAAAGGACCTCGTCGCCGTCCGTCGCCTCTTCGGTCAGCTGACCATCCTTGACGATGGCCAGGAGTGAACCGGCGGCCCTTGCATGGGCATAGCCCACGAACTCGGTCGCGCCATGGCGGTCGGCGAGATCGTACCAGATCTTCTCGTCGCCTGCGTCGCCCGCGAAGTTGGAGGACGCCCGTGCCCTGCGCTTCTGTTCGGCCATGGCCTCGTCAAAGCCATCGGTGTCAAGACCATAGCCCTGGCGACGCAAGGCATCGGCGGTCAGGTCGAGAGGGAAGCCATAGGTGTCGTAGAGCTTGAAGGCCGCCTCGCCGGGAAGCGTCCCGCCCTCGGGCAGTTTCTGGGTCTCGTCGGAGAGAAGCCTCAGCCCACGGTCGAGAAGCCCCGCGAACTTCTCCTCTTCGAGACGCAGGGTGTCGGCGATCAGTTTCTCCGAACGCTGAAGTTCAGGATAGGATCCGCCCATCTTGCCGACGAGCACCGGCACGAGCTGGTGCATCAGGGGGTCCTTCGCCCCGAGGCTGGCCGCATAGCGCATGGCCCGGCGCATGATCCGGCGCAGGACATAACCCCGCCCCTCGTTCGAAGGGGTGACACCGTCCGCCACCAGGAACGCCGAGGAGCGAAGGTGATCCGCGATCACCCGGTGCGCAGCGCCGTCCTCTCCCCCCTCGCCCCGGCCGGTGATGTCCTTGGACTGATCGATGATGGCGCGAAAGAGGTCGATGTCGTAGTTCGAATGGACATCCTGAAGGACAGCTGCGATCCGCTCGAGACCCATGCCGGTGTCGATCGAAGGCTTGGGCAATGCCTCTCGGGAGCCATCCTTCTGCTGGTCGAACTGCATGAAGACGAGGTTCCAGATCTCGATGAACCGGTCCCCGTCCTCGTCGGGAGAGCCCGGGGGGCCGCCCGGGATATCCTCGCCATGGTCGTAGAAGATTTCCGAGCACGGCCCGCAGGGGCCGGTATCGCCCATGGACCAGAAATTGTCACTGGTACCGATCCGGATGATCTTGTCGTCGGGGAAGCCTGCGATCCGCTTCCACGCATCGGCTGCCTCATCGTCGGTGTGGTAGACCGTCACGAGAAGTTTCTCCGGATCGAGACCGAACTCCCTGGTGACCAGTGTCCACGCGTTCTCGATCGCCTGCTCCTTGAAGTAGTCGCCGAACGAGAAATTGCCGAGCATCTCGAAGAAGGTGTGGTGGCGTGCCGTATACCCCACATTGTCGAGGTCGTTGTGCTTGCCGCCCGCACGCAGGCATTTCTGCGCGCTCGTGGCGCGTGGTGCGGGCGGGGTCTCCTTGCCCGTGAAGATGTTCTTGAACGGGACCATGCCCGCGTTGACGAAGAGCAGCGTCGGGTCCGACTGCGGCAGCAGCGGCGCGGAGGGCACGACCTTGTGCTCGCGGCTTTCGAAGAAGTCGAGGAAGGTGCGGCGGATATCGTTGACAGTGGCGGTCATAGCCGCCGGAGATAAGGCCGTGCGGGCGCGGGCGCAAATGGTTTGGTGGGTTGTACCCCCTTGCCCCACGTGGCGAGCGGAAGAGCCTCCCGACGGGGTCCGAAGGTGCCGGCAGGGCCTTGCCCCTTGCAGGACCCTGGCTAGGCGTCGCGCTTTGCGATCAGGAACAGCGCCGTCATCCGGCCTTTCGGTTGCCAGTCTTCAACGATCGTCAGTCCGGCCTTGCGCAAACTGTCGCGCAGATCGTCCCTGGAGAAGAAACGAACTTCGGGCGCATTGCCGAAGAGCCTCATGGCGGGAATCATGAGGTGGATGTAGAAGGGGAAGTCGCCCAGGCAGGGGGTGCTCGTCACCAGCGTCCCACCCGGCCGCAACCGGTCCTTCAGCGTCATGACCGAGCGGTCCAGGTCGGGAACGAGATGCAGGATACTGAGGGCCAGCACCATGTCGAAGGTCTCGTCGAGATCAGCGACCTCGTGCAGCCCCCGCCGCTCGAACCGCAGATTGTCGAGACCCGCTTCGGAAGCGCGCTGGCGCCCATAGTCGAGCATCTTCCCTGAAACGTCGGTGGCGAGGTAGGACCTCACCTTCCGAGCATGGTGAGCAGCGGTCATGCCGGTACCGCAGCCAACCTCGAGGAGGTCACTCTGCGCGGTATAGTGCTCTTCGGTTCGCTTCAGCTTATGGGCGTAGGCGTCTTCATCGCTGATCCCGGAGCGGTAATACTTGTCAGCTGTGCGGTTCCAGAAAGCCTGATCGGACAGCATCGCGTCTCCCTCTCAGAAACGCTGATAGGCCCCTGCCGCCGTGACATCAAGAACATTTATCGCTTTTCGATAAGAAGCTAGGCATTCGCCGGAATGATCGTCACACTCTCCCCGCAGCCGCAGGCGTCGGTCTGGTTGGGGTTGTTGAAGACGAACTTGGAGGCAAGCTTCTCGGTGACGTAATCGACTTCGGTGCCGAGGAGGAACAGGATCGCCTTGGGGTCGATGAGGATGGTGACACCCTGGTCTTCCACCACCTCGTCCAGCGCTTCCTTGTCGGTCGCGTAGTCGAGGGTGTATTCCATCCCCGCGCAGCCGCCCTTCTTCACACCGATACGTACGCCGATATAGTCATTGTCGGCGCGGGCCATGATGGCCTGCATCCGCTCCGCGGCCCTGTCGGTGAGGGTAATCGCCTGAGGTCTCGGTCGTGCCATCACATCCATCCCAGTTCGAGTTTCGCTTCTTCGCTCATGCGCTCCGGCGACCATGGCGGCTCGAAGGTCATGTTCACCGAGACATCCTCGATTCCGTTGACCTTCAGCACCGCGTCTTCAACCCAGCCCGGCATTTCGCCGGCCACCGGGCAGCCCGGGGCGGTGAGCGTCATGTCGATGGTGATCTTCGCACCCCGCTCATCATTCGCAGGATCGAAATCCACCCTGTAGATGAGACCCAGTTCGTAGATGTCCACCGGGATCTCGGGGTCGTAGACCGATTTGAGCTGGGTGATCACCTCTTGGGTCACGTCGGCCATCTCGACTTCCGTGAGGTCTTTCAGGACCCGCGTGTTGGCTTTCTCCTCGGCCGTCGCCGGGGGCGGCCCGGAGAGGTCGATGATGTCGCGTCCCCCGGTTTCGGGGTCGAAGCTCTGGTCGTTGGTTTCGGTCATATCTCAGCTCAATAGGTCATGTGCCTTACGGCAGGCTTCAACCAGGTGTTCGACTTCGTCATGCGTGTTGTAGGCGGCGAAGCTCGCCCGGGCGGTGGCGCTGACCCCGAGGGCTTCCATGAGAGGCTGGCAGCAATGATGCCCTGCCCTCACCGCGATGCCCTGCCGGTCCAGGATCGTGGACACGTCGTGGGGGTGCACGCCGCGAAGATTGAACGCGATCACCGGGCCCTTGCCTTCGGCGCCCCCGAAGAGCTCGATGAAGTTGGTCGCCCGCAGGGCCTCCATGGCATGGGCGGTCAGTTCCGCCTCATGGGAGCGAAGGCCCTCGATATCCTGGGCCATGATCCACTTCAACGCGGCGCCAAGGCCGATGACCTCGAGGATCGGCGGCGTGCCCGCCTCGAAGCGGTGAGGCGGCACATTGTAAGTCACCCGGTCCTTGGAGACGACGTCGATCATCTCCCCGCCCCCGCGATAGGGCGGCAGGCGGTGGAGCACGTCGGCCCGGCCGTAGAGCACGCCGATACCGGTGGGCCCATAGCATTTGTGGCCGGTCAGAACGTAGAAATCGACGCCGAGATCCTGGACGTCCACCGGTCCGTGCACGGCCTTCTGGCACCCGTCGGCGAGGATCAGCGCGCCGTTTTCGTGAGCAATGGCGGCAAGATCCTTGAGGGGCGTCACCGTGCCGAAGACGTTGGACTGGTGGGTCACCGCCACCATCTTCGTCCGATCGTTGAACAGCGCGCGGTAGGCGTCAAGGT
>CAZAFU010000088.1:0-3241 GCA_964484475.1 uncultured Caulobacterales bacterium | reverse complement strand
ATGGTGGTGAGGATGATCTCGTCGCCCCCACGGATCTCCTCCTGCCCGAGGATGTTCGCGGCGAGGTTGACCGCATCGGTCCCGCCCATCGTGAAGATCACCTCATCGGTGGACGATGCCCCAAGGTAACGGCGTACGGTTTCCCGCGCCGCCTCGAAGGCCGCCGTGGTCTCGTTCGCGAGGGTATGGAGGCCGCGATGGACATTCGCGTACTGACTGCCCATGGCTTCGGACAGCGCGTCGATCACGGCCTGGGGCTTCTGCACGCTGGCCGCGTTGTCGAGATAGACCAGCGGCTTGCCATGAACCTCTCGCGAGAGGATCGGGAACTGGGTACGGATGTCCTGGACGTTGAAACTCATGCGGTCCTCCTGAAGACATCCTCCAGTTGGGTACGGAGCTCCTCATTGGCGATGCGGCCGAGGACCTCACCCGCGAAGGCATCGATCAGCAGTGCCCTCGCCTCCCCCTCGGACACGCCGCGCTGGCGCATGTAGAACAGCGCGTCGGGGTCGAGGGCGCCGGCAGTGTTGCCGTGGGCGCATTCGACATCGTCCGCATAGATCTCGAGTTCGGGCTTGGCATTCACCTGCGCGCCTTTCGATAGGAGGAGCGCGTGATGGGCCATCTTGGCATCAGTGCGCTGGGCCCCGCGCCTGACCAGGAACTTGCCCTGGAAGACGCCGCGCGCCCGGCCATCGGCGATGCCTTTCACGAGCTGGTCGGTGACAGCGTCCTCGCCTTCGAAGGTGACGTGGGTCGTGATATCGGCGTGCCTCTGGCCGCCAAGCCGGTAGAGGGCGTCGATCCGCGCGTCGCCTGCGCCCAGATGCGTGACCCGGGTCTCGTGCCGCGCGAGCCGCGCCCCAAGGGCAAGGGTGGTCTGGCGCAGCTCCGCCTTCCGGCCATCCTTCTCCTCGTCGAGGCGGATATCGGAGGAATGCACGACGAACGCCTCCTCCGCGGCGGGCTGCAGGACCAGACGGTCAAGGCTCGCCTTCGCGTCGATTTCGATCTCCGTACGGCTGTTCACGAAGGGACTGCCGCTGATCTCGTGGGTTTCAAGAAGGGTTGCCCGGGCGCCCTCGCCTACCGTCAGGTAGACGTTGTCGCCGTGCCGCCCTTCCCCATCCGAGAGACGGCGCAGGACAATGCCGTGCACGAAGCCCGGAAGCACACTTATGCTCATCAGCGGACGGAGCGCTGCCAGTGCGGAGAGTTCGTTCCCCGTCTCGATCGCCTCGGCGTCCCGACCCTCGTCGTAGAAACTGACGACCAGGCCGTCTTTGACCACGTAGGTCGTGCCGACCTTGAGACCTTCCTTGACGATCGGCTTGGGCTCGATACCCTTCGGCGGCTGGGGCCTGCCGTTCTTCAGGGTCAGGACCGTCGCACCGTCCAGGCTCGTCGGCGCGTCAGGATCTCCCCGGTAGGGGTCCGAAGGCGAGCGCTCGTCACGCAATGCGCCGCGCAGGTCTGACCATTTCCACGTCTCGGTACGCCGACCGGGCAGCCCGCGCGAACGCAGGACCCTGGCGAGCTCGCCTTCCGGCAGGTCGGCGAACAGGCGGTCCTCGAAAGCGGTGAGGGGAAGAGGCGGTCCTGCCACTACGCAGCCTCCGACGCAAACTGTTCGTAGCCGGACTCCTCGAGCTCCTTGGCCAGTTCCGGCCCGCCGGAGTGGACGATGCGGCCGCCGGCGAGGACATGGATGCGGTCCGGCTTCACGTAGTCGAGGAGCCGCTGGTAGTGGGTGATGACGAGGAAACCGCGGTCCGGGCCGCGAAGGCTGTTGACCACCTCGCCGACCATCCGGAGGGCATCGATGTCCAGACCCGAATCGGTCTCGTCCATGATGCAGAAGCGAGGTTCGAAGAGCGCCATCTGAAGCATCTCCATGCGCTTCTTCTCACCCCCGGAGAAGCCGTCATTGAACGGTCGCTTCAGCTTTTCGGGGCTGAGGCCCACGGTCTTTGCGTGCTCGCGGAAGACCTTGAGAAAATCGGCAGAGGACATCTCGCTCTCGCCCCGGGCCCGTTTCTGGGCGTTCAGCGCGGTGCGGAGGAAGTTCATGGTCGCGACACCGGGTATCGCAGGCGGGGACTGGAACGAAAGGAAGACCCCCTTCGCCGCGCGCTCGTCGGGGTCCATCTCGAGAAGGCTCTCGCCATCGAGGGTCACGTCGCCTGCGGACGGTTCGTACTCGTCGCGCCCGGCTACGGTGTAGCTCAAAGTCGACTTTCCCGAGCCGTTGGGCCCCATGATGGCGTGCACCTCTCCGGCCGGCACCGAGAGATCGAGCCCGTTCAGAATAGTGTTGCCGCCAAGGGTGACGGTGAGGTTGTCGATGGTCAGCATGTCAACTCGCCATTTCCAAATGAGTTTCGATTCGAGAGACGCGATCCTTGAGCCGCTGGATATCCTCGTGGTCCTGGTCCTGCATGGCCTGGATACCCCGCAGGTCTCTCCTGAAATTGCGGAAGTCCTGTTGCAGCGAATCCACCTTGTCTCCAAATCCTGACGTCTGTGCACGTATGATTTTGAGATGCTCGAGGACCAGGTTGGTGTCTGTCTCAGTCATGGCATGCTGCCTTTCTTGCCTCGCGCAGGCAGAGGTGTAGTAGCCGAGCTCGCGACCTACGCGGCGGTGGGAAAGATTGCGGGCTACGCCGTCTCGCCGGCGGATACCAGACTGGATGATTGTCACCCGACGCTCCCCTCGAGGCTGACCTGGACAAGCTTCTGGGCTTCGACCGCGAATTCCATCGGGAGTTCCTGCAGGACCTCCCGGCAGAAACCGTTGACGAGGAGCGCCACTGCCTCCTCTTCGTTGAGGCCCCGGGACTGTGCGTAGAAGAGCTGCTCTTCGGAGAGTTTCGACGTGGTAGCCTCGTGCTCGAGGATGGCGGTGTTCGACTTGTCCTCGACGTAAGGGACGGTGTGCGCGCCGCAGTCGCCGCCAATCAGGAGGCTGTCGCACTGGGTGAAGTTGCGGGCGTTCTCGGCCTTGGGATGGATCGAGACGAGACCTCTGTAGGTCTGGTCGGACTTGCCCGCGGAGATCCCCTTGGAGATGATCCGCGAACGGGTATTCTTGCCCAGGTGCACCATCTTGGTCCCGGTGTCCGCCTGCTGATGGTTGTTGGTGATGGCGATCGAATAGAACTCGCCCTGGCTGTCGTCTCCACGCAGGACGCAGGAAGGGTATTTCCACGTGACGGCGGATCCGGTTTCGACCTGG
>CAZAFU010000087.1:0-12062 GCA_964484475.1 uncultured Caulobacterales bacterium | reverse complement strand
CCGGGCTTCACCCGGACTGCGATAGCGGAGGACGCCGTCCGCAACATCGCCGCGAAGACCGGACGAAGCGAGAACGAGGCCCTGGCCGAACTGACCCGCTTCAACCCGCAGGGCCGTCTGATCGAACCTGATGAGGTGGCCCACGCCGTCCTCGGCTTGCTCTCGCCCCACGCCGCGTCCATCACGGGCCAGACCATCGCGGTCGATGGCGGGGAGACAGCTGCGTGACAACGAGAATACCGAAGGAAAAGCTGCCCGAGAGCTTCCATGCGAAGGAGTCCCTCCGCCTCTGGCTCCGGCTCCTGTCCTGCTCCATGCGGGTCGAGAAAGCCATCCGTATGCGGCTTCGGTCGAACTTCGATGCGACACTGCCCCGCTTCGACGTCATGGCCGCGCTCGAACGCGCAGACCAGGGGCTCACCATGTCGGAGCTGTCGGCCCACCTCCTGGTCTCGAACGGGAACGTGACCGGGCTGGTTCAGCGACTGGTGCAGGACGGCCTGGTCGAGCGCCGTGTCTCGCCGAAGGACCGCCGGGTCCAGCGCGTCGCGCTGACCGCCGAGGGACGCTCCACCTTTGCCACCATGGCCGAAGGGCACGAGCAATGGATCGAGAGCATGTTCTCCGGCCTGACGGAAGATGACGTCGAGCAGCTCAACGAACTCCTGACCAAGCTTCGCCATTCCATCGAGGAGGCCGCAGATGACATCCGCTGACGACTACCGCGCCGAGCATTTCCTGTTCGAGAAGAAAGGCGGCATCGCTCATATCACGCTGAACCGGCCGGAGCGGAAGAACCCCCTCACATTCGAGAGCTACGCCGAGCTGCGCGATCTTTTCGGCAGCATGCGCCACTGGGAGGACGTGGACGTTGTCGTTCTGTCGGGGGCGGGCGGGAATTTCAGTTCGGGCGGCGACGTGCGGGAGATCATTGGCCCACTGACCGAAATGTCGATGCCCGAACTCCTCCGCTTCACCCGGATGACCGGCGATCTTGTCAAGGCGATGATCGCCGCTCCGCAGCCGGTTGTCGCGGCGGTGGAGGGTGTGTGCGTCGGCGCGGGTGCCATCTTGGCCATGGCCTCAGACCTCAGGGTCGCCCACCCGGAAACCAGGACCGCCTTTCTCTTCACCAGGGTCGGCCTTGCGGGATGCGACATGGGCGCCTGCGCCATCCTGCCACGGATCATCGGGCAGGGCCGGGCCGCCGAGCTTCTCTATTTCGGCCGCTCCATGTCCGCCGATGAAGGGGAGCGCTGGGGTTTCTTCAATCAGTTGAGCGACGACCCGAAAGCCGCGGCCACCGCTGTCGCCGAGCGCCTCGCTTCCGGGCCGACCTTCGCGCACCGCATGACCAAGACCATGCTCGCCCAGGAATGGGACATGGCACTGCCGACCGCGATCGAGGCCGAAGCCCAGGCGCAGGCCATCTGCATGAAGACCAATGACTTCACCCGCGCCTACGAAGCCTTCATCGCCAAAGAAAAGCCGGACTTCAAAGGAGACTGACCTTGGCCGACCGGAGTTTCCTCACCTGGCCGTTCTTCGAGGAGCGGCATCGTCAAATCGCGGACGACCTGTCGGAGTGGGCCGACCGGCATCTTCCCGAAGGCCATTCCGATGATCTCGATCAGGACTGTGCCGAACTCGTATCAGCCCTCGGACGGGGCGGCTGGCTGAGGAACTGCGTCCCTGCGGCTTACGGAGGAACGAGCGAGCAGCTCGACGTGCGCACGCTTTGCCTGATCCGCGAGACGCTCGGCTACCGCTCCGGGCTCGCGGATTTCGTCTTCGCCATGCAGGGACTGGGATCAGGAGCGCTGTCACTCTTCGCCGACGAAAAGCTCGCGCGTCGGTTCCTCCCCCGGGTCGCCACGGGGGAGGCGGTCGCCGCCTTCGCGCTTTCCGAGCCGGAGGCCGGCTCCGACGCGGCGGCACTCGCCTGCGAAGCGGAAGATCATGGCGATCACTACCAGGTCACCGGCGAGAAGATCTGGATCTCGAACGGCGGCATCGCGGACTTCTATACCCTCTTCGTCCGCACCGGGGAGGCGCCCGGTGCGCGGGGGGTCAGCGCGATGGTTGTCGAGGCGGACAGTTCGGGGCTCGAGGTCGCACGGCGTCTCGACGTGATCGCGCCGCATCCGCTCGCGCATCTCAGATTCGACAAGGTCAAGGTCCCCAAATCGCACCTTCTGGGTGAAGCGGGCCGGGGCTTCAAGGTCGCCATGGCAGTCCTCGATGTCTTTCGCTCCACCGTGGGCGCGGCCTCACTGGGGTTCGCCCGGCGGGCGCTGGATGAAGCCATCGATCGCGCACGTACAAGGAAGATGTTTGGCGGAACGCTCGCGGACAAGGATCTTGCGAGAGCGCAGCTTGCCGAAATGGCACTCGACATCGATGCTTCCGCGCTTCTGGTCTATCGCGCGGCATGGGCCAAGGACCGGGGGAACCGCGTCACCCGCGAGGCGGCAATGGCCAAGCTGCATGCCACCGAGGCCGCCCAGGCGACGATCGACAAGGCCCTGCAACTGCATGGAGGGCTTGGCGTCCTCCGTGGCCAGAAGGTCGAGGAGCTCTACCGTGAGATACGGGCCCTCAGGATCTACGAAGGGGCATCGGAGGTGCAGAAGCTCGTCATCGCAGGACAGCTTCTTGCCGAGGGCTAGCGCCACGCCGGCGCGGTGAGCCTTCTTCTTCCGTCACTGGAACGCTGGACGTCCGGGGCGTCGAGATCGGTCCGGTCCCAGAGCTTGCAGGTGACCTGCTTGTGCGTCTGGTCGAGCCCCTCGCAATAGTTCGTGTATTCGCATACCCGCACCTCGCTTCCCCGTCCCCGGCGCGTCTTCTCGAACCAGTCCGGATCGGCAAGGGTCTGACGGGCCGCGCCCACGATATCCGCTGCCCCGTCGTCCAGCCATTTCTCGGCCTGCCCGAAGCCGTGCAGGCCGCCCGCCGCGACCACCGGGGTGGAAAAGCCGGCGGCTCTGACCGCATCGCGGACGATCTTCGTGTCCGGAATGTTGCGCGAGAAAGGTCCCTCCTCGTCGGAGATGTAGGCGGGCATGCATTCGTAGCCGGACCTGCCGGTATAGGGGTAGACGGGCTGGCCGACTTTCGGCTGCTTCGCGTCGTCGAACTTGCCCCCGCGGGACAGCGACAGGAAATCCATGCCGGCTTCGGCGAAGCGGACGCCGAACCATGCGGCCTCGCTCGGTTCCGATCCCCCCTGAATGCAGTCCGTCGTCAGAAAGCGAGCGCCGAGCGCGATGCGATCCGGCACCGCCGACCTGACGGCCGCATGGACTTCGAGGGGCAGGCGGACGCGCCCCTCGAGGCTGGCGCCGTAGCCGTCCTGGCGATCATTGGTTGCCGAAAGGAACGAAGCAAGGGTGTAGGCGTGCGCGCAGTGAAGCTCGATGCCGTCGAACCCCGCTTCGACGCATCGCCTCGCCGCGGCAGCGAAGAGACCGGGAAGCCTCTCCGGCAGATCGGCGATATGCGGAAGGTCAGTATCGGTGACCCGCTCGCGCGCTCCGAAGTCCAGCGCCTCGAGCTCACGCCGGGTCAGCACCTCTTCGAGTTCCTCGCGGTCCAAGGAGGCGAGGCTGGCGCGCACCGCCAGCTCATCGCCCCCGAGCGCCCTGCGGTGACGGTCCGTGATCTGCAGAAAGCGGGAAAAAAAGAGGTCGGGCGGCGGGCGGCGCCTGATCCGCAGGAAGTCGATCAGCTGGACCAGCAGTTTGGTTTCGCCGCCGCTCGCCTCGCGCACGGCGTCGGAAATGCGCCGAAGGCCCGGGATGAAGCGGTCATCGGCGGCGCGGAGCAGGGGTCCTGAAGGGACATCGCGTACACCGGTCGCTTCGATGACGATGGCGCCGGGCTTGCCCTCCGCGAAGCGGCGGTACCAGGCCACCACCTCGTCGGTGACGAAACCCTCTTCGCTCGCCCGCCACGGTACCATCGCGGGCACCCAGGTCCGGCTCGTGAGCCTGAGGGGACCGATATCGACCGGCGAGAACAGCCGGGACGAAGCGGCCTGTTCCGCGGTGGGCCAGGCCCCGGGATCGGGCTGCCATCGGATACGCGGTTCGGGCTTGAACATCGCGGCCTTCTCCAGCAAACTATTTTAAGCTTATAATATCAGGCTGCCGATGCAAGGACCGCCGATGAAGATCCTTCAACCTCCGAACTGGCCACGGCCGAAAGGCTATGCCAACGGCATCTCAGCCGACGGTCGCCTCGTTTTTGTCGCTGGCCAGATCGGCTGGGACACCGACGGGCGTTTCCCCGACAGTTTCGCGGAGCAGTTCGCCCAGACCCTGCACAACACCGTCGCTGTACTGAAGGAGGGCGGGGCCGAGCCGCATCATATCGTCAGGATGACCTGGTATATCACGGATCGCGAGGCCTACCTGGCTGCCCTTGCCGACATTGGCGCGGCCTATCGCGACACGATCGGCCGGCATTACCCGGCGATGGCCGTGATCCAGGTGGCCGGGCTGATGGAAGAGAAGGCCATGATCGAGATCGAGACCACGGCGGTCGTTCCCCGCTAGGCTTCTACCAGCGGGTTTTCTGCCTGCTGAATGTTCTCGAGATGCCCTGCGGTGCGCTTCAGTGTGGTGATGAAGCGCCTGACACCGGGAAGCATGACGCCTTTGCGGCGCCAGCTCACCCCAAGATAGATATCTTCCCAGATCGGCTCGGTATCAAGGGCGCGCAGGTGCGCATATTCGGGGTCCATCTTGAGGAGGGCCGAGGGCACGTAGGACAGGTAGTCACTGTCGCGCAGCAGGGTCGCCATGAAGATCGATGACCCGGTGCGGACGACGGTCTGGGGAGGCTCGAACCCGGCGCGTCGGAAGAGCCGGGCGAGCCGGTCGCTCTCCGGCTCGGACGAGGTGTCCGGCATCACCCATTTGTAGTCCTTGAGATCGGCGATGGTGATGTCGCGCTGGCCCGCAAGCTTGTGTCCGTCGCTGCAAACGACAGCCAGCTTGTCGCCGCACAACACTTCCTGACGCAGATCTTCAGGCTCGAGACTGGGGTTGATCGTGCCGACCACGAGATCGAGTTCGCCGCGGCGCAACATGGGGAACAGACGCTCGCGCAGCCCCTGACGGACCTGCACATGGTGCTTGGGCTCCTCCTCGAGGAATGAGCGCACCGTGTGAGGCAGCAGGTATTTCATGAGCGAGACACCGGCCCCGACGCGGATAAGACCGCGCCCCCGGCCGCGCATCTCGTCGATCTCTTCCCTGGCGCGTTCAAGCTCGGTGGTGACCATGGTAGCGTAGTTGTGGAGGACGCGCCCGTACTCGGTCAGTTGAACCCCGCCCGGATGCCGCTCCAGCAGCATCACATCAAGAGAAAGCTCAAGGTTCCGGATCGATTTCGACAGAGCCGGCTGAGTAATATGCAGTTTGTTGGCCGCCTGGCAAAAACTGGCGTTGTCGGCGACTTCAAGGAAGTGGCGGAGCTGACGAAGTTCCATGGGCGACCTGTCGGGTGACTTCATCAGCGAGGCTATCCTCTATTGCACTGCACCCGCAAGAAAAGTTTCAAGTTCAAAATAAACCGCTGTCATGGCCGGAAGGCCGTTACTCATGCCGGGCGCTGGCGCCGCTGCCCTACGCTGCGGGTGGGGGCGACGCCTGTGCGCCCATCTGGCGCAGGCCTGACTGGAAGGGTCGATCATGCTCGAGGATCGGACGGTTGCGATCTCAGGCGCAGCATCGGGCATCGGCCGCGCCGCGGCGGAGGTGTTCGCTGGCTACGGTGCGAAAGTGCTGCTCATCGATCGCCGCGACGACGTCTGCGCCCTCGCTAAAAGGATCGACCGCGCCGAGGGCCATGTCGTGGACGTCTCAGATCCTAAGGCGGTCCAGGCGTTTTTCTCGGGCGCAGGATCCGCGATCGACGGGGCGTTCAACAACGCCGGTATCGAGGGCGGCGACGGCTCCATGGTGCCTTTGTCCGAGGCGACGGTCGAGGTGTTCGACGAGGTGTTCGCAGTCAACGCGCGGGGCATGTTTCTGGCCCTTCGTGCGCAGATGAACCTGATGCTCGGCCGCGGCGGCGGCAGCATCGTGAACACGAGCTCCGTGATGGGGCTTGGCGGTACGCCGGGCATGGCCACCTACGCGGCATCGAAGCACGCGGTTCTCGGCCTCACCCGATCCGCCGCTCTTGAGGGGGCCCCCGGCAGGCGTGCGGGTGAATGCCGTCTGTCCGGGTGCCGTCGCGACGCCCATGTTGCTCGAGCGCGGCTTTGTCAGGAACCCGGGTTTTGCCGAGATGGCCCCGCAGGTGCACCCGATGGGCCGTATCGCAGAGCCCGAGGAGGTCGCCGAGGCCGCGGCGTGGCTCCTCTCCTCGAAAGCCTCGTTCGTGACCGGCCAGGCGATCGCCGTAGACGGAGGAATGACCGCTGACGCGTAGGCTCGCTGGATGAGGTCAATAGCGACGAGGGATGCATGACATCTATGCCCAACCGACGAAGTGCAGGCGAACTGATCAAGCTCCAGATCGAAGAGCTATGGGGACGTGGACGGATCGAGCTTGTGGACGAGATCTACCACGACGATGTCGTCGATCACATGCCGCTTCCCGGCCAGCCCTCCGGCAAGGAAGCCCTGAAGAACGTGGTCCGCCAGTTCCACGATGCCATCCCCGATCTGAGGATCGAAGTTCATGGCATCGTCGAGGATGAAGACCTGGCCTCCGACTTCTGGACGCTCACGGGGACCTATGCAGGCGGGTTGATGGGAGTTCCGGGCACCGGCCAGGCTCTCCGCTTCTCCGGCATCGACTGGATCAAGGCCGACGCCGGACTGATAACCGATATCTGGCACGCAGAAGAGCTTCACCGGATGGAGGACCAGATCAGGGGCATCGCGAAGGCGCATGGCGTGCCGGCATGGTGATCGGGCGGGACATGCTCGCTCGGGCGGCGCATCTGCACATGGCGTTCTTCCGCGGCACCGGGGATGCCGGCACGATGGACGGTATCTACGCGGAGAGTTTCACCGATCACCATCCCGAAGAGGGGCAGGCGGAGGGGGCAGAGGGTCTCATCGCAGCAAGAGAGATCTGGCGCGGCACCTTCCCGGATGCGCATACGAAGACCGACCGGGTCCTGGTGCAGCCCCCCTTTGCGTCAGTCCGATGGACGATGACGGGTACCCATGGCGGCCAGGCGCTGATGGGGCACCCGGCGCGGGACTTTCCCGTCAGGATCAGCGGAGGCGACGTCGTCAAGGTCCGTGATGACGGCCTGATCACCGATCTCTGGCATGTCGAGGAGCTTTGGCGCCTCCGCCAGCAGATCGCAGGCGAGCCGGTCGGGGAGTAGGGCAAGGGATGGCAAGGCCCATGACCGAAAGTCATCGACCCGTCTGCCGATCTACAGCGCAACCACGGATGGGAGGCGCTACCCTCCCGTCCAGCAACGAATGAAGGGACGACCTCGATGAAAGCGATGTACACCGGAAAGGCACGGTCCCACGGGGGGCGGACGGGCCAGATCGTCGCCGGGAGCGGCGGCTACGAGTTGAAGCTCGCCGTACCCCGCGAGATGGGCGGCCCGGGGGGAGAAGGGACCAACCCCGAAGAGATCTTCGCTGGCGGGTACGCAGCTTGTTTCCATTCAGCGCTCCAGCATGTGGCCGGGGAGAGCGCCGACCTCTCAGGCTCGGAAGTCCACGGAGCGGTGTCCATCGGGCAGCGCGAGAACGGGCCGGGGTTTGGACTGGCGGTCACGCTCGATGTTCACCTGCCGAAGGTCCCGCGCGCGAAAGCCGAGGAGCTGGTGGCCCAGACACACGAAGTCTGTCCGTACTCGAACGCCACACGGGGAAATGTGGACGTCACCCTCAATGTCCATGCGGCTTAGCTGAAAGACCGGAGAAAAACCATGAGCACTACAGCCTATTCGAAGGATATGAACGCTGGCGACCTTCCGCCGGTGCGGCCGTTCACGGATCGCGACCATCCCAATGCGCGGATGCTTCGCGAGGCCCATGAGAGTTTCCAGGAGGGGAATTTCGAGCGCCTCTTCGAGATCTTCCACGAGGACATGGTGTGGCGCGTGCCCGGCAACAATCGGCTGTCAGGCGTCTTCCGGGGGCGGGAGGAGATCCAGAAGAACTTCGCGACCCTCGGCGAGGTCGCCGACACCTACTGGGCGCATCCCATCGATTATTTCGGCTCCGATCACCATGTCGTCCTCGTGGCCCAGGTCAGGGCCACCCGCGGGGACAAGACCCTCGACGAGAAAGAGGCGCTGATCTTCCGGGTCGAGGACGGAAAACTGGCCGAATGCTGGCATATGGGTCTCGACCCTCAGGGTTGGGACGAATTCTTCTCGTAGGAGACAGCGGGCCTCAGGCGTTTCCGCCAACGCGGCGGCGCCAGGCCTGCGGCTCGGGGGGCTCGGCACCTGCGGGGGGCTCGGGATCGGGGCTCATCCTGTCCGGTGTCCAGAAGAAGCTCGTATCGACCTCGATATCGACGGCTTCGATCCCTTCCAGTTGCAGAAGTTCCCGTCGGGCCGCCTCGATGAAGTGCGGCGCCATGGTGCACCCCGTGAACGTCACGCAGAGATCGAGGTGCAGCCGTCCGGGCCCCGTCACGTGCCAGCCAAGGACCAGGCCCATGTCGATGAGGGAGCGGGGTTTCCCCGCGGCCACGGAACACGGATCGTAGACCCGGCCCAACGCTTCTTCGATGCTCTTCGCAGGCAGGTCGGTCATGCCGCGGCCTCCCCATGAGCCCGCCAATGGGTCCAGGGCGGAGCAAGTCCCCCTTGGGCCTCCAGGCGCCTGTCGAAACTGTCCCCGGCAATCTTCCCGGCCGCCTCATCGATATCGAGGCCGATCATCCGCGCGTAATTGCCGCCGAGGATCATGCGCTTGATCTGATCGTCGATGGGGGGCACCCCGACCCGGCTCAGGGTGTCCTCGGTGAACTGAAAATCCCAGAACAGCGACAGGACATGCTGCGGATGGATCACCGTGCAACCGGTCGAGTAGATGATCTTCTCCGGCCCACCCCAGAACATCAGTTGGCCGAGAACTTCCGAAAACCGCCCCGGCGCTGCCCACAGGAGTGCCGTGGTTGTCTCCAGGTTCGCGTACACATTCGGAAAACGGCTGATGGCGAATGCCGTCTCCTCCACGAAAGCCATGCCGGAGTGAATGATCTCGAAAGCCATGTCCGGGAAACTGTCGGCCGCGATATCGAGGTCATCGACCTTGTAGCTCTCGAGAGGTACCGAACCATTGGGGAGCGCCTTGTGGATCGCGATGGACTTGAGCCCCCGTTTCCGGGCCAGCTCGACGAGGCGCAGGACCTTGTCGTCGTCCGCGCGCCATCTACGGTAAGGGTCGACCTGGTGAGGATAGAGCTTGAGGCCGACCGCCTGCGGAATCTCCTCATGCTGCTCGATCAGGTCCTCGATGAACCGGCTTTCGTCCTCGCAGGGATCGACGCCCAGGTAGGCGAGGCAGCGGTCCGGATGTGTGTTGGCGCCCGCGACGGTTTTCTCGCGGGAGCAGAAGCCATCCTTGAACCACGTATTGAGGGTCAGCGTATGGTGGGCAGCCACCTTCGTCTGGCTTTCGAGGAAGACCGTATCGAGGAGCGCCTCGATGGGCATATCCGTCATGTAGGCCGGCTGCTCGATGGTCGCTTCGGGGGGGCTGAAGCCAGCGTGTAGCCCATAGGACATGGCGTGGAGCTGCGCGCCATACCGGCTGGCGACGTTGGCTTCGGAGAGATTGAATGCGTGGATCACCGGGTCGATTACGAACACGTCGTCGGGTATCGGCTTCAGGTTGGTGATGTCCGGGCGCATCGCAGGCTCCCTTTTTCTTGAAAACTGATCCTGCATCTAAGGGGAGCCTCGCCCGGGGAGCAAATAACTGCGCCGCCTTCGACGATAACCCGTCCTGCAGGATAACCGTCCGTCATGGCTTCGCCGCCGGAAGCTACTTCGGCGCGCCAGCCCTTTCGCCTAGCTTCGGTTTCGAGCGATGGAGGCTTTGCGCGAGCCATGAACCTTTACACGCGCCCCGAACCTGCTGCGATCGACCCGGCAAGCCTCATCCGTGAGGACCGGGTTCACCGGGATATCTACACCAGCCCCGACATCTTCAGATTGGAGATGGACCGGCTGTTCGGCCGCGCCTGGATCTACCTTGCGCACGAAAGCCAGATCAAGGAGCCCGGCGATTATGTCGGCGGGTGGATCGGCGATCAGGGCGTGATCGTCGTGCGGCAGCGTGACGGGTCCATTGCGGCTTTCTACAACCGGTGCCCTCACCGCGGCGCGACACTCTGCGCCGACCGCAAGGGGTCCGCGCCCAAGGGGATCGTCTGCCCCTATCATGGCTGGCGCTTCGATTATGACGGAACGCTGAAGGTCGTACCTCAGGCCCAGAACTATGACGGGGTCATCGACCTGGCGGACTTTCCGCTCACCCCGGTCGAGCAGGTCGAAACCTATCGCGGTTTCGTCTTCGGCTGCCGCAGCCGTGACGCGGGACCGCTTCTCTCTTTCCTCGGCCATATGAAGACCTCGATCGATGACCTGTGCGACCGCGCGCCGGACGGAGAGGTCGAATGCTCACCCTACGTTCTCAGGCACCACTACCGCGCCAACTGGAAACTGAGTTTCGAGAACCTCAACGATACGATCCATCCGGGCTTCGCCCATGCCGCTTCGGTGGTTTCGGCCCGCGCCATCGCACGCGACTATGGCGGCGAAGACAGGCTTCCACCATCCTTGGGCATGATGCTCGCCAACGGCAAGCCGATTCAGTTTTTCCAGGAAAGCGAGATGATTACCGAGCGCGGGGGGCATAGCTACATCGGCGGTCATATGGGGGCGGACTATTCTGCTTCGACGAAGGGGGCCTATTTCGAGGCTCTGGCCGCCCGTCTCGGGGAGAAGCGGGCGTCCGAGGTCCTTTCCGTCAATCGCCACCTGATGCTGCTCTACCCGTCGTCCACCTGGCATGCCCGCTACCAGACGGTGAGGATCATCCGCCCTGTGAGGGCCGACCTCACCGAAGTGATCGGTTACGTGTTCAGGCTGAAGGGGGCGCCGGAAGAAACTTTCGTCAACGCTATCGAGTACTGCAACGGCGCGAACTCCGCCTTCTCTCCGGTCATCTCGGACGATCTCGAAATCTACGAGCGCTGTCAGCAGGGAAACGAGTTCGGCGGGCGTGAGTGGATACCGACATCGCGCGGTCTGCACGAGACGATGAACGGCGATGTCGGCCAATCGCGCTCCCCGGCAACGTCCGAGGCCTTCATTCGCAACCAGTACAAGGCGTGGGCAGAGGCCATGTCGGAGCCGCGCGGATGAGCCTTTCAGAGCGCGTTCAGGCATTTCTCACCCGTGAAGCGAACCTCCTCGACGACCAGAACTGGGACGAATGGCTCGCGCTTTGTACGGAAGAGTTCCGTTACTGGATGCCGGTGGATCGGGCTCTGGCAAGCCCGCAGGAGGGGGTGTCGCATATCCACGACGATCATCCGATGATGGCGGCGCGGCTTCACCGCCTTGCCAACCCGCGAAGTTTCGCAGCCGAACCTCCGCCCTCGACGCTTCGTCTCGTTGGTAGTGTCGAGGCGGACGAACGGGAAGGGCAGGTGATCGCCAGGTCGAAGCTCATCCTGCTCGAGTATCGCCAGCGCGACCGGTTCGAAACCGACGTTCGAACCTTCGGTGCACGCCAGACGCACACGCTTCTCGCAGACGAAGAGAGCTTCAGGATGGTCATGAAGAGGGTGGATCTTCTCGGGGCGGAAGGCTCGTTCAACGCCTTGGCGGTGCCGTTCTGATGACCGAGCCTCTTGCTTATATTCCCTACGGGTTCGGCTTCTCGAGCCCCTTCGCAAAGTGGCAGGGAAGCCTCGCTTCAGCCCATGCCGTCGAACTCGCCGCGGCGAGCCTCGCCACCAGGATCAGGAGTTTCGACCTCGACCCGTCCGAGATCGAGCTTGGCGTGCTCGGCACCACGGTCCCCCAGCGCGGGGTCTTCTACGGC